>NZ_JBSFGU010000022.1:0-128675 GCF_053596725.1 Kitasatospora sp. NPDC001660 | reverse complement strand
TCTCCCGCGCCGCGCCCGCCCCGCCCCCGCCGCGGCCCGCGGCGGCGGGCGCCCGGCCGGCCCCCCCCGGGGGGCCGCCCCCCGGGGGGGGGGCGCCGCGGGCGGCGCCGCCCGCGCGCCGATCGCCGAACGGGTCTCCGCCACCGCCTCCCCGGCCCTGCGCGCGCTCTACGACCAGCGGATCGACTGGGCGCCCTGCAACGAGGACGGCAACGCCGACCCCGACGAGCCCGTCGTGCAGTGCGCCACCCTCAAGGTCCCGCTCGACTACGCCGACCCCGGCGGCGAGACCACCGACGTCGCCCTCGCCCGCGTGCCCGCCGCCGACCCGGGCCGGCGCATCGGCTCCCTCGTGCTCAACCCCGGCGGCCCCGGCAACTCCGGCACCTCCCAGGTCCAGTGGGGCTGGAGGAGCTACGGCGGCCCGCTGCACGAGCACTTCGACCTGGTCGGCTTCGACCCGCGCGGCGCCGGGCGCACCCTACCCGTCAACTGCCTCGACGACGGCACCCGCGACGAGTGGACCAGCACCGACGACCCGTCCTACGACCACGGCCGGGTCCTCGCCGACGCCTGCCAGGCCAAGGCCGCCAAGCTGCTCCCGTTCGTCGGCACCCGCAACTCCGCCCGCGACATGGACGTGCTGCGCAGCGCCCTCGGCGACCGCAAGCTCGACTTCCTCGGCCTGTCCTACGGCACCTACCTCGGCGCCCTCTACGCCGAGGAGTTCCCCGACCGCACCGGCCGGCTCGTCCTCGACGGCGCCGTCGAGCGCAGCACCGACCTCCTGCACCTCAACGGCGAGCAGGCCGCCGCCACCGAGGCCGAGTTCACCGCGTTCGCCGCCGACTGCGCCTCCGCCGAGGACTTCTGCCCGCTCGGCACCGACCCGGCCGCCGCCCCCAAGCGGCTCGCCGCCTTCCTCGACGGCCTCAAGGCGCACCCGCTGCTCTCCTCCGGCGGACGGCTGGTCACCGCGACCCTCGGCTGGAACGGCGTCCTCAACGTCCTCTACGACGGCCACCGTTCGTGGGAGCGGCTGCGCACGGCCATCGAGCAGGCGATCACCCGCGGCGACGCCGACGAACTGCTCAAGCTCGCGGACGGCTCCAACGGCCGCGACGAGGACGGCCACTTCGACACCCCGGCCGACGCGTACGCGGCGATCCACTGCGCCGACGCCCCGCTCGCACCCACCGACGCCGACATGCGCGCGGCGCTCGCCGACCTCGCCGCCCGGGCCCCGCTGATCGGCGCGCACGACACCCGGGCCACCCTGCTCGACCCCGACTGCCGCCCCTGGCCGTACCGTTCGACCGAGCACCCGCACACGGTGCGGGCGCCGGGCAGCGCCCCGATCCTGGTCGTCGGCTCGACCGGCGACCCGGTCACGCCCTACCCGTGGGCGCAGCGGATGGCGGCCGGGTTCGAGCACGGCGTGCTGCTGACGCGGGAGGGCGACGGGCACACCGCGTACGACAAGAGCGGGTGCGTGCGCGACGCCGTCGCGGCGTACCTGGTGGACGGCCGGCTGCCGGAGGCGGGGACGCACTGCGCGTCGGACTGACGGACAATCGGCGGTGCGCGGAGGACGGTGTCTGCCCGGCTGAGGCGGGCAGTGGCTGCGGTGGCCGGCGGTGGGGGCGGGGGCGCCCGTCCTGCCGGTGACGCGCCGAGGGGGCGCACCGCGTGGTCGCGGTGCGCCCCCTCGGGGTTTGCAAGGCTCAGGAGGTCGGGGCCGCCGTCAGGTCGTAGAAGGTGGCGCTGCCGACCGTCTTCGCGGTGAAGTGGCTGGTCACCCACGCCTCGATCTGGGCGCTCTCGGTCGGCTGCCCGCTGTCGTCGCCGGAGCCGCCGCCGAAGCCGCGGTGGGAGCCGCCACCGATGAACCAGTGGACCTTGCCCTCCTGGACGTACTTCTGGAAGTCGGCCAGGCTCAGCGACGGGTCGGTGCCGTTGAAGCCGCCGAGGGCCATCACCGGCTTGCCGGTGGCGAGTTGGTAGCTCGCGGCGTTCTGGGAGCCGGTGGTCGCGGCGGCCCAGGTGTAGTGGTCGGCGTCCTGCTCGAGCAGGGCCGCGGCCTCGTCGCTGACCTTGGTGCCGCCGAGCAGACCGCCCATGCCGCCACCGAAGCCGCCGAAGCCGCCGGGGCCCATGCCCTCGGGGTCCGTCGCGCCGAAGCCGCCCGCGGTGCCGTTGCCGGTGCCGCGCCCGCCCTCGGTGCCGCGCTCGTGGCGGCCGTTCGCGCCGCCGGAGCCGGCGCCCGGGAAGCCGCCGGAGCCGCCGCCGAAGCCGTCCGGGAATCCGCCGCCGTTCTGGCCGCGCGGGGCCTGGCCACCGGGGAAACCACCCTGCCCGCCGGGGAAGCCGCCCTGGCCGCCCTGCCCGCCGGGGAAACCACCCTGCCCGCCGGGGAACCTGCCGCCCGGGAAGCCCTTGCCGCCCTTGGCGCCGCCCCGGCCGCCGCCGGGCCCGAACGCGCCCTTGACGGACGGCCCGGCCGTGATGATCGAGCCGTTGTGCGCGGTGCCGACGGTGTCCACCGCGTACGCCGCCGGACCGCCGAGCGCCGCCGCGAGGCCGACGAGGCCCGCCACCGAGGCGATCCGCGCGCCGACCCGTCCGGAGGCCCGCCCGGCGAACTGCCCGGCCACCAGCGCGGCCGCCGCCACGAGCCCGGCGGCCAGGACCGCCCAGCGCAGCCACGGCAGGAAGTCCGCGCTGCGGCCGAGCAGGACGAACGCCCACACCGCCGTCACCGCGAGCGTGCCCGCGAGGACCAGCGCGTACGGCAGGCGGTGCCGCGCCCGCCACAGCCCGTCCACGCCCATGCCGGCCAGTGCGGCGACGGCCGGGGCGAGCGCCACGGTGTAGTACTGGTGGAAGATCCCGGACATGAAGCTGAAGATCAGCGCGGTGGAGATCAGCCACCCGCCCCAGACCAGGAACGCCGCGCGGGCGGTGTCGGTGCGGGCGTAGCGGCGGGTCGCCCAGAGGGCGAACACCAGCAGGATCAGCGCGGCCGGCATGAGCCAGGCGATCTGCCCGCCGATGTCGCTGCCGAACAGGCGGGTGATGCCGGTCTGGCCCCAGCCGCGGTTCTTCATCGCCTGCGCCGCGCCGGCCGGCAGGTCGAGCCCGGCCGGGAGGTGTCCGCCGCCGCCCACGCTGCCGCGCTCGTTGCCGTCGACGCGGCCGAGGCCGTTGTAGCCGAAGGTGAGCGACAGGAAGCTGTTGTCCTGCGAGCCGCCGACGTAGGGGCGGGCGGAGGCGGGCAGCAGCTCGACGACCGCGACCCACCAGCCGCCGGCGACCGTCAGGGCCACGCCCGCGAGCAGCACCTGCCGCACCCGCCGCCAGAAGCCGGTGGGCGCCACGACGAGGTAGATGACCGCGAAGGCGGGCAGGATGAGGAACGCCGCGAGGGTCTTGGTGAGGAACGCGAAGCCGAACACGGCGCCGGTGAACAGCAGCCACCTGGTGCTCGCCGTCTCGATCGCGCGGATCAGCCCGTACGCGGTCAGGGTGAGCAGCAGGACGAGCAGCGCGTCCGGGTTGTTGAAGCGGAACATCAGCGCCGCCACCGGGGTGAGGGCGAGCGCGGCCCCGGCGAGCAGGCCGCCGAGCGGGGAGAAGCGGCGGCGCACCGCCGCGTACAGGACGCCGACGGTGGCGGCGCCCATGAGCGCCTGCGGGGCGAGGAGGGACCACGACGAGAGGCCGAAGATCCGCGCGGACAGGGCCATCGGCCACAGCGACGCCGGGGGCTTGTCGACGGTGATGAAGTTCCCGGCGTCCGAGGAGCCGAAGAAGAACGCCTTCCAGCTCTGGCTGCCCGCCTGGACGGCCGCGGAGTAGAAGGCGTTGGCCCAGCCGGAGGCGCTCAGGCCCCACAGGTAGAGGACGGCGGTGGCGGCCATCAGACCGAGCAGGGCCGGGCGCACCCAGCGGGGGTCGTCCTCGCGGCCGCGCCAGGCGCGGGCCGGGAGGGTGCGCAGCCGGCCGGACCAGGAGGCCGGGCCCTTGGGTCCGGTCGGCGGCAGGGGGTGCTCGGGGAAGAGCGGAGCCGGGTCCGGGGCGGGGGCCGGCTGGGGCACCTCCGGCGGCGGGTGGTCCGCGGCCTCGGGCCACGGTTCGCCGGCCGGCTGGGTGTAGCTGGTCGTGGTCATGCGCCACACCCTGCGTGGCACGCCTGAGAGAACCGTGAGACCGGGCTGTGAGCGGGGTGTGATCTACGGTTCACCCGCTCGGCCCGGGCGTCAGGCGGCCTGCGGCATGGCCAGGTGCTGGCCGAGCCACTCCAGGGCCGGGGGGATCTCGCGGGTCCAGGTGTGGAAGTTGTGGCCGCCGCTGTCGAGGGTGATGGTGGACAGCTTGGTCGGGGCCTTGAACGCGCCCACCATGGACTGGGTGTCGGCGTAGTTGTTCTCGTCGTAGCTGGTGGCGAGCAGCAGGTTGACGGGCGCGGCGGGCTGGGTCTTCAGCCGCCACACGAGGTCGTTCTCCTGCTTGAGCCGGGCGTTGCCGTCGAAGAGGTCGCCGGTGGTCTCGTCGATCGGCGCGGTGTAGTAGCCGGAGAGGGAGACGGCCGAGCGGTAGGCGTCGGGCTTGCGCAGGGCGAACTTGAGCGCGCAGTAGCCGCCGGTGGAGTTGCCGATCACGGCGCGGTTGGCCGGGTCGCCGCCGATCCGGTAGGTGGTGGCGAGGGCCTTGGGCAGGTCGCTGGTGAAGAAGGTCTCGACCTGCGGGCCGTTCGGGATGTCCATGCACTCGGTGTCGCGGTTGCCGGAGAGCGTGGGGCGCATCATGACGAGGACGGTCGGCGGGAGCTTCTTCTGCTCGATCGCGGCGAGGGTGGAGGCCGGGTACTGCATGAGCGAGATCAGCTTCTCGGCCGAGCCCGGGTAGCCGGCGATGACCAGGGCCATCGGGAACTGCCGCTTGGCGTAGTCCGCCTGGAAGTACTGCGGCGGCAGGTAGACGTACGCGTCGCTGGTCAGGCCGCTGGCGGCTCCTTTGACGGCGACCTTCTGGATCAGCCCTGAGCGGTCCGGATCGGAGCCCTGGGCGGAGTACATCTTCTGCTCGCCGGTGACGGCGACGGCGGCGTTGGGGGTGTGGTCGACGACCGTGCCCTGCTTGCCGTTGGTGCCGAGGAGGTCGCTCCAGGAGCTGTAGAAGCCGAAGTAGCCGTTGGCGATCAGGCCCATGGCGACGAGTACGGCTATCTGGGCGGCGAGGAAGGCGGCGATCCGGCCGAGCCAGGCCTTCCAGGTCCGCCCGCTGAATCTCGGCCAGAGCCACAGGGTGGCGGCGAGGACGGCGATCGCGATCACGGACGCGACGATCTGGAGGGGGAGGCCGGTGAGACTGAGCACGGGCCCGATGGTAGTTGACCGGCCAGGGGTCCCCGCGCGCCCCTCGTGTGCGCCTGCACGCCCCTTCTGCGCCCTGTTGACCATGCTGCGCACACTCCGGGACCATGTCGGCGGGGTACGTGCACGTGACGTGCGCGACGTGTGTAGGGGACGACACGTGGGGGCGGGATTCATGAAGTCCATCACCAAGGCCGGTCTGGCCGTCGGCTCGGCGCTGTTGCTCGCGGCCTGTTCCAGCGGGGGAGGGGGCTCGGCCGCGGATCCGCAGCCGTCCGGCACCGTCACCGCGCTGCCCGTGCCGACCCGCACCGCTCCGCCGACGCCGACCCGGCCCCCGTACGGCCCGGTGCTCACCGGCGCGGTCGACCCGGTCACCACCGCGCTCGGCAAGGTGACCACGGCCAAGACCCTCGCGGACCTCGACACCGACCTCGCCGAGATCGCCACCAGCGCCAGGACCGCGAGCCTCAAGCTGCGCACGGCCAACGAGCCGCCCGAGGTCGGGATCACGCAGAGCGACCTCGCCTCCGCCCTCACCCAGCTCAACACCGATATGGCGAAGATCCAGGGCGACATCAAGCACAAGACCGTGTGCGGCCTCAGCGCCGGCCTCGCGGAGGTGGGCCAGGCCGCGGGCCTGAAGGCGGTCACCGCCGCCCTCGCCAAGATGGCGACGGCCGGCTACCAGACCGCCTTCGCCGTCCCGCAGACCCCGGCGGCGCAGAACCGCTCGCTGGACAACGGCACGATGGTCCGCAAGGGGCGGCTGCACGGGGAGGGCGTGTTCAAGGTCGACAACGGCGGCAGCTCGGACGCGGTCGTCACGCTCGCCCTGGACGGCAAGTCGATCCACTCGGTGTACGTGGCCAAGGGCTCGAACGCGAGCATCGAGGGCGTCGAGGACGGGACGTACGAGGTCTACTTCTCGGGCGGCGTGGACTGGGACAACGACGCGAAGGGCTTCACGCAGAGCTGCCGGTTCACCAAGTTCCAGGACACGCTGGCCTTCGAGACCGGGCGCACCGCCACCTCCTGGTCGATCACCCTCAAGCCGGTGGTGGGCGGCAACGCCAAGACCGAGGACGTGGACCAGAACAACTTCCCGCAACCGTAGCGTCCTTGACGTTCAGCGGCGTTCCCCGGCCTTTTTCGGTCGACACTGTTGACCGTCTGAAGTGGCCATGGCACTTTCGTGCGGCGCGGGCCTCGGCGACCAGCCGGGCACCCCGCGATCCCCCACAAGGAGAGCCATGTTCAAGAGACTTGTCGCCATGGCCGGCGCGAGCGCCGTCATCGCGGGCGGGCTGACCCTCGCCGCCGCCCCCGCGCAGGCCGTCCAGGCGGCCGACCTCACGGCGACCATCGCGCTCGACGACTGCTCGGCCTCGCTGGTCCGCTACCCCGCCTCCGTGGACGGCGACCGGGCTCTCATGCTCACCAACGGCCACTGCCTGCCCACCATGCCGAGCGCCGGCGAGGTCATCCAGAACGTCGCCGCGAGCCGCAGCGGCACCCTGCTCGACGGCGCCGGGAACACCCTCGGCACCGTCCAGGCCGACAAGGTGCTGTACGCGACCATGACCGGCACCGACGTCACGCTCTACGAACTCACCGACACCTACGGCTCGATCAAGAGCCGCTACGGCGTCACCGCGCTCACCGTCAACGACAGCCACCCCACCGACGGCGCGGCGATGTACATACCCTCGTCGTACTGGAAGCAGGTCTGGAACTGCTCCGTCAACGGGTTCGTGTCCACCCTGCGCGAGGACCAGTGGACCTGGCACGACTCGCTGCGCTACAGCTCCGGCTGCAACACCACGCACGGCACCTCCGGCTCGCCGATCATCGACTCCGCGAGCGGGCGGATCGTCGGCATCAACAACACCGGCAACGACGACGGCCAGATGTGCACCCTCAACAACCCGTGCGAGGTCGCCGCCGACGGCAGCACCACGGCCACCAAGGGCCAGAGCTACGGCGAGGAGACCTACTGGTTCACCACCTGCCTCGGTGCGGGCCGGGCCATCGACCTCACCGTCAGCGGCTGCCTGCTCACCAAGCCGGGCGGGAGCAGCGCCGTGTCGGTGAGCAGCCCGGGCGACCAGTCGACCGCGTTGAACGGCCCGGTGAGCCTCCAGCTCCAGGCCTCGGGCGGCACCGCGCCGCTGTCGTACTCCGCCACCGGGTTGCCGGCCGGCCTGTCGGTCAACTCCTCGACCGGGCTCATCAGCGGCTCGGTGAGCGCCGTCGGCACGTCCGCCGTGACGGTGACCGTGACCGACGCGACCGGTGCGACCGCGACCACGAGCTTCAACTGGACGGTCGTGGGCACGGGTGGCTCCTGCACGCCGACCCAGCTGCTCGGCAACGCGGGCTTCGAGACGGGTTCGGCGGCGCCGTGGACGGCGTCCAGCGGTGTGATCGACAACAGTGCGTCGCAGGCGGCGCACGGCGGCAACTGGAAGGCGTGGCTGGACGGTTACGGCTCGTCGCACACGGACACGCTGTCGCAGACGGTGACGATCCCGGCGGGCTGCAAGGCGACGCTGAGCTTCTGGCTGCACATCGACACGGCCGAGACGGGCACGACGGCGTACGACAAGCTGGCGGTGTCGGTCAACGGGACCACGCTGAAGACGTACTCCAACGTGGACGCGGCGGCCGGCTACCAGCAGCGGACCTTCGACCTCTCGTCCTACGCGGGCAAGAGCGTCACGCTGAAGTTCACCGGCACCGAGGACACCTCGCTGCAGACGAGCTTCGTGATCGACGACACGTCCGTCCAGACCAGTTGAGGTGACGTGAGGTCCAGTTGAGGTGACGTGAGGTGAGGTGAGGCTGTCGCGCGGTCCGGTCGGCTCCGCTGGCCGGACCGCGCAGCACGCCCGTCATCACGTCGCCCCGCGGACGAGCTCGCGCGGTGTCCCGCCCCGGTCCGCGAGGGGGGAGGAACTCGCCGTCGTTCCGGCCGAAATGGATCTCGAACGGCGCCGCATCCTGCCGAGGCCTAAGCTGGCCGGATGATCAAGCCTATTGAGCTGGTGATATTCGACTGTGACGGGGTCCTCGTGGACAGCGAGGTCATCGCCGCCCGCGTCCAGATGCGGCTCGGGGCGGAGCTGGGGTGGCCGCTGACGCGGGCCGAGGTGGTCGAGTGGTTCATCGGGCGCTCCGAGGCGGCCAACCACGCGGTGGTCGCCGAGCGGCTCGGCACGGCGACCGCCGACCGGTGGCGCGAGCGATTCGTCGAGCTCCACGCCGAGGCCGTGGACGCCGAGTTGGCGCCGGTCGACGGGATCCCCGAGGCGCTCGCCGGGATCGCCCTGCCGACCTGCGTCGCGTCCAGCGGCTCGCACGAGAAGATGCGCCACACCCTCGGCCGCACCGGCCTGCACGACCACTTCGCCGGCCGGATCTTCAGTGCGACGGAGGTCGGGCGCGGCAAGCCCGCGCCCGACCTCTTCCTGCACGCCGCCCGGCAGATGGGCGCCGACCCGGCGGCGTGCGTCGTCGTCGAGGACAGCCTGCCCGGCGTCCAGGCCGCCCGTGCCGCCGGGATGCGCGCGCTCGGCTACGCGGGCGGGCTCACCCCGGCGGAGCGGCTGGCGGGGCCGGACACGGTCGTCTTCGACGACATGCGGAAGCTGCCGGAGCTGATCGGCGGCTACCGGGGGTAGCACGTCATCGGCGAGGTTCGGCGCTGTAGGTTCAGCTCTCACCGGCCGGGAGTCGCCACTCGAAGGGGAAGAAGTCCCGCTGCCACCTGTCGGACCTCGCCAGGGCGTCGACGGCCTCGGGGACGCGCAGGAAGGTGCGGTGGCGCAGCAGGTCGCGCCGCTCGGCGGGGGTGAGCAGGCGGTCGTCCGCGTCGAGGTTCTCCGGGTGGTCCGCGGGCAGGTCCGGGTAGCCGTCGATCGCCACGCCCTCCGAGGCGTTGAGGTGGTCGCCGTCGGGCGTCCGGTAGTCGAGGCGGAGCTCGGTGCGCCACTGGGAGTTGCTGCCCCAGCCCTGTGAGAGGTCGACGGTCGGGCGGTGGCGTCGGCGGAACGTCCAGTAGATCGGCCAGGCATCGGCGACCCCGCGCTCGGCGTGCGCGGCACCGGCCCGGATCCGGGCACCGGCGCGGCTGAACAGCAGTTCGCCGAGCATCAGCCCGGGCCGGCGGAGGGCGAGGACCTCGATGGGGGCGTCCCGGTCCTCGGCCTGGTCGACCTCGGCGATCTCGTGGTGGAACGGGTCGAAGGCGCCGTCGTCCTCGACGGGGGTCATGCCGAGCGCGGTGAAGAAGTCGAGGTACTCCTGCCACGACTCGGGGTGGTCGGGGCCGTCGAGCAGGAGGTAGTCGCTGACGCGGCTCAACGCGTAGAGCTCCCAGTTGAGTTCGCGCCCGCCCGGCTCCTCCCACCAGGGCCGGTGGCGGGCCGCGGTGGCGATCCGTTCGCGGTACCCCTCGCTCAGGGCCCGGTCGAGCCAGGGGCTGATGATCTCCTTGTACCGATCCGCGCCCTCGTACTCCAGCAGTGCCGTGTAGAGCGCCCGCGCGTCGACCCCGTTCGTGTTCATGGCGGGAGCTTACGCACAGGTTTTACCGAACGGTCGACCAATGACCGGCCCTGCTCGCGTAGCGTCCGGGACATCCACTGAACGCGACGCGCGGACGCCCGGGAGCCCGGGCGGACCGCTGGGAGACATGCCATGAACCTGGTCGACGCCGCTTCGTCCCTGCCCGAGGCCTGGCGGTCGGAGGTGCTCGCCGAGGTCGGGACGGCAGCGGTGAAGGTGCTGCGGATGGACGGGCGGGCGCTGCCGCCCGAGGTCCACGCGGCGGCCGAGGCCTTGCTCGTCGTGGAGGGGCGGCTGGAACTGTTGGTGGACGGCGTGGAACTGAGCGTCGGGGCGGGGGAGCTGTACCGCGTACCGGCGGGCGCGGTCCACGCGGTGCGTCCGGGGAGCGGCGGCACGCTGCTCATCGTCGAGGTGCCGGAGGGTAATTGACGAACCGCCGAGCCTGAGCCGATGGTGACCTGAGACGATCGGCGCATGATCTCGGACGAACGTTTGGACCAAGCCGGACGGCTCTACGACCGGGCCGTGTTTGGTGGTGACGCTGATGCCATCCCTTCCGCCGATCGCTGCCTCGACGCCGTCGAGGCGGATCTCGCGATGGGCCGTGGCCGCCTCCTCCACGCCCGCTTCATGGCGGAAGGCAGGGCCGACGAGGAGGAGTTGGCGCTGTTCGAGCGCGCTGCCGGGCTGTACGAGGACCTGGGGGACGTGCGCGGTCGCGCCGATGCCGCCTTCTGGATCGGTGCGTACCACCAGGTGGTGCGGGGCGAGGGAGGGGCCGCACGGCCGTTCTTCGAGCGGGCTTCGGAGCTGGCGGAAGCGGCAGGCGACGACCTCATCAGGTCGTACGTCCTGCGGCACCTCGGAATCCTGGCCCACATGGCAGGCCGCCTGTCCGAAGCCCGCGCGTACCTGGAGGAGTCCACCGCGCTGCGGCGGGACCTGGACTTCCGTCCGGGCGTGGCCGCGAACCTGGTGGGACTCGTCTATCTCGCCGCCCAGGAGGAGCGGCGGGGCGATGCCGTTGCGCTGCTGGCGGAGGCGGAGGAACTGGCGACCGGGACCGCGTCGCACGGCGTCCTGCGCTGGATCGCCGAGGCCCGCCGGGACCTGGGGCTGACCTGAAGCTCAAGCTTCGCTCAACTTCGCTGTAGGAACGGTGAGTTTGGCTACTCTCGAAGGCGGGGGGAGAGAGTCCCGGCAGGCCGAGCCTGCCGGGCGCTCCCGTGCCGCTAGAGGAGACCGAAGTCGAATTCCCCAGCGGCGACGGCGTTGATGAACGCCGAGTGCGCCGCAGGGTCGAAGACCAGCGCCGGCCCGGAGGGGTCCTTCGAGTCACGGATGTGGATGATCGGCTCGTCCGTGACGCCCACCTCGACGCAGTTGTCGTCTCCTCCGCTGTAACTGGACTTCCTGAAGTTCACCTCGGGATGGAAACGGGTCACTTGATCTTGTCTCTCTGTGCGGTGATGAAATCGAGCGAGGAGTCGACGGATAGAGCCTCCGCCGTGATCTCCTGAAACTTGGCCCGGTAGAGCTCCACATCGGCGGGGTCTTCGACCCACAGGCTGCTGAGAAGCCCTTCGGCCAGTACGACGTCGAGGTCGTGCCGCTGTGGGAACCCCATCAGCGCGAACGCCCCGCTCATCCCGGGGTGGACTGCGGCGCCGATCGGCATGACCTGGATGTTGACGTTGGACAGGCGGCTGAGAGTCAACAGCCGGTCCAGTTGCGGCACCATGATGTCGGGGCGATTCGCGTTCGAGCAGAGGGCGGCCTCGTGGATGACGGCCCAGACCTGCACCGGGTCCGGTCGCGTGAGGATAGATTGACGTGCCATCCGAACCTGGACGAGGTCCTCGACGGTTCCGCCTGATCGGATCCGGAGTCGGTCGATGACGATCCTGGCGTACTCGGGCGTCTGGAACAGTCCGGGGATGAAGGCCGGTTCGTAGGTCTTGTAGGTGGACGCGTCGGCTTCCAGGAGGATCAGGTCGTTGGCGGTGGCATTGATGACATCGCGGTAGCTCAGCCACCAGCCACGCTTGCTCCCGTCCTTGGTGATGGCGATCAGGCCGGCGCGGAAGTCTTCGTCCTCGCACTCGTAGTAGTCGAGGAGCTTGATGACGTCCTCGATCTTGGCGGCGGTGTGGGCGGTCTCGATACGAGTGAGCTTGGGCTGGCTCATGCCCGTGGCTTCGGCGACCGTGTCGGCAGTGAGCTTTCGCTCTTCGCGCAGTTTCCGCAGCACGCCGCCGAGTCGCCGTCGGCGAACGGTCGAGACCGCCATGTGGACCCCTCCTGAACTGTCGATTGACCAGTCTGCCCGTGAGATGGGCGGGCGCGCTACCAACAACTGGCAGTCTAGGCAGCCGAATCCGGGTTCGAAATGCATAGATGCATGCAGTGGCGAATGAGTTGCGCTGAATGTCGCATGGGCGCCATGCTGAGCGTAGCGGGTCGCATGCGCTGAGTAGGCGTCGATTCCGTGATCTCGCCGTTGCCCGAAAGGCATGTGTGGGCATGCGGCTTTGAGTGATCCACTTCGCCCCACGGAGGTCTCTTCGTGTTCCCCCTTGGACTCCCCCCAGACTGGACGGCCGCGCGTGAGGAGTTGCGCGAGGCCATGGCGCGCGCCGGGTGGAAGCCCGACAGCGTCGCCGACGCGGAGCTCGCGCTCTACGAACTCTTCATCAATGCCTGGCGCCACGGCGGCAGTCCGGCGCCTGTCGTCGTGGTCGTCGTCCTCGACCGCACTCTCCGCGTCTCCGTCAGCGACGGCAGCCCGCTGCTGCCCATCCCGCGGAACAGCTCCGACCCCTACGAGATGACGGGGCGGGGCCTCCAGCTCGTCCGCCACCTCACCAACCGCTTCGGCACCGACGCCCGCTCCTCCGGCAAGTCCGTCTGGTTCGAACTGGACTCCGCCGCATGAACGACACCCCCAACCGTCGGCACCCCATCGCGCCGGCCGATCCCCGCACCCGCAGCTACACCGAACCCCAGATCGCCGCTCTACTCGCCGAAGTCTGCGAGCGCGGCCGCAAGTTCGGCCTCATCTGGCCCTCCGCCACCACCGACAGCGTCGTGGACGGCCGCGTCCTCGTCCGCTTCGGCAACGCCCCCGCCAGCACCGTCCTCAACCTCCTCAGCCTGCTCCTCGACCACGAAAAGGCCGAGGGCCCGTGGGGGCCCTGAACCACCCCGGCGCCGCCCGTATCCTCGCCGGCCTCGCCCTGCTCGTCCTCCTGCTCCTCGCCATCGCCGTCGTCGCTCTTGGCGCGCTCGCCGTCCTGCGGGTGCCCCTCCGCCCCAACGGCGACGACCTCGAACCCGACCACCCCACCCCCCATCGCCGCATACCGACGGCCTGATCCTCTCCGCCCCCGCCGCCCGGCCAGACCCACCGGGCGGCACAGCCCACACAGAAAGTCGGCCGGGCCGACTTCTGGCGCCGGTCCGAGGTGGGGAGACCTGCTCTTTTCCACAAGGAGAAGGGCAGCAGCGACTGGACCAGGGCCCGCGTCAAGGTCGCCAGGGCACACGCCAAGGTCGCCGACGCCCGGCGCGAGTTCCACCACCAGCTCTCCACCCGGCTGATGAGCGAAAACCAAGCCATCGCGGTGGGGGACCTGGCGGTGAAGGGACTCGCCCGCACCAGGCTGGCCAAGTCCGTGCACGTCCGCGTCTGGCAGTGCCGGGCATGCGGCGTATGGCTGGACCGGGACATCAACGCCGCCGTCAACACGGCCAAGAGTTCCTCATGCGGCCCACCGTGGGGCAGCAGCAGGCACTTTCTGAGATGCTGCGGGATCACTGCTCGCTCTACAACGGGGCTCTGGTGCGCCACGAGGCGCCACCATAACCGTGCAGAGGTGGGAGACCTCTGCCGTCCGTTTGTCGTAGCAGGCAGATGGAGCTGGGGGCAGTCCAACCGCGGCCCGCGCGGAAGGATGGCAAGCGGCCCCGACAACGCCGGAACGTGCTGGCACTGCCAGACAGTGCGGGTCCGGCAAGCGAGACGAGAAGCCGTACGAGAGGAACCAGTGCCTGAAGCCCCGTAATCGTTGTGCCGGCTCCAATCTGGCGGATATGGGCCGGGTGCAGTGCACGCTGTCGCTGAACGCGGCGGCGACTCCGAAGCCGGGTCAATGCGCCGGTGGGGAGGCCACGTTGAAGGTCTACGGCGTAGGCGTGGCGATGCTGCCGGGGTAGAGCTGGGCGGCTCCCTTGTCGAACGGATGGTGGTGAACGTGGGAAGCGTCCTGGGGACGCCTTGTGTCCGGGCAGCCAGCCAGGGCGCGGGCAGGCCCGTGGTCGGCTGATGCCTCCAGGACGTGGCGGAGTCCTCGTAGTAGTCCGAGCGCGCGAGAGGCGCGCACACGGCGAAGGAGGACAGCAAGTCCGCAGCGGAGGAACTGGAAGGTCAGGAGGCTTTCGCCGGTGAATACCGACGAACTGGAGGACGCCCTGTTCGGGGCGGAACTCCGGGTACTGAAGATCCAGACGAAGCTGCACCGCTGGGCCAGCGGTGATCCTCATCGCAGGTTCGATGACCTGTTCAACCTCGTGACCGACCCCGCCTTCCTTCTGGTGGCGTGGGCTCGGGTGCGGGGCAACAAGGGAGCCCGAACGGCCGGAGTGGACGGGGAGACCGCCTACTACGTCGAGGCCGTGCGGGGCGTCGAGGCTTTCCTCGACGGGCTGCGCTCGGGGTTGAAGGATCGTACGTTCAGCCCCCTTCCGGTGCGAGAGCGGATGATTCCGAAGGCGAACGGCAAGCTCCGTCGCCTGGGGATCGCGACGGTCGCCGACCGGGTGGTGCAGGCTTCCCTGAAGCTCGTGCTGGAGCCGATCTTCGAGGCGGACTTCCTCTCGTGTTCGTACGGGTTCCGCCCGAATCGCCGGACACATGACGCCGTGGTCGAGGTGCGCTATCTCGCTGCCCGCTCCTACGAGTGGGTCGTCGAGGGCGACATCAAAGCCTGCTTCGACGAGATCTCTCATCCGGCCCTGATGGACCGGGTGCGAGCACGGATCGGAGACAAACGCGTCCTGGCGCTGGTGAAGGCGTTCTTGAAGTCGGGCATCCTCGGTGAGGACCGCCGACTTCGGGAAACCAGCATGGGAACCCCGCAAGGGTCGATCCTGTCCCCGTTGCTCAGCAACGTCGCCCTTTCCGTCCTGGACGAATACGTCTTTAGGGCTCCGGGAGGGAACGGCTCTGACCGCAACGAGAGGCTCAGACGCAGTCGCAAGGGCCTGCCGAACTGTCGGCTGGTCCGCTACGCGGACGACTGGTGTCTGATGGTGTCCGGCACGCGTGCCGACGCCGAAGCACTCAAGGACGAGATCGCAGGAGTCCTCTCCACGATGGGCCTGTGCCTGTCGCAGGAGAAGACCCTGGTCACCCACATTGAGGACGGCCTCGACTTCCTGGGATGGCACATCCAGCGCCATCGGAAGCGAGGAACCAATCAGCACTACGTCTACACCTACCCGGCGCGCAAGGCCCTGAAGGCCGCGACGGACAAGGTGAAGGCGAAGTGCCGCACGGTAGGAATCGACCTGGCACTGGATGCCCTGCTCGTCCAGCTCAACTGGATGATGCGGGGCTGGTGCGCCTACTTCCGGCCGGGGGTCTCCAGCAAGGCGTTCAACTACCTGTCCCACTACGCGCGGGAACGGGTGATCAGATGGCTGCGCAAGAAGCATCCCCGGATGAACTGGAAGGAACTGAGACGCCGCTTCGGCGGCGGACGGTGGTGGCCGACCGGCGAGACGATCGAGCTGTTCAACCCGGCGAAGGTGAGCACGACGCGATACCGGTACCGGGGAGCAGCGATTCCCTCGCCCTGGCCACTGGCCGGATGAGGAACACCGCGAGCCGAGCGGGGCTTGTGGAGCGCCCGTTGCGGTGAGAGCCGCACGGCGGGTGCGGGAAGCGGTCCGGAGAAACGGACCGGCCACACGGCCGGGACCGCGCTCCGGACCGACTTCACCAGGAATGCCGTGACGCCTACCGGCACGTCTCCAGGACGACGGTCCGGCACAGCGACCAGTCCGCACAGCTCAAGGACATCCGGGCGTTCGACCCGGAACGTCAGGGTCGTTGGCCGTTCAGCTCGCAGCAGGCGACGCTTCGGCGGCTGGACAAGGCGTTCGCCGCGTTCTTCCGCCGCGTCAGGTCCGGCGAGAAGCCCGGATACTGGGCGTCCGCGCTGGGCGGCTACACCCGCTGAGCCGCTTGTCCTCGGAACGAGACGAGCGGCTCAGCAAAACCGGTCACCGCTGCGGAAGTCGCAGGTGCCGCCAACGGGTCCCGCCAAGTCCTACTGCGGTGGCCGCGCGGAGGGATCACTTTTAGCTGCCCCATGGCGGCGTGGATGCGTTATTCACCGTCGTCGAACTGCGCCGTCAAACGCAGAGTGAGTTCTGCGCTGGCCAGCATCCGGGGAATCTCGATCGGGAGATCGGAGAATTCCGTCCGTACGACATCGGCAGGGTCGATACGGCGGGTCACCCCGTCCCGCCCCGTCGCCTCGATCACATAGCGGTATCCGCGGGGCACGCTGGGGTCGTCCGCCACCTTCCACTGCGCTCCGTGCTTCTGAATCAGGTAATCGGCGACGTAGGACATCAGATCGCTGTGCAGGGTGATCCAGTCCGATTGCTCGAATTCATTCAGCGGAGCGCGCGCGACATAGTCCTGGAGGGCGGGAATGAGACTCATCGGGTTGCGCGTGTAGATCTCGGGTGCCACCCCGAGCATGTCAGCCACGTCAACGATGTTCCGGCGCCCCTCCTCGATCCATCGCTGGAGATCCGGTTCGTTTGCTCTGGTCACGCTTGAGCCTTCCGTTGACATTTTACTTCTTGGGGGCGGGCCCGTACTCGATGAAGATGACGCGAGCCTGGGTGAGATAGTTCCTAAGGGCCTGCGACGGGGGGGCATGCAGAAAGACCCAGCGGGGATCGAATTTCGGATCCGCGCGACGCAGCGCCAGATCCTTGTTGATCTGTTCCTTGATCTTATCGCTCAACGGGACTTCTCCCTTCACGCGGCGCGTGGAACCGTCCTTGAGCGTGATCGTTCGCCACTCCTGATAGTGCTTGACCTCCACAGCCAGTGTGCGGCCGTCCGGCATGTGAACCGGGACGTCGACCTTGCGCCCACCCGGCGTCGATACGGGGTAGTAGGGGTGGTCATTTTTCGGCACGGGATAGGGCTTCTCGGGTCCCCCGCCCGTCATCTCTCGAAGGTAGTCCTCAGCGCCGTTGAACCGAGCCCGTCCACTGCGCATGGCCCGCATCTGGTGAAGCGTTCGCTCCGCCGTACCGGGCATGAGCTCACCGCGCGGTTGTCCGGTGCCGTGGTGCGAGTGGGGGTCGTGATCAGCCGGAGTTGGTTCGGCTGCCGGGTGGGCTGCGTCGTCCAGCCCACCCGCGTCGTTGCTGTGGGCTCCGTCTCCGCCATGGGCGCCCGTCGAGTGACCGCCGGTGCCGTCACCGTGGCCACCGGAAGGCGTGTGCGAACCGCCACCACTGCTTGGCGTGTGGGACCCGCCACCCGACGGCGTGTGCGAACCTGCGCCGCTTCCGGAGCCGCTGCTGGTCGGGTTGTCCGCGGCGTGGCCACCCGTGGACGGCGTGTCGTGCGTACCGCCACCCCCGCCGGCCGGGTGAGATCCGCTGCCCGGGTGTGCAGAGGCGGTCGGGTGGCCGGCCGCGTTCTCAACGTGGCTGGGACCGCCCGCGCCGACTCTGTCGGGAACGTGGCCGCCGGGGGTGTGTTCCAGGGCGTGGACGGGGTCGGATGGGTGGGAGCCGAGGCGGATGGCGTTGTCGCCGCTGCGGACTCCAACTCCGACGGGTTCGCGGGTGGTGGCCTGGGCCGGATGGTGGTCCTTGCCGGAAAGACCGGCGACGTCCTTCGGCGCCTGGTCACCGTGCTGGAGGATGTTGCCCTCGGCGTCGTAGACGTTGCCGTCGTGGTCCAGGAATCTGGTCTTGCCTCCTGTCTCCAGTTTGACGGTGCCGGGCGGGAGTTCGACGGTGCC
This sequence comes from Kitasatospora sp. NPDC001660, assembly GCF_053596725.1. Taxonomy (NCBI): domain Bacteria; kingdom Bacillati; phylum Actinomycetota; class Actinomycetes; order Kitasatosporales; family Streptomycetaceae; genus Kitasatospora; species Kitasatospora sp. NPDC001660. Next base: position 110,668 of record NZ_JBSFGU010000022.1, on the reverse strand, counting down.
CTTGGGCAACTTGATGGTGTTGTCGGCGGTCCTGATGGCGCCTTCGGGTATCGCGGTGCCGGGCGGGAGCTTGATCTCCCCACCGGGGAGTTTGACCGCTCCTTCGGGCAGAGCGAACGCACTGTTGATGTGGATCTCGGGAATCTTGACGTTGTCGATGCCCTTGAGGGCGGTCAGCACGTCGCCGGCCTTCGTGAGCCCGAAGCCCACGCCCTTGAAGACGTAGGTCATCGGGTCGATGACCTTGCCGACCTTACCGGCGACCGACAGCACTTTGCCGGCCGCGCCGGCCTTGCCCGCGCCCGACGCAGCTGCGCCGCCGCCAGTCATGGCGGTCAGCACGTTGAAGGTGACCGCGCCACCCGCGCGGCTCGGGTTCGTCTTCCACTGGTCCCAGGCGACCAGAGCCTTGCCGGTCTCCTTCATCGCGGTGCGAGAATCCCGCAGCCACGAGGGCAGTTTGTCCTCCGGCATCAGCCAGTACGCCTCGCCGACCACGGGTATCGCGGTGATGACGAGGCCGGTCGCCAGCTTGGCGAGCCCCGTCCAGGACTGCTTGAAGGCGTCCCAGCCGTCGAAACCCACCAGCGTGCCCAGGCCCTTGATAGTGCCCCAGATCCCGTCGACGAAGACGCCCTTGCCGAACTCGACCGCCTGGGCCGGCAGGTCCCACCAGGGGATGTCCCGGTCGACCGTGTCGCCCCAGGGCAGAGACTTCGACTCCTTCAACGCCTTCGCGTCGTAGCCGTACATGTCGTCCGCGTCGGAGCCATCGTTGACCCGCAGCGGCTTCCCGCCGACGAGAGCGACGATCTTGGCGTAGGCGGTGCGCTCGACCTCCTGGAACTGCGTCCACACCTCGGCGATCTCGGCGCGTCGACGGTTGTTCTCGTGGACCTTGCCCTCGTCCTGACGCCAGTCGTGGTCACCGTCGGCCTTCGACTTGAACGCCTCGGCCTGGATCTTGAGGTCGTGCATCCGCGCCACCAGCGGACGCGCGTCCCGGCTGTAGGCGCCCAGGGCGCCGGCGATGGTGCACGCGTCGGAGCTGAGCTTCGTGCCGAGGTCGTCGACCGGCTTGGTGGTCGCGAAAAGCTGCTCGGCCTCGGGTGCGTGGTAGTAGGACTTCAGCCCGCCGAAGCTCGTGTGGACGCTCCCCGCGGCCGCGGCTGTCGCCGCCCCTGCCGTCGAGATCGACTTCACCCTGTTGTCCAGTGCGAACAGATCGCCGGTGAAGACCGGGACCTCGGCAGGGTTGACCGGATCGTTGCTCACTTCGCCCCCTCCGGCCGGATGCCCAGCGTCTGAAGGTTCGCGGTCCTCCCCGCTTCCTGCGCAATCTTCCCCGCCGTCAGATCACTCGCGTGGTATGCGTTCGTTGCCTCCACCGTGTCAGCCAGAAGCGTTTCGCCCCGCTCCGCCATCGACCTCAACCCGATGTGACGGCCCTCCAGATACGGCGACAGCCCCGCCGCGACCGGCCCCAGAGCGTGGTGCGACAACAGAGGGGCACCCGCCGACACCCCGCCCCGGACCTCGGCCCCTTTCTGCAATCCCGGCACCGCAGTCCCCGCCGCTTGCGCGGCCCCGATCAGTCCGTCCTTCTTCAACTGCCCTTGCCCGCCCTGCGGCTGGACCACCACGTCGCCCCCTGCATCCGCTACCCCGGCCGGCCGAAATCGCCGAGCACAGCCCCGCACACACACCGCGCACCGCAGCAGGAACCGAGACAGCAGCAGCGTCCCAGCCCCCGGGCACGCCCCCCGTGCGGGCCAACTCTCTTTGCCCCAAACCGAACAATCTTCGACACCGAACGATACCCAAGGCGTCACTCCGGGTCGCCATCGAGTCACCGTTCCCGGTACGGCGGCCGCGCCCGCCGTGGGTGGCGCGGCCGCCGTGGCCCTGCACGTCTACGTCCCCGACGTCGACGCCGTCACCGACCAGGCCGTCACCGCCGGCGCCGAACTCCTCGCCCCGCCCGCCGCCATGTCCTACGGCTACCGCCAGTCGACCCTCCGGGACCCCTTCGGCCATGTCTGGATCTTCCTCACGCCCCTGTCGCCCCCGACGGCCCTCACGGCCTGAGCCGGGCCGCGGAGAGAGGATCGAACTCGACCGCGGTGACCTCCGCTACCCGGCCAGCGCCGCTTCGATGGCGGCCTCCGCGTGGAGGCGGGCGGTGGGGAAGACGGGGAGGGGGCTGTCGGTGGGGCGGACGAGGAGTTCGATCTCGGTGCAGCCGAGGATGATGCCTTCGGCGCCCGCGGTCGCCAACTCGGCGATCACCCGCCGGAATTCGGCGCGTGACTCCTCGCGGACGACGCCGACGCACAGCTCCTCGTAGATCACCCGGTGCACCAGGGCGCGGCCGTCCGGGTCGGGGGTGATGACGTCGAGGCCGCCCGCCGCCAGCCGGCCGCGGTAGAAGTCCTGTTCCATCGTGAACGCCGTCCCCAGCAGCCCGACCCGCCGCAGGCCGGCGGCCCGGACCGCGGCGGCGGTGGCGTCGGCGAGGTGCAGGAGCGGGACGGAGGCGGCGGCCGCGACCTGGTCGGCGACCTTGTGCATGGTGTTGGTGCAGATCAGCAGCAGGTCGGCGCCGGCCGCCTCCAGGGAGCGCGCCGCGTCGGCCAGGATCTCGCCCGCCTCGGTCCAGCGGCCCTCGGCCTGGAGGCGCTCGACGGCGGCGAAGTCGAGCGAGTAGAGCACGAGTTGGGCGGAGTGCAGGCCGCCGAGCCGCTCCCGGGCGAGTTCGTTGAGGAGGCGGTAGTACTCGGCGGTGGATTCCCAGCTCATGCCGCCGATCAATCCGAGCGTCTTCATGGGCCAGTTATAAATCAAGCCATGATGATTCGGCAAATATATAAGTCAAGCTTTCATCAGGGCGTTCGCGGGACGCGGTGTTGCCACTCCCTCGTGAAGACGACCGAGCCGGCCTCCAGGGCGCGGAGCTGGACGATGCTGATGAAGTGGGTGGCGTCGCAGCGGAGTTGGGAGCGGGTCTGGAGGGTGACGTCCCAGCCGATGTCGGGGCGTTCGATGCGGGTGGTGTGGTCGGTGCGGGCCTGGGCGCTGAGGGGGGCGTCGGTGAGGACGCGGTAGGCGGTCACGGTGTGCTCGTCGCGGACGAGGCCGTCGGGCTGGGTGCGGGTGCCGTCGGTGGCGGGGGAGAGCTCGGTGCGCCACTCGTGGCGGCCGAGGTCGTGGACGGTGACGCGCTCGGGGTGGGCGGTGAGCGGCTCGGTGAGGTGGACGGCGAGCGGGTCGGGCAGCACCGGGGACTCGAAGACGACCGGCGTCGCGCCCAGGTCGGCGGCGAGGCGGCGGGCCGGCAGGGTGAGGGCGCTGTGCGACGGGTCGACGGCGTACTCGGCGCCCTCGGGGGCGGGCCACACCCAGGGCCAGTACGCGGACGAGAGCGCGAGCCGCAGCCGGTGCCCGGCGGGGACGGCGAAGGCGCACGCGGCGAGCTCGACGACGACGTCCTCGGGGCCCGACGGGCCGGCCGCCGCCAGCACGCCCCGCGTGATCAGCTCGGACGTGCCGTCCGGCCCGACCGCGCACAGCCGGGCGACGACCAGCGCGGGTCGCCCGTCGTCGCGCAGCCGGAGCCGGACGGACGGGATGCCGAGCACCTCGACGGGCTCGGGCAGCGGCCGGGAGTCGAAGCAGACCGAGCGCCCGTCCTCCTCCCGCTGGTCCGGCGGCCGGTCGGCGGGCCGGCCGAGCGGGACGTAGGCACCCGCGTCGAGGCCGGTGTGCTGGGGCGAGCGGACGTGGACGTAGCGGTCGTCGGAGGCGGTGCCGGCGGTCTGCAGCTGGCCGTCGAGGCCGTAGTGGACCTCGCGGACGTCGGGGGAGGGCCAGAGCTCGTCGCCGACCCAGCGGGTGCCGAGCAGGCTGCGCAGGGCGGGCTCCTTGCGGACGCCGGTGTCGATGTCGCGCAGCCAGTGGTCCCACCAGCGGAGGGTCTCGGGCAGGGTGTCCTCGGGCAGACCGTGCGGCCAGGGGCCGACCAGGGCGCGGGCCTGCGGCGACGTGGCGAGCAGGCGCAGGACGAACGAGCAGGACGGGTCGCCCCAGCCGGCGATCGCGAACGCGGGGACGGAGACCGGGACGGACGTCTCCCCGGCGGTGAGCCAGGCCTCGGCGGGCGGCTCCAGGGACTCCAGCCGGGCCAGCCACTGCGGGCGCCAGGCGTCGCCGACGTGGCGCGGGTCGGGCGGCCGGGCGGCGTCGGCGACGAGGGCGGTGAGGCGGGTGTGCAGGTCGGCGGCGAGGACGGCGCCACCGAGCCGGTGGCCGCCCTCGGGGCAGGCGGTGACGACGGCCCGGACCGTCTGGGGGGCGCGCGCGGCGAGCCGCAGGGCGGTGGTGCCGGCCGCGCCGACGCCGAGCAGGCCGACCCGGCCGCTGCACCAGGGGCGGGCGGCGAGCCAGGCGATCACGGCGGTGCCGTCGGCGAGCTCCTGCTCGTCGCCGGGGGTGACGGGCAGGCCGCCGGAGTTGCCGTGGCCGCGGGTGTCGACCCGGACGGCGGCGTAGCCGTGGCCGGCGTACCAGGGGTGGCGGCGGGCGTCGTCGGCGGCGGACCAGTCGGTGAGCCGTCCGGCGGAGTACTCCAGCAGGGCGGGGACGGGCCCGTCGCCCACCGGGCGCCACACGCGGGCGGACAGCTCGGTGCCGTCGGGCAGCGGGATGCGGACGTCCTCGCGCGTGGTGTGGAAGGGGTACGACGGCATGGCCGCTCCCATCGGGTCCCGGGCCGGTGAGTGCCGACGGGGGTGTGCGTGCCGGCATTCCGACCCTAGGGGAGGAGTCTGCCGATTTCCTGATGAATCGGGCGCGGTGGTGAAGGCCCGGGTTTGCGCCACCTTCACCTGCCCGGGTCGCTGTTCGCGGCATCTGGTATTTGCGAATCGCTTGCAACTGCCTCCCGGTCGAGGGAAGGATGGCCCAGCACTCCGATCACACGAAGGGACCACAGCATGGCCACCCCCGCCGCAGGCGCCCCGTCCGTCAGATGGCGCGACCGGCTCACCCGTGAGGAGTGGATCCGCCTGGCCGGCATGGGCGGCTTCATCCTCGCCCTGCACGTGGTCGGTTGGTTCACCCTGCTGGCGCTCGTCGCGCCCGAGCACTACGACGTCGGCGGCCAGGTCTTCGGTGCCGGCATGGGCCTCACCGCCTACACGCTCGGCATGCGGCACGCCTTCGACGCGGACCACATCGCGGCGATCGACAACACCACCCGCAAGCTGATGGGCCAGGGCAAGCGGCCGCTGTCGGTCGGCTTCTGGTTCTCGCTGGGCCACTCCTCGATCGTCTTCGGCCTCTGCGCCCTGCTGGCCTTCGGCATCCGCTCGCTCGCCGACCAGGTCGAGGCGGACGACTCGACGCTGCACAGGATGACGGGCCTGATCGGCACCACCGTCTCGGGCACGTTCCTGCTGCTGCTCGGCCTGATCAACCTCGGCGCCTTCAACGGCATCCTCAAGGTGTTCCGCAAGATGCGCGAGGGTGAGTACGACGAGGAGGAGCTGGAGCGCCAGCTGGAGAAGCGCGGGCTGATGAACCGCATCCTCGGCCGGGTCACCCGGGCGGTCACCAAGCCCTGGCACATGTACCCGGTGGGGCTGCTGTTCGGGCTCGGGTTCGACACCGCCACCGAGGTCTCGCTGCTCGTGCTGGCGGGCGGCGCGGCGGCCTTCTCGCTGCCCTGGTACGCGCTGCTCACGCTGCCGATCCTGTTCGCGGCCGGGATGAGCCTGCTGGACACGATCGACGGTTCGTTCATGAACTTCGCCTACGAGTGGGCGTTCTCCCGTCCGGTCCGCAAGATCTACTACAACCTGACCGTCACCGGCCTGTCCGTCCTGGTCGCGCTGGTGATCGGCCTGATCGAACTGATCGGCCTGCTCGGCGAGAAGCTGGACATCACCAGCGGCCCGATCGGCTGGATCGGCTCCCTGGACCTCAACTTCGTCGGCTACGCGATCGTCGGCCTGTTCGTGCTCACCTGGGCCGGGGCGATCCTGTTCTGGAAGTACGGCAAGGTCGAGGAGAAGTGGTCGGCGGGCCTGGCCTCGGCGGGCGCCGAGACGGAGTAGCCCAGGACACGCATCAGGGGCGGCGGACCGGAGGACGGTCCGCCGCCCCTGCGGCTCTCCCGGGTCAGCGCAGCGCGGCCAGCACCGCGGCCGCCATCACCTTCTCGCCCGTCGCGTTCGGGTGGAACGGCACGGCGGGCGAGCCGGGCAGCGCGCCCTCGACCCAGCGGTCGTCCGAGCACGCGTCGTGCCCGGCGGTCGGTGTCCGGGTGTCGACGTAGACCGCGCCGTTGGCCGCGGCGGTGGCCTTGAGCATGGCGTTGAGGCTGCTCAGCGTCCGGTACAGGTACGGGATGTCGCGCGGTGCGATGGGCTGGCGCAGCACGCAGGACGAGCCGTCGGCGGGCAGCACGGACGGGTAGCCGACCAGCAGCACCTTGGCCTTGGGGGCCTTGGCGTGGATCTCGGTGATGGCCTCGGCGAGCCGGGGCCGCGCCGCGTCGATGCGGTCGGCGAGGTCGTCCTCGCCGTACTGCCAGCTCCAGCTGCTCCAGCCCCAGTGGCCGTGGTTGTAGACGTCCTGGCAGGGCGTGCCGAGCGGGTTGACGATGGCGCCGGCGATGCAGGTGGCGATGACGTCGCCGATGCCGATGTCGCTGGTGCCGAGGTCGTTGCCGCCGATGCCGAGGGTGATGAGGTCGGTGTCGGGGGTCACGGCGTCCAGCTGCGGGTCGTTGACCTTCAGGAACAGGTCGTACTGGGGCTCCGTGATGGCCTTGACCTTGGCGGCGGCGCAGGTGACGTCGGTGTAGGCGCCCGCGTGGAGGGCGGCGGCGACGAGGTGGCCGTAGTTGTGGTCGGAGCGCAGGCACAGGCCGGCGGACTGGCCGGGGACGCCCGCGCCGGCGGCGTAGGAGTCGCCGAGCGCCACGTAGTGCTTCGGGGCGGGGGTGGCCGCCTGGGCGGTGGTCGAGGTGAGCGCGAGCGCGGCGCCGAGGGCGACGGCGGCGAGCGCGGAATTCCGGGCACGGCGGACGCGTGCGCGGGCGGGGCGTTTCCGGGCAGGGCGGAGCACGGTTCCTCCTGGGGGAGAGAAACGACGAGGTGGGGGTCGTGCCAGCCGGGGCGCCACAGCTACTCGCAGGTAAGTTACTGCGAGGTTACGCGTCCGTCCATCCTTTGCGCGGAAATTCCCGACAATGCGTCAAGTCCGGGCGCCCGGTTATTTCGAATTTCGCTCCACCGTGTATCGGAGGTATTTCCGAAACGCCGTGGAGCGGAATTGGCGCGACTGCTTGTTACCCACCGGTTGACCGGACGTCACCGCAGGCCGCAGTATCGGGCGCACAGCGACGGCGCCCGCCCCGCGCCGTCCGCGCCCCCGCGACGGAGGACTGCGCAATGGCCCTGGACGCCGACGTCATCGTCATCGGAGCGGGACTCGCCGGTCTCACCGCCACCGCCGAACTCGCCGACGCCGGACGGAAGGTGATCCTGCTCGACCAGGAACCCGCGGCCTCGCTCGGCGGCCAGGCGCACTGGTCCTTCGGCGGCCTCTTCCTCGTCGACTCCCCCGAGCAGCGCCGGATGCGGATCCGCGACTCGCACGCCCTCGCCTGGCAGGACTGGCTCGGCACGGCCGGCTTCGACCGGCCCGAGGACGCCTGGCCGCGCCGCTGGGCCGAGGCCTACGTCGACTTCGCGGCCGGCGAGAAGCGGGCCTGGCTGCACGGGATGGGCGTGCGGTTCTTCCCCGTGGTGGGCTGGGCCGAGCGCGGCGGCTTCCTCGCCGACGGGCCCGGCAACTCGGTGCCGCGCTTCCACATCACCTGGGGCACCGGGCCCGGACTGCTCGAACCCTTCGTCCGCCGGGTCCGCGCCGCGGCCGCCCGCGGGCTCGTCGACCTGCGGTTCCGGCACCGCGTCACCGGGCTCGCGGCCACCGCGGGCGTCACCGACACCGTCACCGGCGAGGTGCTGGAGCCCAGCGCGGCGGCCCGCGGCGAGGCCAGCACGCGGGACGTCGCCGGACGGTTCGAGCTGCGCGCCCAGGCCGTGATCGTCACCTCCGGCGGCATCGGCGGCAACCACGAACTCGTCCGCAAGGCCTGGCCCGCCCGGCTCGGCACCCCGCCCGCCCGGCTGCTCTCCGGCGTGCCCGCGCACGTCGACGGCCTGATGCTCGGCGTCACCGGCGCGGCCGGGGCCAACCTGGTCAACGGCGACCGGATGTGGCACTACACCGAGGGCATCGAGAACTGGGACCCGATCTGGGCCCGGCACGGCATCCGCATCCTGCCGGGACCGTCCTCGCTCTGGCTCGACGCCACCGGCCGCCGGCTGCCCGTGCCGCTGTTCCCCGGCTTCGACACCCTCGGCACTCTCGAACACATCATGGCCACCGGGCACGAGCACACCTGGTTCGTCCTCAACCAGCGCATCATCGAGAAGGAGTTCACCCTCTCCGGCTCCGAACAGAACCCCGACCTGACCGGGAGGTCCGTGCGCGGCGTGCTCGGCCGCGCCCTGCCCGGCGCCCCCGGCCCGGTCCGGGGCCACCTGCGGCACGGGCCCGACTTCGTCGTCGCGGGCAACGTCCCCGACCTCGCCCGCGGCATGAACGCGAAGACCCGCCGGCCGCTGATCGACCCCGACGAACTGCGCCGCACCGTCGAGGACCGCGACCGGCAGCTCGCCAACCCCTTCGCCAAGGACCTCCAGGTCACCGCCATCCACGGCGCCCGCCGCTACCTCGGCGACCGCCTCGTGCGCACCGCCGCCCCGCACCGCATCCTCGACCCGGCCGCCGCCCCGCTGGTCGCCGTCCGCCTCAACATCCTGACGCGCAAGTCCCTGGGCGGTCTGCAGACCGATCTCGCGTCGCGCGTGCTGCGGCCGGACGGCGAGGTGCTCCCGGGGGTGTACGCGGCGGGGGAGGCCGCGGGCTTCGGCGGCGGGGGCGTGCACGGCTACCGCTCCCTGGAGGGGACGTTCCTCGGCGGGTGCCTGTTCTCCGGGCGTGCTGCGGGGCGTGCGGCGGCGGAGGCGACGGCGTAGGGGGCTTCCCTCCGTCAGTCGTCGCCGCCCGCGGGCCGCAGCGGCGACCGGGGGTACGTGCTCGGCGCGGTCCTGGCGGCCCAGGACCGCGCGGAGGCGGCGGAGTTGCGTCAGGCCTGAGCGGCGGTGGGCGCTCGGCGGACCTTCCGGACGGCCTTGACGGTGGCGAGGACCGCAGCGGCCGTCCCGATGCCGATCCAGCCGAAGGCACCGGTCAACTTGCCCGGCAGCGGAGGTGTTTCGGGAGCGGGGCCGGTGTGCCAGACCACCCGGTCGCCGAGCTGGTCCAGGTCCACCGTCGCGGTGCCCTGCCGGTCGTCGACGAAGGCCTTCCCGAGGGGGACGGCGACGTCGACCTCGCGCGGGCACGTGCCGTCCACCGGGCGCCCGTTGAGCGTGAAGTGCCCGGCCCGGCAGGTGATCCGGTCCCCGCCGAGGGCCATGACCCGTTCGAGGAGGACGTGGTCCGTCGCCGGCGGGGTGCCGAGGAGGTGGACCTCTCCGCGCTGCACGTCCGAGGCCTGGACCCGGTCGGTGAGGAGGGTGTCGTCGTCCAGGGTCTTCACCGAGTAGCCGGTGAGGAGCACCGCCAGTCCGACTCCCACCGCCAGCAGTCCGGCCACCCCGGCCGCGATCCACGCCCGGAGCCGCCGTCGTCCGTTCATCGGTCGGTGAGTCCCGGTCGCAGGCGGGAGAGGGTGGCCGGGGCCTGGAGGCGGGTGGCCACCTCGGCCGCGTCGGAGGCGTCCAGGCGCATCCGCGGCACGGCGCTGTCGGCGGTCGCATGTCCCATGGGGGCATCCTACGGACCGCCTCCGGGCGGGTGGCACCCGCCGGTGGTCCGGAACCCTGAAGGTACGCTGCGGAGGCCGAGCGGGCCCCGACCAGAGGAGAAGCCGAACCCATGAGCCGCCGAGACCGCGACCGCCAGCGGGCCGCCGCCTCCCCGGTGACCGTCACGGTCTGCCGCGGCTGCTGCTGCGGCACGGAGGAGAAGCACCCGGGCGTGGACCACGCCGGGCAGTACGAGCGGCTGCGTGCGGCGGTCGGCTCGGCGGGCCGGGTGCGGGCGGTCAAGTGCCTGGACGCGTGCACGCATTCGAACGTGGTCGTGGTGGGCCCGTCCGGTGAGGGCCGCGCGGCCGGGGGCCGTCCGGTCTGGCTGGGCTGGGTGCTGGCCGACGACATGGTCGACGAGATCGCCGCGTGGGTGCACGCGGGCGGCCCCGGCCTGGCCGATCCGCCGGGTCTGCTCGACCTCCAGGAGATCGCGGTCTCGCGCCGGGTCCGCGAGGGCCTGCCGGAGTGACAGCCCCGGAGTGACAGCCCCGGAGTGACGCGGCCCGCGCCGGTCGTCCGCAGATAAGTCTCACCCTGGGTCAACTGGCGCGACTACCATGACCGGTGGCTCCGAGCGGATCCGCCCAGGGAGGAAGACGATGACCACGGTCTGCCGCATCTGCGCGGGCACCGGCCGCACCGCCGGCCTCAACTGCCGTACCTGCCAAGGCACCGGGACGACGGAGGTCGGCGGCGGGGGCGGCAACTGCTTCCTGTGCGACGGCACCGGGGTGTACGTCCGCTACCGGGTGGACGCGACCGGCGCCAAGCACGCCTACCGCGATGAGATCTGCCGCACCTGCGACGGCACGGGCAACCGCGCCTCCACGAGCTGGGACGAGCCGTCCGGCTGAGGACCGACGCGGAGTCACGCCCCTTGTGGGCAAGGCGTCATGGTCCGGTGCCAGCGTGGTCGCGGACAAGCTCTTTGCCCGACCTTGACCAGGTGTTGGCATTTGTGTGGTGGGTGCGCTCCGGCCCGTTCACCGCGCGTCCGTGCCCGGGCAATCCACCGCTGGAAGAGTCCCGCGCATGGATATCCCTCACATGGGCGTACCGGCCGAGCTCGCCGCACGCATGAGCATGGCCGAGCAGCACGAGTACCTGCGGGCCCGCTTCTCCCGTCGCCGGATGCTGCGCGCCGGTGCCGCGACGGTGGGCGCCATCGCGGTCGGCGGGGCGCTGGGCGCCGGCACCGCGGCCGCGGCGCCGGCCACCCCGCAGCTGCTGACCGGCACGACGGAGGCCATCGACGGCGCGCTGGTCGCCCCGGTGGGCCGTCACCTCCAGTTCGGCCCCGAGCCGGACACCCAGTTCCGCATCTCGTGGCAGGTGCCGGTGCCGGTCAAGAAGCCGTTCCTGCGCTTCGGCAAGCACCCGTGGGACCTCGGCCACAAGATCGAGGCCGAGGTGCGGGCGCTGCACACCCCCGCCCTGATCCCCGGCAGGCAGCCGGTGGACCAGTACTACCTGCACGTGGCGCTGGAGGACCTGGAGCCGGACACCACGTACTACTACGGAGTGGGCCACCAGGGCTTCGACCCGGCCGCGCAGCAGCGGATCTCCACGCTGAACACCTTCCGCACCGCGCCCTCCCGCGACCACCGCTGGGGCAAGGTGTACGAGCCGTTCACCTTCACCGCGTTCGGCGACCAGGGTGTCAGCAAGCACGCCGAGGGCAACGACCACGTCATCCTGGCGCAGAACCCGGCCTTCCACCTGCACGCGGGCGACATCTGCTACGCCGACCCGAAGGGCTCCGGCCAGGACTCGGACAAGGACGCGTACGACGCCAGGACGTGGGACGCCTTCCTGGCCCAGACCGAGACGGTCGCCGCCAAGGTGCCGTGGATGGTCTCGTACGGCAACCACGACATGGAGGCCTGGTACTCGTCCAACGGCTACGGCGGCGAGAACGCCCGCTTCTACCTGCCGGACAACGGGCCGGACCCGCGGGTCGTCCCGGGCGTCTACAGCTTCCGCTACAAGAACGTCGGCGTCATCTCGCTGGACGCCAACGACGTCTCCTACGAGATCCCGGTCAACCTGGGCATCTCGGCCGGCAAGCAGACCAAGTGGCTCGCCCGCACCCTCAAGGACCTGCGCAGCGACGAGACCGTCGACTTCATCGTGGTCTTCTTCCACCACTGCGCCTTCTCCACCACCACCGCGCACGCCTCCGAGGGCGGCGTCCGCGAGGCCTGGGTGCCGCTGTTCGAGAAGTACCGGGTCGACCTGGTCGTCAACGGCCACAACCACGTGTACGAGCGCACCGACGCGATCCTCGGCAACAAGGTCTCGAAGCAGGTGCCGAGCGGCGCCACCGTCGAGCCGGCCAAGGACGGCGTCGTGTACGTGACGGCGGGCGCGGCGGGCCGCAGCCTGTACAAGTTCGACACCCCGGACACCTACGAGGGGCACGAGAAGCGCGTCGACGCCGTGCAGACGTACTACTTCGGCAAGGGCGGCGCGAAGATCACCGAGACCGTCGAGTGGTCCCGGGTGCGGTTCACCGACTACTCCTTCATCAAGGTCGACGTGACTCCGGCGGGGCCGGGCCGGAAGTCGTCGATGAAGGTCACCGCGCTGTCCGAGACCGGTGCGCAGATCGACGACTTCACGATCCTGCGGGCGGTCGGCGAGGGCTGGGACTCCGGCGCGGACGACGACGGCGAGGGCGGCGGCTGGGGCTGGTAGGCCCCGAGTGCGCGACCGGGCCCCGGCGTTGAGGAAACGTTCCCTTGGGAGTGTTCCTCAGCGCCGGGGCCCGTACATGATCACGCCGACCCCGGCCAGGCAGATGAGCGCGCCGATCACGTCGTAGCGGGTCGGCCGGAAGCCGTCCACGGCCATGCCCCACACCAGCGAGCCGGCCACGAACACCCCGCCGTACGCGGCCAGGACGCGGCCGAAGTGGCTGTCCGGCTGGAGCGCCGCGACGAACCCGTACGCGCCGAGCGCCACCACGCCCACGCCCGCCAGCCACCACGGCCGTTGCTCGCGCGCGCTCTGCCAGATCAGCCAGCAGCCGCCGATCTCGGCGAGTGCGGCGAGGGCGAACAGGGCGAAGGAGCGCAGGACGGTCATGGGCCGAGCGTAGGGCCTGCCGTCGGACTCCCGCCTGCGTGGCGGCGGGAGTCCGACGACAGGTGCTGGGCGCTCAGACCTGCCGGTACGTCGCCAGGAAGCGGCCGATCCGGTTGATCGCCGTCTCCAGGTCGTCGGCCCGGGGGAGGGTGACGAAGCGGAAGTGGTCCGGGCGGGGCCAGTTGAAACCGGTGCCCTGGACGACGTGGATCTTCTCGCGGAGCAGCAGGTCCAGCACGAACTGCTCGTCGTCGACGATCTTGTGCACCGCCGGGTCGAGCTTGGCGAAGGCGTAGAGCGCACCCTTGGGCTTGACGCAGCTGACGCCCGGGATCTCGTTGAGCGCCTTGTGGGCGACGTCCCGCTGCTCGGTGAGCCGGCCGCCGGGCAGCACGAGGTCGTTGATGGACTGGTGGCCGCCGAGCGCGGCCTGGACGGCGTACTGCGCGGGCACGTTGGGGCACAGCCGCATGCCGGAGAGCATGGTCAGGCCCTCCAGGTAGTCGGTGGCGTGCTGCTTGGGCCCGGAGACGACCAGCCAGCCGCTGCGGAAGCCGGCCACCCGGTAGGCCTTGGAGAGGCCGTTGAAGGTGAGGGTGAGGACGTCGTTCGCGAGCGCGGCCAGGCAGTGGTGCTCGGTGTCGTCGTAGAGGATCTTGTCGTAGATCTCGTCGGCCAGGACCATCAGCTGGTGGCGGCGGGCGAGGTCGAGGATGCCCTCCAGCAGTTCCTTCGGATACACCGCGCCGGTCGGGTTGTTGGGGTTGATGACCACGATCGCCTTGGTGCGGGCGGTGATCTTGGCGGCGATGTCGTCGAGGTCCGGGTACCAGTCGGCCCCCTCGTCGCACAGGTAGTGGACGGCCTTGCCGCCGGCCAGCCGCACGACGGCCGTCCAGAGCGGGTAGTCCGGCATCGGGACGAGCACCTCGTCGCCGTCGTCGACGAGCGCGGTGACGGCCATCTGGATCAGTTCGGAGACGCCGTTGCCGAGGTACACGTCGTTGACGTCGACGCCCTCGACCCCGCGCTGCTGGTAGTACTGCACGACGGCGCGGCGGGCGGGCAGGATGCCGCGCGAGTCGCTGTAGCCGTGCGCCTTGGGGAGGTTGCGGATGATGTCCTGGACGATCTCCTCGGGCGCCTCGAAGCCGAACGGCGCCGGGTTGCCGGTGTTCAGCCGCAGGACGCTGTGCCCGGCCTCCTCCAGCGCGTTGGCCTGGTCGACCACCGGTCCGCGGATCTCGTAGCACACGTCATTGAGCTTGCTGGACTGCCGAAACTCCATCTGCGGCCTCCCGACCGTCACGAGCACCCCGTTCGCGTTCTGCAGCTTTGTTCTACCAAGTAAGCACTTGGAAAGTCCAACCTTTTGGCTATGCTGATCCACATGTCACGCCGAAGCTACGACCAGTACTGCGCCGTCGCCCGCGCCCTGGACGCGGTGGGGGAGCGCTGGAGTCTCCTGATCGTCCGTGAACTCCTCCGCGGCCCGCGCCGCTACACCGACCTGCACGCCGACCTGCCCGGCGTCTCCACCGACATCCTCGCCGCCCGGCTCAAGCAGCTGGAGGGCGACGACCTCGTGCTGCGCCGCCGCCTCGAACGGCCCGCCAACGCCACGGTCTACGAGCTCACCGGGCGCGGACGCGAACTGCGGCCCGTCATCGAGGCGTTGGGCGAGTGGGGCCTGCCCGCCCTCGGTGAGCAGCGGCCGACGGACGCGGTGCGGGAGCACTGGTTCACGGCCGCGCGGGCTGCGGCCGTGGAGACGGAGAGCGCGGCGGATGCCGTGGATGCCGTGGGCGTCGCGGTCGTCGCGGGCTGAGGCTCCGGGCTTCAGGGCCCAGGGGCGGCGGTCGACACCCCCGTGGCCGGCCGCCGCTCGTGCGCCCAGGGCGGCGAGCGGCGGTGAACGGGCGAGCCGTGCCCGATGAGCGGGGCGGGGGTGGCCGATTCCGGCGCTCCGCTCCGCGCGTACGATCGTCGGACCACGGAGCAGTCGGAGGAGAGCGGAGAGCGCCCGTGCCCACCACGTACCGCAGTTACGTCGCCGTCGGGGACTCCTTCACCGAAGGCATGTGTGACGATCTCCTGCCCGACGGCCAGTACCGCGGCTGGGCCGACCGGGTCGCCTCCGCGCTCGCCGGCGAACTGGGCGAGGACGACGGCTTCCGCTACGCCAACCTCGCCGTCCGCGGCAAGCTCATCGGCCAGATCCACGACGAGCAGCTCGCCACCGCGGCCGGGATGGGCGCCGAGCTCGTCACCCTCGCCGGGGGCCTCAACGACGTGCTGCGCCCCGGCTGCGACATCGCCGAGGTCGAGCGGCTGCTCGGGCGCTGCGCCGCCGAACTGCGGGCCACCGGCGCCACCGTCGTCATGTTCACCAGCACCGACCCCACCCGTCGGCTCGCCGGCAGCGCCCGGCTGCTGCCCGCCATCCTGCGGATGAAGGCCTTCGTGCACGAGCTCGGCCAGGACGACGGCATCGCCGTGGTCGACCTCTTCTCCGCGCCCTGCTTCGACGACCGCCGGCTCTGGGCCGAGGACCGCCTGCACCTCTCGTCCGAAGGTCACCGCCGGGTCGCCGCCGCCGTCCTGGAGGCGCTCGGCCGCCCCGCCGACTTCGACTGGCGCGCCCCCCTGCCGCCCGCCGCCCCGCGAGGCCGCGCCGAGAAGCTCCGCTCCGACGCCCGCTGGATCGGCTCCCACCTCGGCCCGTGGATCGGCCGCCGCCTCACCGGCCGCTCCTCCGGCGACGGCCGCCCGCCGAAGCGGGCGGAACTCCTGCCCTACCGCTGAGCCGGCCTCGGGGGCCGTCGTCCGACTTCCGTCTGCCGGGCGGCTATCGGGCCTGGGCCGTCGGTTCCAGGACGAGGCTCGCCATCGGGGCGTGGACCGTCCAGCCGAGTGCCGAGTACAGTGCCCGGCCGTCGGGGGTGCCGACCAGGACGGCCTGCCCGGCCCCGGCCTCGCGGGCGGCGTGCTGGAGAGTGCCCATCACGACGCTGCCCAGCCCCCGCCGGCGGTGCTCGGGGGACGTGACGATCTGGTCCGGCACGGCGACCGGGCCCGCCAGGCCCGCCTGCCCGCGTGCGGCGAGGTGGCCGGCCTCGGTGCGGACCAGCGTGCGGACGACACCGCCGCGGGTCCAGGTGGTGACGGTGTAGCCGGCCGGTGCCGCGGGGCGCCCGGCGCCGTCGAGGGGCAGGCTCATCAGGAAGCCCGGCTTGTCCAGCCGCCACTGCGGCCCCAGCCACGGGCGGACGGTGTCGTCCTCGGCGAACAGCTTGAGCCAGGTGCCGGGGGCCGTCGTCGCCTCGGCGATCTTGCGGACGTCGCCCTCGGTGGGCTCCGGCAGCACGTGGCGCGCGACCTCGCCCGTCGGCGCTCCGACGTCGATGCTCCAGCCCCACGGCTCGGCGGCGGGTTCGGCCGCGCCCCGGGAGGCGACCCAGCCGGAGATCCACCGGCGGACGAGTTCCGTGGTGTCCGAGTCCCGCATCGCCCTACCCCCGCGCGTAACAGATGAACCAGTATAGGACACCTTACATGCCGTGGAGGGGTGCGGCCAGGAGCGCAGTAGGCTTGGCGGGTTCGACGCACCGGGACGACAGCGGTGCCCCAGGCCGGAAGGACCACAGCACGTGAGCGAGCGACGGGGGTCCCCCCGGCCGGAGGCTGGCGGAGAGCGAACCATCGAGAGGTGCGCGTTGCGCGAAGCGGCCGCCGGGCGCAGCGAGGGGGGCGCATGAGCGGGTCGCTCCCGACCGAACTCCGGTCCGACTGCACGAGCTGCTTCGGGCTCTGCTGCGTCGCCCTCCCGTTCGCCGCGGGCGCCGACTTCGCCGTCGACAAGGCCGCCGGCACCCCCTGCCGCAACCTGCGGACCGACTTCACCTGCGGGATCCACGAGCGGCTGCGCGACACCGGCTTCCAGGGCTGCACCGTCTACGACTGCTTCGGCGCCGGCCAGCGCGTCTCCCAGGTGACGTACGGCGGGCGCAGCTGGCGCGAGGAGCCGGCGAGCGCGCGGGAGATGTTCGACGTGTTCCCGGTCGTGCGGCAGCTGCACGAGCTGATGGCGTACCTCGGCGAGGCGCTCGGCTTCGACGCCGCCCGGCCCGTCCACGCCGAGCTGAGGGAAGCCCTGGAGGAGACCGACCGGCTCGCCGGCGGCACCCCGCAGGAGGTCCTCGCCGTCGACGTGAACGCGCACCGGCAGCGCGTCAGCGAGCTGCTGCTGCGGGCGAGCGAGGAGGTCCGCGCCGCCCTCCCGCGCCGCCGCGAGCACCGCGGCGCCGACCTCTTCGGCGCCCGGCTGCGCGGCGCCGACCTGCGCGGTGCGAACCTCCGCGGGGCGCTGCTGGTCGCCGCCGACCTGGGCGGTGCCGACCTGCGGCTCGCCGACCTGATCGGCGCCGACCTCCGCGACGCCAACCTGGCGGGCGCCGACCTCACCGAGGCCCTCTTCCTCACCCAGGCCCAGCTCAACGCCGCCCGCGGCGACGCCACCACCCGCCTGCCCGCCGGCCTGACCCGCCCGACCCACTGGCCGGCCACGGCCCCGGCCGCCCCGGCGCCCCGGCCGGCCGCCCCGCGCAAGCCGCGCGGCGGGGGCCGCTCCGGCACCGCTCGGCCGCGCCGGCGGTAGGGAAGGTCCGCGGCCGTGCGGGGTGGTGGCCGCGACCGCCGTGCCGTCCGGGCCGCCCTCGTCGTGCGGGTCGTTCACTCGGCGCCCTGTCGGGTCGGCAGGTCGTTCACGGCCTCGTTCACGGCACCGGCCGCCTCACGGTCGGCGGCGAGCGGCACCCGGCCCCGGTAGGCCGCGACGATCTCGGCGACTGCGACGAGGTCGGCCACCGTGCCGACCTCTCCGACTGCTGCGATGGCCCCGGCCGTCCCTGGCGGGTGCCGACGGCCGGCCGGGCCTGGAGCGTGGCGTCAGGGCGTGAGCAGCCGGGCCCGCAGGGCGTCGATCTGGTCGCGGTCGACGCCCAGGGTGCCGGTGAGGTAGCCCTCCACGGAACCGTGGAGGGCGGCGAGGTCGGCGAGGACGAGGCGGATGACGGTCTCGGGGGCGCGGCCGAAGCCGGGCCAGCGGAGGGTGCGGCCGGGGTTGGCGGCGTGCCAGGCGGCGACGAAGTGCGGGGTGGCCAGCTCGGTGAGGGCGAAGTCGGCGGCGATCTCGTCCTCGTGGACGCCGAGGAGGGTGAGGAGGAGGGCGGCGATGAGGCCGGTGCGGTCCTTGCCGGCGGCGCAGTGGAAGACGAGCGGCTCGTGGGCGGCGGTGATCACGTCCAGTACCTGGCGGATCTCCTTGACCCCGTCCTGCGCGACCTCGGCGAAGCGGTCGGCGAGGTAGCGCCAGGGGTCGAGCGCGGGGTCGATCTCGGCCTGGTCGTAGGGCCGGTGCTCGATGGAGAGGTTGTGGTACGCGAGGCCGTCGAGGGCGGGCACCCGGCCCTTGGCCTCGATCTCCCAGGGGTAGCGCAGGTCGATCACGGTGCGGATGCCGAGCTCGCGGAAGCGGTCGAGGTCGGCGGGCTCGGTGAGCTTGGCGAGGGAGTCGGAGCGGTAGACCAGGCCCCGGCGCACGGACCGTCCGTCGGCGGCGGGGATGCCGCCCAGGTCGCGGACGTTGTGCAGACGCTCGAAGGCGATGTGACGTGTTGTCATCCCCGCACTGTAGCCGGGTCGAGGTGCGGTGGCATGACCGAGGAATGATCTTAACCTGAGTAGATTCTTTACTGAGTTCAGTTATGCTGGCCGTCGTACGTTCGACAACGGCGGTCGGGAGGTCGCGGCATGGTGGCGGGGATCGACGGCGAGCTGGCGCGCGAGCGGGCGTACGCCGCCCGGTGCCGGGAGGCGCTCGCGCGGCAGGTGGACGACGCCGGGTACCAGGTGATCGCGGGCGAGGACGTGTCCGGCGACGGCGCGAGCGCGGAGGCGCTCGGCCGCTACCTGCGCACCCGGGCCCGGCGGATGGCGGACCTGCCGGACAGCCCGGCCTTCTTCGGCCGGCTCGACTTCGGCGACGCCCCGGAGGCCGGCGACCACCGTCGGCAGCGCTACTACGTGGGCCGCCGCCGGATCTCCGAGGACCCGACCGCGCCGCCCCTCGTGGTCGACTGGCGGGCCCCGGTCTCCCGGGTCTTCTACCAGGCCGGCCCGCACGACCCGCTCGGCCTGGCCGGGCGCCAGCGGTTCGGCTGGGCGCCGTCGAGCCCGGGCGCGCCCGAGGACCTCACCGGCCTGGAGGACGAGCGGCTCGGCGGGCCGCCCGTCGGCGCCCGTGGCGGCATCCTGGCCGCCGAGATCGAACGCCCCCGCACCGGGCCGATGCGCGACATCGTCGCGACCATCCAGCCCGAGCAGGACGCGCTCGTGCGCGGCGGGCTCGCCGAGTCGGTGTGCGTACAGGGCGCGCCCGGCAGCGGCAAGACCGCCGTGGGCCTGCACCGCGCCGCGTACCTGCTCTACACCCACCCGCAGCGGATCCGGCGTTCGGGCCTGCTGGTCATCGGCCCGAACCGGGCGTTCCTGCGCTACATCGCCGAAGTCCTGCCCGCGCTCGGCGAGATCGACGTCGCCCAGTGCACCGCGGAGGACCTGGTCGCCGCCCACCCGGTCCGCGCCGAGGACGACGGGCGTGCCGCGGCCGTCAAGCAGGACGCCCGGATGGCGGCCGTCCTGGAGCGCGCCCTGTACGCCCGCGTCCGGGTGGCGGGCGCCGAGCCGGTGGTCGTCACGGAGGGTTCGTACCGCTGGAGGGTCCCGGGGGAGGCGCTGGACCGGATGGTCGCCGAGGTGCGCGGGCAGGGCGTGCCGTACGCGATCGGGCGGGAGCACCTGCGGACCCGGGCGGTGGCGGCGCTGCGGGACCGGGCCGAGCGGCGGACGGGCGTCCGCAGCGGGACATGGGAGGCGCGGATCGGGCGCTGCCGGCCGGTGAAGGAGTTCCTCGACGCCGCGTGGCCCGCCGCCCGCCCGGAGGCGGTGGTGGCCGAACTGCTCGGCGACCCGGCGGTGTTGGCGGCGGCCGCGGCCGGACTGCTGGACGAGGAGGAACAGGCGGCGGTCCGCTGGCGCCGCCCGCCGCGTTCGGAGCGGAGCGCGGCCTGGTCGGAGCACGACCTGTTCCTGCTGGACGAGGTCGCGAGCCTGATCGAGCGTCCGGCCGGGTTCGGGCACGTCGTCGTCGACGAGGCGCAGGACCTCTCGCCGATGCAGTGCCGGGCGATCGCCCGCCGCAGCGGCTTCGGCTCGCTCACCGTGCTCGGCGACCTCGCGCAGGCCACCACGCTCCGGGCGGCGCGGAGTTGGCCCGAGCAGCTGGCCCACCTCGGCAAGCCGCAGGCGGCGGTGGTGCCGCTGACCACGGGCTTCCGCGTTCCGGCGGCGGTGATGGAGCTCGCCAACCGGGTGCTGGCGGCGCTCGACGTGGACGTGCCGCCGGCGGTTTCGCTGCGCGCGGGTGGCGAGGTGGCGATCCGTCAGGTGCCGTGCATCGGCGTAGGGGTGGTCGAGGCCGTCCGCAGGGCGCTCGGCCGCGAGGGCTCGGTGGCCGTGATCGCGGCGGACGCGGAGGTGGCGCGGACGGTGGAGGTGCTGGCGGCGGCCGGGCTGTCGGCGGCGACCGCGGACGGGGTCGGCGGGGCGGCCCGGCTCACCGTGCTGCCGGCCTCGCTGGCCAAGGGCCTGGAGTACGACCACGTGGTCGTCCTGGAGCCGGCCGCCATCGTCGAGGCCGAACCGCGCGGACTGCACCGCCTCTACGTGGCGCTCACCCGGGCCGTCTCCCGCCTCGACGTCCTGCACACCCGCCCGCTCCCGGAGGCCATGCGGGCGGGGGTCGCGGGCTAGTGGTGGCCGCCGGCTAGCGCCGGGTCCGGCGCCCCGGCCCGGCAGCCTGGGCCCAGCCGTGCTCCAGGAGTTCGAAGGCGCGGTCGGCGTCGCCGACGGCCTCGAAGCGGAGCTCGTCGGCGCTCTGGCCGTCCTCGGCGATGCGGTGGTTGTTGTGCTCGGCGAGGACGCGCTGGGTCGCGGTGATCTGCGCGGCCAGGAGCCGCGCGGTGAGTGCGCGGGGCGGGGTGACGTCCGGGTCCTCGCGCAGGGCCTCGGCCAGGGACTCCTCGGCCCGCGCGAGGTACTGGGCGCCGCGGGCCACCAGGCTCGGCGTCGAGCGGACGAGCCGGGTGAACGCCAGCACACCGGGGTGGTCGTTGAGCCCGGTGATCGGGTCGCGCCGGTCCAGCCCGGCCACGAAGTCCCGGTGCAGCGCGCCGATCACCGTCTCGCCCGGCGCCCGGCCGCGGACCACGTCGGCGGCCTGGTCCTGGTGGTCGGCGAAGCGGTGGACGACCAGGTCCTCCTTGGAGGAGAAGTAGCTGAACAGCGTCGGCTTCGACACCTCGGCGGCCGCGGCCACGTCCGCCACCGACACCCGGTCGAACCCGTGCTCCAGGAACAGTGCGATCGCCGCCTCCGAGATCGCCCGCCGCGTCCGTTCCTTCTTCAGCTCCCGCAGTCCGCTCATGACGTCCAGGCTAGCAGCCCGCCTTGACCAGGGAAGGTTTCTTACCTGGTCTGGAGTGCTGGGAGTTCCGGGGCCCCAGGATCCGGCGGGCCGACCCGACGATCAGGCGGTGCGGTCGGTGAGGACCTCGCGGACGACGTGGCGGGCGGCGGCGGTGAGGGTGGGGTTGGTGTGGCGGTAGTACGGGATCGCGATGAGGGCGATGGACAGGGCCCAGGCGCGGGCGCGGGACCACATGGCGTCGTCGGCGTCGAGGGCGGCGCGGAAGGTGGCGCGGGCCTGGGCGGGCAGGACGGTCCACGCGGCGATGACGTCGACCGTCGGGTCGCCGACGCCCATCAGGCCGAAGTCGATGACCGCGCCGAGCCGGCCGGAGGGGGCGAGGAGGAGGTTGCCGGGGGAGAGGTCGCCGTGCATCCAGGTGGCCGGTCCCGCGTAGTCGGGCAGGCGGAGCGCCTTGTCCCACAGGGCCGTTGCCGTCTCGGTGTCGATCGCCCCGGTGAGCCGGGCGAGCGCCGCGCGGGTGGCGCCGTCGCGCGCGGCGAGCGGGACGCCGCGGGCCGCGGAGGGTCCGCCGGCCGGGTCGACCGAGCGCAGCGCGGTGATGAAAGCGGCCAGGTCGCGGGCCAGTTGGAGCGGGGCGGAGAGGGCGCCGACGGTCGGGTTCGCGCCGTCCAGCCAGCGGACCACCGACCACTCCCACGGGTAGCCGGCGGCGGGCCGGCCGAGGGCGAGCGGCGCGGGGATCGGCTGCGGCACGAGCGGGGCGAGCCGCGGCAGCCAGTACTGCTCGCGCCCGACGCCGTCCGCGGCCCAGCCGACCCGGGGGAGGCGGACGGCGAGGTCCGGGCCGAGCCGGAACATCGCGTTGTCCGTCCCGGTGGAGGCGACCGGCCGGATCGGCAGGCCGACCCACTGCGGGAACTGGGCGGAGAGCAGCCGCCGCACCAGGGCCGCGTCGATGTCCGGTTCGTCGGGGTGCATCCTGGCGGCAGCGCACATGCCCGGCAGCGTACAGCGCCGTCCGTGCGGCCAGCAGGCGGATCATCGAACTCCCGTGACAAATTCGGATCATCAGGTCACTACGCTGGCGCGATGATCACCACACGGGGGCAGGCGAACGGGCGGCCCGGCAGACGGACGGACAGACCGGCGGACACACAAGCAGGCAACAGACGCACCAGCGAGTGGACGGCCCCCGAGCGCTGGGCGTTCGGCGGCGCGCTCGCCGTCCTGGCCGTCCTGCTGCTCCTGGCCGTGATCGGCCACTACAACAGCCGCTCGGGCGGCTACCTCGTCCTGCGGCAGTGGTTCGACCGGCCTTTGCTGCTCTGGACGTTGGCGATCCCGGCGCTGTTCGTCGCGGTGCTCAACGTCCCCTGGTGGATGTGGCTCCGGATCCTGCTCGCCACCGCCGTCACGCTGCTGGCGGCCGGGACGATCATGCTCTGGCTCTTCCTCTGGACCTCCACGGTCGTGAAGGGCACCCAGGAGGCCCCCGGCCGCGCGGACCGGCGGATCGTGCAGGAGGAGACGGGCTGGGCGCTCGACTCCACCACGGCGTACTACGTCGACGAGGGCACCGGACTGACCACCCGCCGGTGGCTGATCGTCGACGAGGGCCCGTACGACGATCCGACCGGCACCACCGTCCGCTGGTCCGGCCCGGACCGGATCCAGGTCACCACCGACACCGGGACCGTCACGATCGACCTCGCCGCCGACGGCCGGCCGAGCCGGGAGCTCCACCTCGACGGCTGACGTCAGCCGAGCGTCACCCGCACCCCGACCGTCCCGCCCCGGCCGAACCGCACCACGTTGGCCGCCAGCGCGAGCGCGCACAGCAGGCCGTACTTGCGGCGCAGCAGCTTCCGGTACGCGGGCGCCCGGGCGGCGTCGAGGACGGCGGTGGCCGGGACCTGCTCGCCGAGCAGGGTGCCGCGGATGTCGCACGGCCCGACCAGGACGTCGGTGCGGTGGCGCAGCCGCTTGACCTTGCCGGTGCGGGTGACGGTGGTGAAGACGAGCGCGTCGCCGTCACGCGCGACCCACACCGGGGTCGGCACGCCGGTGCCGCCCTGCCGGAAGGTCGTGAACAGCAGGTACTTGGCGGAGGCGAGCCGGTCGAGCTGCGCGGCACGCCCCGCCTCCAGCGAAGGGGAGGTGTCCATGGCCGCCACCGTAGGGACCGGCAACGAAGCCGCGCTCAAGCCTCGTTGGGGCCGGCCGCCGCACCCGCCACGCCCGGCCGCCCCGGGTGCGACCGGGAGCCGTCGCCGGCACCTGCCAGAATGCAGGACGTACGGCGAACGCACTGAAGGAGAAGGTGACCGGCTACGTGACCACGCCAGTCGATGAGCAGGCCCGGCAGGCCCAGCGGGCGATCGAGCGGAAGATCGCCGAGGAACTGGGCGTCCGCGACGGGCAGGTGAAGGCGGCCGTCGACCTGCTCGACGGCGGCGCGACCGTCCCGTTCGTGGCCCGTTACCGCAAGGAGGCCACCGGCTCCCTCGACGACGCCCAGCTGCGCACCCTGGAGGAGCGGCTGCGCTACCTGCGCGAGCTGGAGGAGCGCCGCACCGCCGTCCTGGACTCGATCGAGGCCCAGGGCAAACTGGACGACGCGCTGCGCGCGCAGATCCTCGCGGCCGACTCCAAGGCCCGCCTGGAGGACATCTACCTGCCGTTCAAGCCGAAGCGGCGCACCAAGGCGCAGATCGCCCGCGAGGCCGGCCTGGAGCCGCTCGCCGACACCCTGCTCGCCGATCCCGCCCAGGACCCGGCCGCACTGGCCGGCCAGTACCTCAACGCGTCGGTGGCGGACGGGGCGGCGGCCCTGGAGGGTGCCCGCGCGATCCTGGTCGAGCGCTTCGGCGAGGACGCCGACCTGGTCGGCTCGCTGCGCGAGCGGATGTGGACCCGCGGCCGGCTGGTCGCCAGGGTGCGCGACGGCAAGGAGCAGGACGGCGCCAAGTTCGCCGACTACTTCGACTTCGCCGAGCCCTACACCAGGCTCCCCTCGCACCGCATCCTCGCGATGCTGCGCGGCGAGAAGGAGGAGGTGCTCGAACTCGAACTGTCCCCGCTGGACGGCGACGAGGACACCGACCTGCCCGGCGCGACCGACTACGAGCAGCGCATCGCCGCCCGCTTCGGCATCGCCGACCACGGCCGCCCGGCCGACAAGTGGCTCGGCGACACCGTCCGCTGGGCCTGGCGCACCCGCATCCTGGTGCGCCTCGGCATCGACCTGCGGGCCCGGCTGCGCGCCGAGGCCGAGGACGAGGCGGTGCGCGTGTTCGCCGCCAACCTGCGCGACCTCCTGCTCGCCGCCCCGGCCGGCACCCGCGCCACCATGGGCCTGGACCCGGGCTTCCGCACCGGCGTGAAGGTGGCCGTCGTGGACGGCACCGGCAAGGTCGTGGCGTACGACACCATCTACCCGCACCAGCCCGCCAACAAGTGGGACGCCGCCCTGGGCACCCTCGCGGCGCTGGCGAAGAAGCACAACGTCGACCTGGTCGCGATCGGGAACGGCACCGCCTCCCGCGAGACCGACAAGCTCGCCGAGGACCTGCTGGGGCGCCATCCCGAACTGGGGCTCACCAAGGCGATGGTGAGCGAGGCCGGCGCCTCGGTCTACTCGGCCTCCGCGTACGCCTCGCAGGAACTGCCGGACCTGGACGTGTCCATCCGCGGCGCGGTCTCCATCGCCCGCCGCCTGCAGGACCCGCTCGCCGAACTCGTCAAGATCGACCCCAAGTCGATCGGCGTCGGCCAGTACCAGCACGACCTCAGCGAGGTGAAGCTCTCCCGCTCGCTGGACGCCGTCGTCGAGGACTGCGTGAACGCCGTCGGCGTGGACGTCAACACCGCCTCCGCGCCGCTGCTCACCCGCGTCTCCGGCATCACCGGCACGCTCGCCGACAACATCGTCGCCCACCGCGATGCCAACGGGCCGTTCCGCACCCGCCGGCAGCTCAAGGACGTCGCCCGGCTCGGCCCGAAGGCGTTCGAGCAGTGCGCGGGCTTCCTGCGCATCCCCGGCGGCGACGACCCGCTGGACGCCTCCAGCGTGCACCCCGAGGCGTACCCGGTGGTGCGCCGCATCCTCGCCGCGACCGGTGGGGAGCTGCGCGAGCTGATCGGCAACGGCGAGCGACTGCGCACGCTGCGCCCGGGGGACTTCGCCGACGACACCTTCGGCATCCCGACCGTCACCGACATCCTCGGCGAGCTGGACAAGCCGGGCCGCGACCCGCGTCCGGCGTTTCGCACCGCGACCTTCAAGGAGGGCGTCGACACCATCGGCGACCTGGTGGTCGGCATGGTGCTGGAGGGCGTGGTCACCAACGTCGCCGCGTTCGGCGCCTTCGTCGACGTGGGCGTCCACCAGGACGGGCTGGTGCACGTCTCGGCGCTGTCGAAGAACTTCGTCAAGGACCCGCGCGAGGTGGTCAAGCCGGGCGACATCGTGAAGGTCCGGGTCACCTCGGTGGACGTGCCGCGCAAGCGGATCGGGCTCACGCTGCGGCTGGACGACGAGCCCGGCCGCGGCGGGGAGCGCGGCCGTGGCGGCGGCGACCGGCAGGCCCGCCCGCCGCGCCAGGACCGGCGCGGGGACGACCGCCGCGGCCAGGACCGGCGCGGCCCCGGCGGCTCCGGCGCCGGCACCCCGCCGGCGAACAGCGCCATGGCGGACGCGCTGCGCCGGGCGGGCCTGGCCGGCGGCTCCGGCGGCCATGGCGGACGCGACGACCGGCGCTCGGGCCGCCGCTGAGCGGCCCGGGCAGGGACGGCGGCGGGGCCGGTGGACGCGTGCCACCGGCCCCGCTCCCGTGTGCGGGCGCTCAGCCGAGCCCGGCCCGCCGCCGCAGCTCCACCGCGAGCCCGATCAGCTCGCCCCACCAGGCGTCGTGCGAGGCCGCCAGGAGCCGCTGGGCCTCGGCGGCCGGCAGCGCGCGGACCTCGACGACCTGCTCGCCGTCCGAGGGGTTGCTCGGCGCGGAGTCCAGCGCGACCTCCGCCCAGCCCCACAGCCAGGCCTTCTCCGGGTGCGGCTGCCACGGCCGGTACGGCGTCGGGTCGTCCGTGCGGCAGCGGTGCGCGCCGAGCCACGCGGGATCGCCGAGCAGGCGGGCGCCCGCCTCCTCCTCCAGCTCGCGCTCCAGGCAGTCGGCGATGGTCTCGTCCTGCTCGCGCGTGCCGCCGGGCAGGAACCAGTGGTCCCGCTCGTCCCGGCAGAGCACCACGCCGCCGTCCGCGAAGCCCACCAGGTGGACGTTGGTCACCAGTTCGTCCGGCGGCAGCTCGGTCGAGAACTGCGCGTCGTACCTCCCCCAGGTCCAGTACTGCGGCGCGTGCAACGCGGGGAAGAGCGCGGCGAGTTCGGCCGCTCTGGCGGACGGGCCGGTGGCGGTCCGGTCTGTTGTATCGGTCATTCGGTGATCGTAGTGCCGGCCGGGAAACGGCGAGGGCCGCCGGGATGGACGCGGGAGAGGTCGGCGGTGGCGGTGGCGATGGCGCGCGGCCGCCGGGGCTGGGCGAGGCCGATCGGCGCCGACCGGTCGGCGACCCAACTCCCCAGCGAGGTCTCGGCGGTGATGCCCGGACCGAAGCCGGCGATCAGGCCCCGCGTGCCGTCCGCGACGCCGCCGTCGGCGAACAGCCGGGCGAGGGCGTCGAAGACGACGGCGCTCGCGATGTTGCCGCGCTCGGTCAGCGTGGCCCGGCTGTAGCGGAACACCGCCGGTTCCAGGTCGAGGAAATGGCAGAGGTCGTCGAGGATGCGCGGACCCCCGGCGTGGACGATGTAGAAGCCGAGCCCGGAGACGTCCCAGCCGTGCTCGGTGGCCAGGCCGCGCAGGGCGGGCGCGAGCATCTCCATCGTGCCGGGGACGCGCCGGTCGAGCTGGAAGTGGAAGCCGGTGTCCCTGACCCCGTAGGAGATCCAGCGCTCGGTGTCCGGGACGAGGTGCGAGCCGTTGCGCTCGACCCGCACCCCGCTGCCGCCGTGCCCGCGCATCACCACGGCGGCGACGGCGTCCCCGAACAGGCCGTTGGAGAGCAGCGATCCGACCTCCAGGTCGGTCGGCTGGTAGCAGAGCGAGCAGAACTCGCAGGCCACGATCAGCACGTTGGCGCCCGGGTAGGCACGGCAGAAGTCGTGCGCGCGGTTGACGGCGGCGCCGCCGGCGGCGCAGCCGAGCTGGGCGATCGGCATCTGCCGGGTGTCCGGGCGCAGGCCCAGGGCGTTGATCAGCCAGGCGGTCATCGACGGCATCATGAAGCCGGTGCACGACACGTAGATGACGAGGTCGATGTCCTGGGCGTCCAACTGGGCGTGCCGGAGGGCGGTTTCGGCCACCTCGGGGACGCGGAGCTTGGCCTCGCGCTCGTAGACGGCGTTGCGGGCGGTGAAGCCCGGGTGCTCCAGGGTCCGCTCGATGGGCTGGACCAGGTGCCGGGTCCGCACGCCGGTGTTCTCGATCAGCCGCAGCGCGAGGCCGAGCTGGGGGTGGCCGGCGTGCATCGTGCGGGCCAGGTCGAGGGTCTGGTCGAGGGTGATGACGTGCTCGGGCACGGCGATGGCGGGGCGGCAGAGTGTTGCCATGGGTACGGGTCTCCCCTGGGTGGCCCGCGGGGCGGGCCGACGGGCGGGCGCAGGGCGGCCGGTGGCGGCGGTGGACGGACGGGCGCGCGCGGCGGCGCGACGGGTCACCAGGCGAGCGGCAGGGTCCGCGGGTAGCGCCAGATGGAACCGGTCCGCCAGTCGAGCTCCGTCGGCGGGACGGCCAGGCGCAGCCCGGGGAAGCGCCGCAGCAGCGTGCCGATGGCCACCTGGAGCTCCATCCGGGCCAGGTGGGCGCCGAGGCAGTGGTGCTGGCCGTGGCCGAAGGTCATGTGGGTGGGCGCGCCGCGGTCGAGGTCGAGCTCGTCGGGCCGCTCGTAGACCGCGGGGTCGCGGTTGGCGGCCAGGTAGGAGACGTGCACCGGCTCGCCGGCCCGGACGAGCACGCCGCCCAGTTCGACGTCCTCGGTGGCGACCCGGGCGATGCCGACGCCCTGGCGGAACGGGATGAAGCGCAGCAGCTCCTCCAGGGCGCGGGGCAGGAGGTCGGGCCGAGCACGGAGTTCGGCGAGCTGCTCGGGGTGGGTGAGCAGGGTGTAGGTGATGTTGCTGAGCTGGTAGGTGCTGGTGTCGTGGCCGGTGACCAGGAGCACCATCGCCATGACGGCCAACTCCTGGTCGTCCAGCAGCTCGTCGCCGTCGCGGGCGGTGGCGAGGGCGCTGATCAGGTCCTCGCCGGGGGAGCGGCGGCGGGCGGCGGTCAGCTCGGTGAAGTAGGCGCGCAGGGCGGCCTTGGCGCGCTCCTGGCCCTCGCGGCCGTCCGGGCTCATGGCCATCATCGCGACGGCGTGGCCGCGCAGTTCGGCGCGGTCCTGCTCCGGGATGTCGAGCATCTCGCAGATGGTGGTGAGCGGGAGCCGGGAGGAGAGGAAGTGCACGAGGTCGGCGGGGGCGCCGTGTTCGGCCATCTCGTCGAGGTGGGCGTCGACGATCCGCTGGGTGTGCGCCCGCATCCGCTCGACCTGGCGGTTGGTGAACCCCTGGGCGACGAGGCGGCGCAGCCGGTTGTGGGCGGGCGGGTCCATCAGGTTGATCGCCTCGGCCTGGGCGATCGGGGCGGGCGTCATGCGGGGGAGGTCCCGCCCGATGCCGGCGGCTCGGCTGAACCGGCGGTCGGTGGTGACGACCCGGACGTCCTCGTAGCGGGTGGCGAGCCAGGCCTCGCCCTCGCCGTGCGGCAGCCGGATCCGGGCGACCGGGGCCTCGGTGAGCAGCCGCTTGAGGAGGGGGTCGAACTCCAGGCCTTCGGTGTGGTTGAAGGGGCAGTCCCACACGGGGGCGGAGGTAGTCACGGGTCAATCCAAAGGCCGTAGGTGATGCCGCCCCTACGGGAGCCGGCGTGCGGGGCTCTCGTACGGGCTCGGACATGCCGATTTTTCCCCATGGGCTGGCAAAAATGTGGACGGGAAAGGGAGTTACCTCGAACGAGTTAGATGAATGATTGTCGTGCGAATCAAGGGAGTTGAGCGGGTGTCCTCACAAAGCCGCGCGTTCACCGACCGCTTGGGGCGACCAGGCCGGTCTCGTACGCGAGGACCACGGCCTGGGCCCGGTCGCGCAGGTCGAGCTTGGCGAAGATCCGGGCCACGTGCGTCTTCACCGTCGATTCGCTGAGCGTCAGTTCGCGCGCCAGCTCGCCGTTGGACAGTCCGCGGCCCATCAGGGTGAGCACCTCCACCTCGCGGGGCGTGAGCGGCGCGAGGTCCCGGTGCACCGTGGCGGCGCCCGGGGCGGCGGGGGCATCGCCGGAGGCGAACCGCTCGACGAGCCGACGGGTGATGGAGGGGGCGAGGAGGGCGTCGCCGGTGTCCACGAGGCGGACGGCGGCGGCGAGGTGGGCGGAGGTGACGTCCTTGAGGAGGAAGCCGCTCGCCCCGGCGGCCAGGGCCGCGTAGACGTAGTGGTCGAGGTCGAAGGTGGTCAGCATGACGACCCGGCACCCGGGCGCCAGCGCGAGGATCCGGCGGGCCGCCTCCAGGCCGTCCATGCCGGGCATCCGGATGTCGAGGAGCGCGACGTCCGGCCGGTGCGTGACGGCCGCGGCCACCGCCTCCGCGCCGTCGGAGGCCTCGGCGACCACGTCGATGCCGCGCGCGGTGAGGATCATGCGGAAGCCGGTGCGGACGAGCTCCTGGTCGTCGGCGATCACGACGCGCGGGCGGCGCTCCGTCGGCGCCCCCTGCGCCGTCTCCTCCAGGCCGGTCACGGCCGGTCCAGCGGGATGCGCGCGCGGACCCGGAAGCCGCCGCCCAGCCGACGCCGGGCGTCGAAGTCCCCGCCGTACACGGCGACGCGCTCGCGCAGGCCGAGGAGCCCGCGCCCGGCACCGTCCGCCTGCTTGGCGGGCGCCGCCGCGCCGGAGAGCACGCTCGTCCCGCTGTTGAGCACCTCCACCCGCAGGTAGTGGTCCGCGTAGCGCACGGTCACGTCCGCCGTCACCCCGTCCCCGTGCTTGAGCGCGTTGGTGAGCGCCTCCTGGATGATCCGGTACGCCGTCACGTCGATGCCCCCCGGCAGCGGGCGCGGCTCGCCGCAGACGCGGACCTCCACCGGCAGGCCGGCGAAGGCGAAGCGGTCGATGAGGGGGCTGAGCCGGGCGAGGCTGGGCTGCGGGGCGAACTCGTCCGCGTCCTCCTCCTCGGAGCCGTCCGCCGCCGGGGCGAGCAGGCCGAGCAGGTGCCTCAGTTCGGTCATGGTGTCGCGGCCGGCGGCCTCCACGGCGGCCATCGCGGCGGCGGCCTCCTCGGGCATGGTGGCGAGGACCTCGCGCGCGGCGCCGGCCTGGACCACCATCACGCTCACGTTGTGGCTGACGATGTCGTGCAACTCGGCCGCGATGCGCGCCCGTTCGGCGTCGACCGCGGTCCGGGCAGCGCTCTCCCGCTCGCGCTCCAGCAGCCAGCCGCGCTCCCCGACCGCCGCCCGGTGCAGCCGCCGCGCCCGCCCGAGGGCCACGCCCAGCCAGCCAGCCGCGGCGGCCGATCCGCCCGCCGCGGCGAGTGCCGCCCAGTCCCACTCCGTTCCCCACACGCCGCCAGCCTCCCAGCTCAGAGCATGATCCACATCATCCGGGGGTGCCGGTCCCGTACATCCCCGGTACTACGGCCCGCGCCGGTTACACCCGGGGTGGGACGCGACGGGCGCCCGGCCGCTCCTACCGTCGTCGCCATGAGAAACGATCACGACAGGACGGCCGGGCCCGGAGACGCGCAGGCCGTCGTCGAGCTGTCCGGGGTGCGCAAGGAGTTCGGCGAGGCCAGGGCGCTGGACGGGCTCGACCTGACGATCCGGGCGGGCGAGGCGGTGGCCGTGATGGGCCCCTCCGGCTGCGGCAAGTCCACCCTGCTGAACA
Organism: Kitasatospora sp. NPDC001660; assembly: GCF_053596725.1. Lineage (NCBI taxonomy): Bacteria > Bacillati > Actinomycetota > Actinomycetes > Kitasatosporales > Streptomycetaceae > Kitasatospora > Kitasatospora sp. NPDC001660. Next base: position 79,103 of record NZ_JBSFGU010000022.1, on the reverse strand, counting down.
TGGTCGCCGGGCTGGACCGGCCGACCTCGGGCACCGTCCGGGTGCACGGCCAGGACCTCGGGCAGCTGAACGAGACCGGACTCGCGCTGTTCCGCCGCCGCCACGTCGGCATGATCTTCCAGTTCTTCAACCTCATCGACGACCTGCCGGCCCTCGACAACGTCGCCCTGGCCGCCCAGCTGACCGGCACCACGGCCAAGCAGGCCCGCCGCCGCGCCCTGGAACTGCTCGACGAACTCGGCGTCGCCCACCGCAAGGACACCTACCCGGCCACCCTGAGCGGCGGAGAGCGCCAGCGGGTCGCCGTCGCCCGGGCCCTGATGAACCGCCCGGCACTGCTGCTCGCGGACGAGCCGACCGGCGCCCTGGACAGCCGCTCCGGCGAGCAGGTGATGGACCTGCTGATCGACCTCAACCAGATCGGGCAGACCCTGCTGATCGTCACCCACGACCCCAACCTGGCCACCCGCTGCGCCAGCCGGCTGGTCGAGGTCGCGGACGGCAAGGTGGCGCGCGAGCGGATGCTGGAGGCGTCCTCGTGACCGGAGCCGTGTGGCGCGCTTCCCGGGCGGCGGTGAAGCGCCGCCGGGTGCAGACCGTCGTGATCGGCCTGGTCGTCTTCTGCTCCACCGCGACCGTGCTGCTCGCCCTCGCGGTGATCAGCGCCGCCCGGGCCCCGTTCGACACCGCCTTCGAGGCCGAGCACGGCGCGCACGTCGTCGCCCTCTTCGACCCGGCCAAGGCCACGCCGGAACAACTGGCCGCCACCGCCCACCGACCGGGCGTCGAGGCGGCCGCCGGGCCCTTCGACCAGGCCGTGGTGACCATCCCCGCCGAGTGGGTCGGCCGCGCGCGGGGCCCGCTGACCCTGGTCGGCCGGGCCGACCAGGGCGGGCCGGTGGACCAGGTGCGAGTGCTCGCCGGCCGCTGGGCCGCCGCACCCGGCGAGGTGGTCATCAACAACCCGGCCGGGGGCGCCGGGGAGAAGTACGTCGGCACACCGCTCACCACCAGCACCGGGGTGAGACTCACCATCGTCGGCTTCGCGTCCGACATGAGCCAGAGCGCTGGCGGCTGGGTCACCCCCGAGCAGGCCGCCGCCCTGCACCCCACCGGCCGGCAGATGCTCTACCGCTTCACCGGCGCGGCCACCGAGCAGCAGCTGACCGCCTCGCTCGCCGACACCACCGAGGGCCTGCCCAAGGACGCCGTGGCCAGCGCGCAGTCCTACCTGGTGCTCAAGCAGGCCTTCTCGGCGGGCGCCGATGCCTACCTGCCGCTGATGACGGTCTTCGGCGTGCTCGGCCTGGTCGTCGCCGCGCTGATCGTCGGCAACGTGGTGAGCGGCGCGGTGGTCTCCGGCTACCGGCACATCGGCGTGCTGAAGTCGATCGGCTTCACCCCGCGCCAGGTGGTGGTGGTCTACCTGACCATGGTCTCGGTGCCCGCCGTCGTCGGCACCGTCCTCGGGACGGCGGCCGGCTGGGCGGCGTCGTACCCGATCCTCGAAACCGCCTTCAGCGGGATCTCGACCGGCACCGCCGTGATCGAGCCGGCCGGCTGGCTGCCCGCCGCCACCCTGATCAGCGTCCCGCTGCTGGTCGCCCTCGCCGCGCTCGTCCCCGCCTCGCGCGCCCGCCGGCTCTCCGCCGCCCAGGCCATCTCGGCCGGCAGCGCGCCGCGCACCGGGCGCGGGCTCAAGGTCCAGCGCTGGCTGAGCGGCACCCGGCTGCCGCGCTCCGTCAGCCTCGGCCTCGGCCAGCCCTTCGCCCGCCCGGCCCGCACCGCGCTGACCATGGCGGCGATCGTGCTCGGCGTGGTCACCGTGACCGTGACCACCGGGGTGAGCAGCACCCTGGCCAAGACCATGCCCACGCCCGACCACAAGACCCACATCGACGTGGCGGCCGGCGGCTTCTCGGGCAGCAAGATCGAGCCCCGGCTGACCCCGGAGCAGACCGAGGCGATGCTCCACGCCATCCCCGGCGCCGAGCGGGTCTCCGTCCGCGGGCTGGTCCGGGTCGGCATCGTCGGCCAACCCCAGCTCGTCTTCGCCGACTTCTACGGCGGCGACGACATGGTCGACCACCGGCGGCTCCAGGCGGTCGAGGGCCGCCCGGCGACCGGGCTGGGCGAGATCGAGGCCGGACCGGGCTTCCTCGACCAGCACGGGGTCAGGCTCGGCGACCGGCTCACCCTGGTCCTGGACGGCCGGCAGACCACCGTCACCATCGTCGGCGAGGAGGACGCGGGCAACGCCAACGCGATCTCCTCCAACGACGCCACCAGGGCCCTGCTCACCCCCGACCCGCACGTGGTCGAGTACGACGTGAGGCTCGCCGACGGCACCGACGCCGAGGCGTACCAGAAGGCGGTCACGGCCGCCGACCCGAGCCTCTCGCCCTCGATCTTCACGGCGGGCACGGAAGGGTCCGTCGTCGCGATCCAGACCTTCAGCACGACCTTCAGCATCCTGCTGTCGGTGGTCGCCGCGCTCGGCGTCTTCAACACCCTGCTGCTCACCATCCGCGAACGCCGCCGCGACCTCGGCATGCTGAAGTCGATCGGGATGACGCCCCGGCAGGTCGTCGCGATGACGGTCACCTCGGTGACCTGGCAGGGCGTGGTCAGTGGGATCATCGGCATCCCGGTGGGGATCCTGGTGCACCGGCTGATCGTCGAGAACGTCCGGATCATCGACTTCCCGGAGTCGACGATCGACATCTGGGGCGCCCCGCTGCTCACCGGCCTCGCCCTGGCGGGCGTCGCGATCGCCGTCCTCGGCGCGCTCGTGCCGGCCCGCTCGGCGGCCCGGCTGCCGATCGCCGAGGTGCTGCACAACGAGTAGTGGCCGGCCGTGGACAGCACGACCACGGCCGGCCAGGAAGCCGCGAGCGGCTTGAGCGGCGTCCGCCACCTGTACGTCAAACCGAAGGGCAGCTCCGCCGCGAACCAGCTCGCGCACGTGCCGACGGCCCCGGTCCTGGTGCTCCCGGCCTCCCGGACGGTGGTCCGGGTCGGGCAGCCCGTCGTGCTGAGCTGGGCGGCGTCCGGCACCACCTCCCAGGTGGACGTGCTGCTGCCGAGCGGCCAGTGGCAGGACTTGCCGTGGCAGCCCTCCACGTCGTACACCTTCACGCCGACGGCCCCGGGGACGTACCTGTGGATCGCCTACACCTCGAACGGCTCCAACTGCGGCGCGGTGGTCTGCGTCAGCGGGTCGAGCGAACAGCGGTACCTGGTCGTCGCGGCCGGGTCGCGGACGTCGGATGCGGTCCCGGCCGGGTGACGGCGTACCTGGCCGGGCTCGGGCTCGACGTGTCCGGCGTGGACGTGTCGGACGAGATGGTCCGGCTCGCCCGCCGTGCGTATCCCGAACTCCGGTTCGTGGCAGGCCCGATGGGTTCGCTGGAGGTCGCGGACGGCACCCTCGGCGGCATCCTGGCCTGGTACTCCGTCCACCACACGCCGCCCGCGCACCTGCCCGCGCTGTTCGCCGAGTTCCGGCGCGTCCTTCGCCCGGGTGGCCGGCTGCTGCTCGGCGGCCACGCCGGGGACGCTCACCTGCGACCGGCCGAGGCGTACGGGCATCCGGTGTCGTACGAGTCCCACCTGGTGCCCGCCCCGCGGCTCGTCGAGCTGCTCGCGCGTGCCGGATTCACCGTCACCACACGCGTGGAGCAGCCGCATCCGGCGCGCGCGGATCGTTCGTACGTCTGCCTCCTGGCGGACGCCGGATAGCTCCCGCGGGGGAGGGGGTTCGGTCGGGTGGGTGACGTCCGGGCCTCCGGACGCGGCGAGAGTGGAGCCATGGCGATCACACTCCCCCTGGGCGACACCGAACGCCCCGTGCAGCGTTGGGCCCTGCGGCTGGCGAAGGCCCTGCCGTTCATCGTGCTGCCGCACTGCCTGTGGCGGCTCCCGTTCGCGGTCGGCTTCGAGATGGGCACGATCGACCCGAACCGGCCGCCGATGCCCTGGTGGGCGCCGGGCTACGTGGTCGGGCTCAGCGTGCTCACCGAGGCGCTCTGCCTGCTCACCCTCGGCCTGGTCGCGGGGTGGGGCGAGGTCTTCCCGCGCTGGGTGCCGTTCCTCGCGGGCCGCCGGGTGCCGCCGCTCGCGGCCGTCGTGCCCGCGGTGGTGGGCGGCCTGGTCCTGGTGGGGCTGTTCGGCCTCCAGCCGCTCGCCTGGATCGGCGTGCTCGACGAGGTCGGTTTCAGCAACGGGTGGTGGCTGGCGCTCGCCCGGGTGTGCATCAGCCCGGCGATGCTGTGGGGCCCGATCGTGCTGGCCCTGGCCTTCGCCTACTACCGTCGCCGTCGGCCCGGGGCCGCAGCCCGGTAGCCCCCGGGGCGGTTCGCGCGGGAAGTCGGATCGGCCGACTTCCTGCGCACGCGTCGTTCGGCGGGGCTGCTACTGCGCTCCGACGATCAGTGATTCGGCGAGCCGGTCGGCGGCATCGGCGTCCAGGGGGGCGTGGCCGAGGAGGAAGCGGTACCAGAAGACGCCGTAGACCTGGTCGACGATCAGGTCGAGGTCGGCGCCCTCGGGGAGCTGGCCGCGCTCGCGCCCGCGGGTGAGGAGTTCGCGCAGGGCCGTCCGGCGGGTCGCGGTGAAGGTCTGCATCAGGTCGGCCAGGTGGGGGTCGCGGGCGGCCTCGCGGACGAGGGTGCGCAGAGCTGAGGCGCTGGTGTCCTGCTGGGCGGCGTCGAAGGTGGTGGCGACGAAGGCGCGCAGGTCGGTGCGGAGGTCGCCGGTGTCGGGGCCGGCGACGTCCTGGTCGGCGCGGTCGGTGATGGCGTCGAGGAGGACGGCGCCCTTGGAGGGCCACCAGCGGTAGACGGTCTGCTTGCCGACGCCGGCGGTGCGGGCGATGGCGTCGATGGTCACCGGCGTGCCGTCGGACTCGGCGAGGAGCTGCAGGGCCGCGTCGAGGATGGCCCGGTGGGCGGCCTCGTTGCGACGGCGCCCGGTGTGCGGGCGGGCAGCGCCCGGCTGGGGGTCTGTCGCGTTCATCGGTGGTCCGTCCTCTCGCCCTCCGGGTCCCGTCCGGCCCGGCTTCCACCCCACTTGACAAGACTAGCAGTCTCGGCAACCATCATTACCGGAACGGGCGGTCTCGACAAGCCGGAAGGAAGCACCACCATGAGCACCACGTCAAACCTCTTCGCCGGACAGCGCGTCGTCGTGATGGGCGGCAGCTCGGGCATCGGCGAGGCCGCGGCCGCCGCGTTCGCCGCCGACGGCGCGGAGGTCGTGATCACCGGCCGGCACCGCGAACGCCTCGACGCGGCCGTCGCCCGGATCGGCGGCAAGACCACCGGCGCGCAGGTCGACGCTGCGGACGCCGTCGCCGTCGCGGCCTTCTTCGCCGAGGGCGGCGCCGTCGACCACCTGGTCCTCGCGGTCAGCGGCTCGGCCGGCGGCGGCCCCTTCGCCGGGCTCGACCTGGCGGACCTTGCGTTCGGCTTCGATGCCAAGTTCTGGCCGCAGGTCCGGGTCCTGCAGACGGCCCTGCCGCACCTGCGGGCGGACGGCTCCGTCACCCTGATCACCGCCGCCTCGGCCCGCGCCGCGATCCCGGGCACCGCCGGACTGGCCGCCATCAACGGCGCGCTGGAGGCGATGGTCCCGCCGCTGGCCGTCGAGCTCGCGCCGCTGCGGGTCAACGCGGTGTCGCCCGGCGTCGTCGACACCCCCTGGTGGGACCGCGTCCCGGCCGAGCAGCGCAAGGCCCTGTTCGACGGCCTCGCCGCCACCACCCCGGTCGGCCGGGTCGGCCGCGCCGAGGACGTGGCCCGGGCGATCCACATGATGGCGGCCAACACCTTCGTGACGGGCGTGGTCCTCGACTGCACCGGTGGCGCCAACCTGGCCACCGGCCGCTGAAACGGCGGAGGGCCGACCGCGCCGGTGTCCCGGTGCGGTCGGCCCTCCGCGTGTGCGTGCCGCTGCTGCGGTCAGGTGCGGCGGGACCGACCGGCCGGGGTTTCACCACGCGGCCTCCTGGTAGTCCTTGAGGAACACTCCCGACACCGGTGAGCCGGACTCGCCCCGGACGATCGGGTCGTAGACGCGGGCGGCGCCGTCGACGATGTCGAGGGGCGTGCGGAAGCCGTGGGCGGCGATCCGGGACTTCTTCGGGGCCGGGTTCTCGTCGGTGATCCAGCCGGTGTCGACGGCGCACATGTGCACGCCCTGGCGGGCGAGTTCGGCGGCACTGGTGCGGGTGAGCATGTTGAGGGCGGCCTTGGCCATGTTGGTGTGCGGGTGGCCGGCGGTCTTGTTGACGACGGCGAAGCGGCCCTCCACGGCGGTCACGTTGACGATGTAGCGGCGCGGGTGCGGGGAGGCGAGCAGGAGCGGGAGCAGGCGGTCGCAGAGCAGGGCCGGGGCGAGGGCGTTGACCAGCTGGGTCTCCAGCACCTCCGCCGGGTCGAGCCCGCCGAGCCGGGCGGACCACGAGTTGCCGGGGGCGAGGTCGGGCAGCAGGCCGGCCTCGTCGGGCAGTGGCAGCAGTCCGTGGGCGGCGGCCGGGGCGCGGTCGAGCTCCGCGGCGGGCCAGGCCGAGGTGAGGGCGGGCATCGGCCGGAAGCCCGGGGCGTGCGCGACGGCGCGGCGGTCGGCGGCCGCCAGGGCGTCCTGCTCCCCGACGGCGAGCAGCGCGTACGACTCGGGCGGGCGGCGCAGGGTCTGCGCGGCGTTGTTGATCAGGATGTCCAACGGCCGTCCGTCGGCGCGCAGTTGCTCGGCGAGTCCGAGGACCTGGCGCGGGTCGCGCAGGTCGATCCCGACGACGGTGAGCCGCTCCCACCACTGCGCGCTGCCCTCGGCGGCCCGGAAGCGGCGGACGGTGTCGTGCGGGAAGCGGGTGGTGACCGTCAGCTCGGCGCCGTCGCGCAGCAGCATGAGGGCGAGCTGGAAGCCGATCTTGACCCGGCCGCCGGTGAGCAGCGCGCGCCGGCCGCGCAGGTCGGTGGCGAGGCCGCGCCGGGCGGTGTTGTCGGCGGCGCAGTCCGGGCAGAGCATGTGGTAGAAGCCGTCGACCTGGCGGTACTGCTGCTTGCAGACGTAGCACCGGCGGGGTGTTCGCAGCTCGCCGACGGGCCCGCCGGCCGGGGCGAGCGGGGCGTCCTCGCGGCGGTCGAGGGCGCCGGTCGCGGTGGTGGCGAGCAGTGCGGCGTCGGCGTCCCGGAGGGCCTGTTTGGCCTCCTGGCGGCGGCGCTTGCGGCTCTCCATGACGAAGGAGCTGAGCTGCCGTTCGGCGTGCAGGCGGGTGCGGTCGTGGGGCGGGAGGCCGCGCAGGCGGCGCAGGGTGGTGCTGAGCGCGGCGAGTTCCTCGGCGGTGACGGTCTCCGTGGCGGTGCCGGCCCCTGCACCCGCGGTGCTGAGGCTGGTGGCCGGGTCGAGCTGGTGGTCTTCCGTTCGGATCGTCCGGACCGTCATGTCCGCCCCCTCGTGTCGTGCCGTGGGTCGGACTGTAACGGAGGGGCGCACGTGATGTGACCTCAATAAATCGGGGACCGGGAGCGCCGGCACCGAACGGCGAGGGGCCGGCGGCTCTTCGTGCCCGCCGGCCCCTCGCTCACGGGAATCCCCTGGTCAGTCCGCGTACTGTGCGAAGAACCTGGCGAACTCGTACGGCTGCTGCGGGATGTCGGTGCACTTCGACAGCGAACCGCCGGTGCACGCGTGGGCGTCGCGGGTGGCATCCCGGAGCAGGTTTCAGGGAGGCCTTGGGGCGGCGGGGCCGGACGGCCCCGGAGCCGGGCGGATCAGTTGCAGCAGGGCTTGCACTCCTTCACCTGGATGTTGTCGAGCACCGGTCCGTACGCGCCCGCCACCGTGCTCTGGAAGCCCAGCGTGGTGGCCGAGTTCTGCGCGACGAAGCTGAACTGCCGCCCCACGTAGCCCATCGCGGTCTTCGTCTTTCCGGTGACGTCGAAGGAGAAGTTCTGGAAGTCCTGGCCGTCGATCAGCGCCCGGCCGGTCCGCAGCGCCGGGCCGCCCTCGGGGTTGCCGGCCAGCGCGTACGTCACCGAGTAGGTGACGCCGGGGACGGTGGTGAAGGTCTGGGCGATGGCGCCGCTGTCGCCGCCGTTGAGGTCCAGCGACTGGTCGCCCTCGGCGGCCTGCCAGAAGCCCGCGCCGATCAGGTCGACGCTGCCGGCCGTGATCACCCACGGGCCGACGGTCTGGCCGGCGACCAGGTCGGTGAAGCCGTTCGCCGAGGCCTTGGGCGACTCGAAGCTCCCGTTGTCGAAGTGGCTGAAGGAGCGGTGCCCGCCGGTGGCGTGTGCCGGGACGGCGAACGCGGTGGAGGCGGCGACGAGGACGGCGACGGCGGCGGCGGTGCGGGTGCGGCGGCGGTTGCGGGCGAACGACATGGTCGACTCCTTGGCGGCAGGCGGTGCGTGGAAACGGCCGGTGATCGAATGCGTACGGTGATCGGCCGCGCACCGAGCGTCGGCCGTGCCGCCGGACCCTGCCAAGACCGGGCGGGTGGCGCCCGGTGGCGCGGGAGTCACGATGATCGGCTTCCGTGCGCCGGTTTGACGAGCCGCCGCCCGTGATCACACGCCGAACGCTTCGGGGACGAACGCCGAGGACGGACGGCCGGGTTGGGCGGCCTGGTGGTGAAATGGTCGGCGCGCGCTCCGAGCGCGCCCCTACGGTGGGCCGATGACCGGACAATCGACAACCGTCTCCTGTCGGAGCTGGTGCCGGCGGGGCTTCGGCGCGTGGGTCCGCTCGTGGTCCGTCCATGATCCGTTCATGATCCGAAAGGCGCTTGACCTTGAGTGCACTCCAAGGTGGAGGCTGTTCCCCGTTGACCCACTGAGCCACCAGAACTGGGCCACCAGAACTGAGCCACCAGATCGGAGAACCGTCATGCGCACTGCCCCGTTCGGACTCAACGGCCCGGAGATCGGCGTCCTCGGTCTCGGCTGCATGGGGATGACCCACGCCTACGACGTGCGGAACCGGGACGACGAGAAGTCCGTCCAGGTGATCCGCCAGGCGCTGGACATCGGCGTCACCCTGATCGACACCGCCGACATGTACGGCCCGTACACCAACGAGGAGGTGGTCGGCGCCGCCCTCGCCGGCCCGTACCGCGAGCGCGCGTTCCTCGCCACCAAGGTCGGCATCGTCCCGGGCGGCAACGGCCAGGGCGAGCGCGACGGGAGCCCGGAGCACGTGCGCCGCTCGATCGACGACAGCCTGCGCCGCCTCGGCACCGACCACGTCGACCTCTACCAGCTGCACCGGGTCGACCCGGCCGTCCCGATCGAGGAGACCTGGGGCGCCCTCGCCGAGACCGTCGCGGCCGGCAAGGTCCGCCGGATCGGGCTCTCCGAGGTGACCGTCGAGGAGATCAAGCGGGCCCAGGCGGTGCACCCGGTCGCCTCCGTCCAGAACGAACTCTCGCTCTGGACCCGGGATTCGCTGGCCGAGGTGCTGCCGTACACCGAGGAGCAGGGCATCGCCTTCCTGCCGTTCTCGCCGCTCGGCCGCGGCTTCCTGACCGGCGGCATCTCCTCCTTCGACGAGCTGCCCGCCGACGACTTCCGCCGCCGGCTGCCGCGCTTCCAGCAGGACGCGCTCAAGGCGAACCTGGCGCTGGTCGGCAAGGTCGGGGAGGTCGCCGAGCGGATCGGCGCGACGTCCGCGCAGGTGGCGCTCGCCTGGGTGCTGGCGCAGGGTCGGTACGTCTTCCCGATCCCTGGCACCCGGACCCCGCGCTACCTGGTGGACAACGCCGGCGCGGCCGACGTCGTGCTCTCGGCGGCCGACCTCGCCGAGCTGGACGCCATCCCGTCGGCGACCGGCGGGCGCTACTGAGCCTCCCGCCGCCGGGGCCTACCGCTCCTTGACCCACACCTGCTGCCGTCCGGTCTCCGCCGGGGCCCGGACGGCGGCCGCGTCGATCCGCTCCAGCCGGTAGCCGAGCTTGCGCGGGACGGCCGCGCTGGCGCCGTTCGCCTGGTCGCAGCGGATCTCCACCCGCGCGATCCCGGGCAGCGCCAGCGCGGCCGAGGTCAGCGCCCCGGCCGCGGCGGTCGCGATGCCGCGGCCGACGTGCCGGGCGCCCACCCAGTAGCCGATCTCCAGCGCGCCGGGGCCGATCCGGCCGTGCAGGCCGAACGCGCCGATCACGCTGCCGGGTTCGGTGTCCAGCCCGACCAGGTACATGAAGTCGGTGCCGGCGTCCCAGGCCGCCGCGCCGGCCCGGGTCAGCTGGGCCGTCCGGGCCCGGCTGGGGGCCTCGGCCGCCCACTCCAGCCAGGGCCGCAGGTGGTCCAGGTTGGCGCGGACGGCCTTGTTGAGCGCGGTCGTGTGCGTGGTGAGACGCCGGTGCAGCGAGACCCCGCCGGCCAGCCGCAGCAGCTCCGGAGGCCGACCGGCGGTCGCCTCACCCGGGGCGGCCGGGTGGTGGTCACAGGACCGTGGCTGTGCATCGCTCATGGCGGCGATTATGTCCTTGGCCCGAACCTGTCACCAACGGTTTCCCCCGCGGACCGGAAACGGACCGGGGGCGGACCGGCAGTCGGACCGGTGGCGTACGGGAATCGGACACCCGCCCGTTCAGAGCCGCACGAGCACCTCGTCGAGCTCCTTGCGCCGCAGATCAGGTACGCGCGCCCCCTCGGCCGGGTACCCGACCGGGATCACGTACGCGGCGCGCTCCTCCACCGGGCGCTCGCACACCTCGTTGAGGAACTTCATCGGGCTCGGCGTGTGCGTCAGCGTGGCCAGCCCGGCCTGGTGCAGCGTGGCCAGCAGCAGCCCGACCGCGATCCCCACCGACTCCTTGGTGTAGTACGGGCGCGGCGAGCCGGGCCCCTTGTGCACCTCGAAGACGACGATCACCGCCGGAGCGTCCTCCAGGAACGGCTTGCGCCAGTCGGTGCCGATCGGCGCCAGCGCGGCCAGCCACTCCTCCGAGGCCCGGTGCGCGTAGAACTCGCGCTCCTCCGCCTCGGCGGCCTCGCGCAGCCGCCGCTTGCGCTCCGGATCGGTGATCACCACGAACCGCCACGGCTGCACGTGCGCGCCGCTGGGCGCGGTGTTGGCGGTCCGGACCGCCCACTCGACCACGCCGTCCGGGATCGGGCGGGTGGAGTAGTCGCGGACGGTCCGGCGCTGCGCCATCACGTCGTGGAAGGCCCTGCTGCGGGACTCGGCCTCGTGGGCCGGCACGGTCATCGGGGCGAGGGGGACGGTCGGGTGCGAAGTCCCTGTCGATGCGCTGTCAACCATGGCCGACAGCACAGCACATGGCGGTTCCACCGGGAAGAGGTCGAGACCATTCCCGGCGGAACCGGCGGAACCGGTGATCCGGCCGCGCTCTAGAGCTCGTGCACCCGCCCGTCCCGGACCTCCAGGCGCCGGTTCACCGTGACGGTGTCCAGCATCCGCCGGTCGTGCGTGACCAGCAGCAGCGTGCCGGTGTACGACGCGAGGGCGGACTCCAGCTGTTCGATCGCGGGCAGGTCCAGGTGGTTGGTGGGCTCGTCCAGCACGAGCAGGTTGACCCCGCGCGCCTGGAGCAGCGCCAGCGCGGCGCGCGTGCGCTCGCCGGGGGAGAGGGTGCCGGCCGGGCGCAGCACGTGCACCGCCTTCAGGCCGAACTTGGCGAGCAGCGTGCGCACGTCCTCCGGCGTGAACTCGGGCACGGCGGCGGCGAACGCCTCCGCCAGCGGTTCCCCGCCCAGGAACAGTCCGCGCGCCTGGTCGACCTCGCCGACCACGACGCCCGAGCCCAGCACGGCGCTGCCGCCGTCGAGTTCGAGCCGGCCGAGGAGGGCGGCCAGCAGCGTGGACTTGCCCGCGCCGTTGGCACCGGTGATCGCGACCCGGTCGGCCCAGTCGATCTGCAGGTCCACCGGGCCGAAGGCGAAGTCGCCGCGCCGGGCGACGGCCCCGCGCAGGGTGGCGACCACCGAGCCGGAGCGCGGCGCGGCGGCGATCTCCATCCGCAGCTCCCACTCCTTGCGCGGCTCCTCGACCACGTCCAGCCGCTCGATCATCCGCTGGGTCTGCCGGGCCTTCGAGGCCTGCTTCTCGGTGGACTCGGCGCGCGTGGCGCGGGCCTTCTTGTCGTTGTCGCCGCCCTTGCGGCGGGCGTTGCGGACCCCGTGCTCCATCCAGTTGCGCTGCATCTGGGCCCGGGCCTCCAGCGAGGCCTTGGTGTCGGCGTAGTCCTCGTACTCCTCGCGGGCGTGCCGACGGGCCACCGCCCGCTCCTCCAGGTACGCCTCGTAGCCGCCGCCGTACAGGTTGACCTGCTGCTGGTGCAGGTCCAGCTCCAGCACCCGGGTGACGGTGCGGGCCAGGAACTCGCGGTCGTGGCTGATCAGCACGGTGCCGGCGCGCAGGCCCTTGACGAAGGACTCCAGCCGCGCCAGGCCGTCCAGGTCGAGGTCGTTGGTGGGCTCGTCGAGCAGGAAGACGTCGTAGCGGGAGAGCAGCAGCGAGGCGAGGCCGGCCCGGGCGGCCTGGCCGCCGGACAGCGCCGTCATCGGCAGGTCGAGCGAGACCTTCAGACCGAGCGAGTCGGCGACCTCCTCGGCGCGCTCCTCCAGGTCGGCGCCGCCGAGGTCGAGCCAGCGGTCCAGGCCGGCCGCGTACGCGTCGTCGGCGCCCGGGCGGCCCTCGACCAGGCCCTCGGTGGCCTCGTCCAGCGCGGCCTGCGCGGCGGCGACGCCGGTGCGGCGGGCCAGGAAGTCGCGCACCGACTCGCCCTCGCGCCGCTCCGGCTCCTGCGGCAGGTGGCCGACGTTGGCGCTCGCCGGGCTGAGCCGCAGCGAGCCCGCCTCGGGGGTGTCCAGCCCGGCCAGCAGCCGCAGGAGGGTCGACTTGCCGGCGCCGTTCACGCCGACCAGGCCGATCACGTCGCCGGGGGCGACGACCAGGTCCAGGCCGGAGAAGAGGGTGCGTTCGCCGTGGCCGGCGCTGAGGTCCTTGACTACGAGTGTGGCGCTCATGATGGGACCGATTCTACGGAGGCGCGTCGCCGCAGCGGAAAGGACCGGGGCCGCGGCTGTTCCCAGCCGCGGCCCCGGTACTCGGGCGCTCAGCGCGTCACCCGCGCTCCCGCGTCACTTCGTCTTCTTGGAGATGTAGTCCAGCGCCTTGGCCGCCACGTCGTCCAGGTACGGGCCGGCCTCCCAGGTGTTGTCCTCGCCACCGATGGAGGTGTCCGAGACCAGCACCTGCTTGCCGTCCTTCATGGCGAACCAGCCGCCGCCGCTGTCGCCGCCGGTGCCGTTGCAGCCGGTGGTCAGCATGGCCGGGCGGGACGGGTCGATGGTGCGGCGCACCGGCTTCGGGGCGTCGCAGTGGTCCAGCTCCATGCCGTCGAACGGCTTGGCGGCCGGGTAGCCGTAGCTGCTGACCGCGGTGATCTGGTCACGCGGGGCGTTGAACCAGACCGGCACGGAGCCGCCGACCGTCTCCTCCAGCGACTTGCCGCTGCCGTCCGGGTTCGCGACCCGGATGATGCCGAAGTCGTACTGGCTCCACGGGCCGCCGCTCTCCGGGTCGGCCTCGCCGGCCCAGGTCGGCGACACGATGCCGGCGGTGGCGCCCCACTCGCCGAACGGCTCGGCCTGCGCCAGCGTGCCCTGCTTGCCGTTGCTCAGCACGCCGTTGCTGTTGAAGGCCGGGGCGAAGACGATGTTGGTGTGCGACTTGCCGCCCTTGCCGCCGTGCAGGCAGTGGCTCGCGGTCCACACCAGGTTGCTCTTGCCCGGGTTGGCCGGGTCGGAGATCACGGTGCCGGAGCAGACGTACTCCTGGTTGCCGTCCATGAAGAACAGCTTCCCGTTGACGTCCAGGTTCTTCGCGAACGGGTGCGGAACCGGCTTCATCTGGACCAGGGCCGGCTTCGGGTCGTTGCCGCCGTCGGCCGGCGGCTCGACCGGGGCCTGCGAGGTCGGCTGGGCCGGCGCCGGGGCGGCGCTGGTCGGGGCCGGGGCGGCGGTCGGCTGGCCGGTGGGCTGGTTGCCCAGGCCCGGCTTGACCGGCTTGGCCTTCAGGATCTTCTGCAGGTCCCAGTAGCCCTTGACGGCCGGGGTGATGACGTTGGCCTGGGCCCACTTCTCCCAGTCCTCGGGCTTCCACTTCTTGATCTCGTCGATCGTCGGGAGCTTGATGGGCGCGGCACCCGGCTTGGCGGTGTCGCCCGCCGCGGCGGTGGTGGGCGCCGCGGTCTGCGCCCCGTTCGAGCTGTCGCTGTTGTCCGGTCCGCACGCCGTGGCCAGCATCATCGTCAGGGCGACGACGGAGGCCCCCATGGCGGCACGGGTCGTCCGGGATATCGGTGACATTGAGTTCAGTTCCCCCTGTGTATGGACGCCATACGGCCCGATCCGCAGGTACGGCCCCGAGGGCCGCAGGTATGGCAGATGAGGAGTCTGCCATGCCGCATAAGGGCTTCCTTACGTCCACCCCCGGCTGAGACGAGGCTGTCACGGGATCAGCACCGGATCGGCACCTCGGCTTTGCCGACTTCGCCGGTGCCTGCGGACGCCTGCCGACGTCTGCCCGTGGGTCGTACGGAAATTCGGTTGCACGCGGTCCGGGCGATCCGTAGCGTCGTGCCCGTCAGCCACCAGAACAGGAGAAGGCCGTTGCTCTACTGAGGTCCCAGGACACCGCCCCGCCGCGCAGGCCCCTTTGCCGCGCGGTGTGCGAGTTGGTGTGCGACCTCAGTCACGGCCTCCGTGGCTCCCCCTGCCGCACCTTCCGCACCCGCGGTGTCTCCCCGTGTTGCTCCTCTTTCCCACCAGCAACCATCCGGGAGGCCGACCATGGCACAACCCACCACCGCCGTCCTGTGCACCGACCTCGACTTCGAGTGGCCCGACGGCAAGCCCGTCCTCGACGGCTTCCAACTGGCCGTCGGCCCCGGCCGCACCGGCCTGATCGGGCTCAACGGCGCAGGCAAGTCCACCCTGCTGCGGCTGATCGCCGGGGACCTGACACCCACCGGCGGAGCCGTCCGCGTCGCGGGCGAACTCGGCTACCTGCCGCAGGGACTGACGCTCGACACCTCCCTGCGGGTGGACGAGGCGCTCGGCATCCGGACCGCCCGCGAGGCCCTGCACGCCATCGAGTCCGGCGACACCGCCCAGCGCCACTTCGACGCCGTCGGCGACGACTGGGACGTCGAGGAGCGCGCCCGCGCCACCCTCGACCGGCTCGGCCTGCAGCGGCTCGGTCTCGACCGCACCACCGGCGAACTCTCCGGCGGCGAGGCCGTGTTGCTGCGGCTGGCCGCCTTGCTGATGCGCCGGCCCGACGTCCTGTTGCTCGACGAGCCCACCAACAACCTCGACCGGGCCGCCCGCGAGCGGCTCTACGAGACGGTGGCCGGCTGGCACGGCGTCATGCTGATCGTCAGCCACGACCGCGAGCTGCTCCGGCACGTCGACCAGATCGCCGACCTGCGGGACGGACAGGTCACCTGGTATGGCGGCGACTTCACCGAGTACGAGCGCACGGTCGCCGCCCAGCAGGAGACGGCCGAGCGGCTGCTGCGCAACGCCGAGGCCGACGTCCAGCGCCAGAAGCGGGACCTGGTCGAGGCCCGCACCCGGCTCGAACGCAGCGCCGGCTACGGCAAGAAGCGCTCGGTCACCCGCAACGACCCGCACATCTTCGCCGGCAAGCTCAAACGCCAGGGCCAGGAGACGGCGGGCCGGATCACCGGCATGCACACCGAGCGGCTGGAGGAGGCCAAGCAACGGCTCACCTCCGCCGAGGAGGCGGTCCGCGACGACGCCGAGATCCGGATCGACCTCCCGCGCACCGCCGTCCCGGCCGGGCGCACCGTGCTCACCCTGCAGAAGGTCCGGCTGCCTTACGGCACCACCGCCGACCTCGACCTGCGCGGCCCCGAGCGGATCGCACTGGTCGGGCGCAACGGCGCCGGCAAGACCACCCTGCTGCGCACCATCGCGGGCGAACTCGCCCCGCTGGCGGGGGAGATCACCGCGCCGGTGCCGCTGCGCCACCTGCCCCAGCGGCTCGACCTGCTGGACGACGGGCTCACCGTCGCGGAGAACGTCAAGCGGTTCGCCCCCGCCGCCGGGGACAACGCGATCCGGGCCCGGCTCGCCCGCTTCCTGTTCCGCGGCGCGCGGGCCGAGCAGCAGGCCGCCACGCTCTCCGGCGGCGAGCGGTTCCGGGCCACGCTGGCCGCCCTGCTGCTGGCCGACCCGCCGCCGCAGCTGCTGCTGCTCGACGAGCCGACCAACAACCTGGACCTCGCCAGTGTCCGCCAGCTCACCCAGGCGCTCGCCGCGTACCAGGGCGCGCTGATCGTGGCCAGCCACGACCTGCCGTTCCTGCGGGGCCTCGGCCTGACGCGGTGGCTGGAGCTGGACGGCGAGCTGAGGGCGGTGGATCCGATGTAGCCGCTACCGCCCTTCCCCGGCCAGGACGGCGCCGGCCGTGCTCAGGGCCGAGTCCTTGAGCCCGGCCGGCTCGTCCGGGGTGAACACCGGCACCCGGAGGTCCGCCGGGATGCCCGGGCCGTCGACGCTGCCGCCGTCCGGGGCGAGGAACCTCTCGTTCGGCAGCCCGACCGGGAAGTCCGGCGAGATCTGCCGGGTCATCACGTCGGAGAAGACACCCGCCCCGGGTGTTGTCGCCGGTCCGCGTGACGTGCGGGGGCGGCCCGTCAACGCCTGGGTGAAGGTCTCGGCGGCGCTGACGGACAGCGAGGAGGCGAGCCGTGCGGCGTGGTCGGTGTTCACGGTTCGGTGTTCAACTGCCTTGGGAGCCAGTAGCATCGGGGTCATGCCAGCGCTCAACATCGAGTACACGGAGCACGAGCTCGCCGCGATCCGCGAGGCGGCCGCTGCGGACGGGAAGAGTGTCAAGGCGTATGTGCACGACCTGAGCGTGCGGGAGCAGCAGCGGCGGGTGTTCGTCGATCATGCGGTGGCGTTCTGGAAGGAGCACCGGGCGGAGTTCGACGCCGCGTTCCCGGAGGACGCGCCTGCCGCGTGAGGGGTTCGGGCCCGATGGTGCCGTACGTCGACCTGCGCTGGCTGCTGGACGTCCAGGAGCATGCCTCGCCGGAGGACCTGAGCGTGCGGGACTACTCGGCGCTGCAGGCCGCGGTCGCGCGGCACCGGGTCAACACCGCCCAGCTCGGGCATGACGCCGATGCCGCGTGGTGCGCGGCGACGCTGATGCACACGATCGTGCTGCTGCGTCCGCTCCCGGTCCGCAACAACCTGTACGCCTGCATGACCACGGCTGCGTACATGCACGCCGCCGGGGAGGGCATCGACCCGCCGTACGGGGCGCTGGTGGAGCTGGCGCGGGACGTCGTCGAGGGCCTGGCGGACGTGTACGCCGCGGCCGACCGGATCCGCTCCTGGCGGATCTGAGCGGGTATCCGGGCGTGGATCCGAGCGGGTGGCTGGGCGCGGATCCAAGTCGACCGCCGCGCGATCGCCACAAGGGGAAACGTTTATGCCTCGGCCTTCATCGCCTCGGCGGCGCCCGGCCGCAGCCTGCCCGCGACCAGCGTCCCCAGCCGGTCCAGGCCGACCACGGCTGCGCCGAGCGCGATGAACTCGACCGTCAGCATGCCGATCTGGCCCCACACGTAGCCGTAGCCCTTGGTGGTCGGGTCGAAGAAGAAGTACGGGTACTTCAGCGGGAAGTCGGCGAACAGCGCGTTGCGGGTGAGCACGACCGCCGCGTAGCCGAGCGGGAAGGCCAGCCAGCGCGGTATGTCCCGCCACGCGGAGGCGTTGCGCGGCTTGAGCACCAGCCAGTCGACGACCACCATCACCGGCGTCACGTAGTGCAGGAAGAACGACGACCAGTGCGCCAGCCTGTCCGGCCCGCTGACCAGCCCCGGCAGTGGGTCGGCGCCGTGCTGGAGCAGGATGTGCGAGACCAGCCCGGTGATGACGATGTACAGCGTGGCGGCGCCGCGCAGCCGGGGTGCGGGCGCCGCCACGGTGCCGCGCTTGAGCATCCAGTAGGCCGCGCCGATGAAGTAGCCGAGCACGATGACGTTGCTCTGCACGGTGAAGTACACCAGCGACGCGTTGCCGAGCGTCAGACCGAGGAATGCCGACAGCGCGATGCCCATGCGCCACCACAGCGCCGGGCGGGTCCGGACTGACATGCGGCCACCAGTTCGTTTCAGGCGATACGGGAGGTATCGGACGGTCGGGGGGATCGCAGCACTCTACTCGCAGGTAGTGGCCGGACGAAAGAATCGTTCCTGCTCATCGTTCCTGTTCATCGTTACCTGCATAGCGGGCGGAATACGGCTCAGCCGGGCAGCACGAACCCCGACTCGTACGCCACGATCACCGCCTGGGTGCGGTCCCGCGCGCCGAGCTTGGCGAGCACGCTGCCGACGTGCGTCTTGACCGTCTCCTGGCTGACGACGAGTTCCCGCGCGATCTCCCCGTTGTTCAGCCCGGTGGCCATCAGCCGCAGCACCTGTCCCTCCCGCTCGGTCAGCCGCCCGATCGGCCCCCGGTCCTGGGCGGCGGTGCCGCGGGCGGCCGCGGGCGCGTGCCGCAGCGCGAGCTCACGGACGGCCGCCGGGAACAGCAGCGAGTCCCCGCGGGCGACCAGCCGCACCGCCTGCACCATCTCCTCCGCCCGCGCCCGCTTCAGCAGGAACCCGGCCGCACCGGCCCGCAGCGCGTCGTACACGTGGTCGTCGTGCTCGAAGGTGGTCACCACGAGGATCCGTGGCGGCTCGGCCATCCCGCCGACCAGCTGCTCGGTGGCCCGGATCCCGTCGATGCCGGGCATCCGGACGTCCATCAGCACGACGTCCGGCCGTAGTTCGCGCACCAGCGGCACGACCTCGGCGCCGTCCGCCGCCTCGCCGACGACGCCGAGGTCCGGCTCGGCGTCGATCACCACCCGCAGCCCCATCCGGACCAGCCGCTCGTCGTCCGCGATCACCACACGGATGTTCCCGGTCATCTCATCCTCCCCGTTCATCCTCCCCATCGGCCCTCTGGTCCTCTGGCGCACTCGTCCGTCGGCCCATCGGCCCATCGGTTCTATCGGCCCGCCGGCAGCCACACGGCCAGCCGCCATGTCGTCCCGTCCCCGGCCGGCCCCGCCTCGCTGCCGCCGCGCAGTGCCACCGCCCGCTCCCCGATCCCGCGCAGCCCGCGCCCGCCGCCGGGGCGGCTGGGGCGCGTGGGGCCCAGGGGATTGGTCAGTTCGATGTCCAGCCGCCCGTCCGCCAGGGCCACCCGCAGCCCGGCCGGCGCGGGCCCGGCGTGCCGCAGCACGTTGGTGAGGCCCTCCTGGACGATCCGGTACGCCTCGCGGGAGAGCGCCGGCGCCAGCCGGTCCAGGCCGGGGGAGAGCTCGGCGTCGACCCGCACGCCGGTGCGGGCGAGCTGGCGCAGCAGGTCATCCAGCCCGGCCAGAGTGGGCCCGACGGGCCCGTCGCCGGTGTCCTCCTCGCGCAACAGTCCCAGCACGGTGTCCAGTTCGGCGACGGCCGCCCGCGCGGTCTCCTCGATCGCGGCCAGCGCCTCGGCGGCGAAGTCCGGGTCGCTGCGCAGCACCCGGGCCGCCGCCGAGGCCTGGATGCCGACGGCGCTCAGCGCGTGCCCGACCGAGTCGTGCAGTTCGCGGGCCAGCCGGTTGCGCTGGGCGAGCACGGCGGCCCGGTGTTCGGCCACGGCCAGCCGCTCCTCGGGGGTCGGGCCGAGCAGGACGGGCGCCCAGCGGGCGAGCAGAGCGCCGCACGCGGCGTTGACGCCGACGATCAGGGCCAGGACGGCGAGGCCGAGGGCGGCGCCGGTGACCAGCCAGCCGGGGAAGCGGTGTTCCCAGTACTGGGTGAGGTCGTGGGCGCCGGGGGAGTGGAACACCAGGACCACGGCGAACGGCGCCCCGGCCAGCGTCATGCCGGCGACCACCCCGCCGAGGAACAGGTGCAGCACGTACCAGACGGCGGCGCGCCGCCGGGCCGCCCATGACCGGGTCGGGCCGGTGGCGAGCTCCTCGGGCCGGTCGGGCGCGCACAGCGCCCGCGCCGCCGCGCTCTCCAGCGTCCGGACGGTCGGCAGCAGCGCGGTGACGGCGGCCATCGGCAGCGAGGTGCCGACCGAGAGGAGCTGGAGCAGGAGTTGGCGCAGGTGGGACTGGTTGTTGTTGAGTGCCCCGAGCAACACCTGCGAGAGCAGCCAGTACGGCATCAGCAGGGCGCCGCCGAGCACCAGGTGCACCCAGCGCAGCCGCGCCCGTCGCCCGAACAGCGCCTCCGCCGTCCGCCGGATCCGCCCGTGCGGCTGCGCCTTCACCAGCGTGCTCACCTGCCCGCCCCCGTGGTCACGCGCGCGACTCTACGGCAGGCAGCGGCCTCCCGGCGGCGGCCGCCGCCCGTTCGGTCAGCGCCATCGCGCCCGCCGCCAGGATCAGCAGCCCGGCCACGACCTGCCCGGCCTCCACCAGGACCATCAGTCCGGGCACCGCGCTCGGCAGGTCCGGGACGGTCGTCGTGCTCCCGAACGCCACCAACTGCCAGGCGCCCCAGGCGAACATCGACCCGGCCGCCGTCCACACGACCACGAGCGGCGTCCGCAGCCGCCGCCCCGGCCCGACCCGGAACACCAGCACCAGCAGCGCTCCCGCCGCGGCCACCGCCATCACGGCCGTCACCGCGTCCATCGTCGCGACCGACCTGCTGCGCTCCTCGACCCAGCGCAGCGGCAGCCCGGTCGTCCCGCCCGCCGCCCAGTACGCCCGGGCCAACGCGACGCCCAGCGCGAGCAGCGCGGCCACGCCCGCGAAGACGCGCTGCACGGGGAGGGTGGGAGAGTCGGGCAGGTCGCCGATCCGGTCGCTCATCAGGCCCGCCCAGCGCCGCCGGGCGTACAGGACGAACGCGAGGATCAACGCCACGCCCTGCACCGAGAAGCCGCCGTACACGAGCGCGAACACCCACCCGGAGAGGCCGTCGTCCGCCTGCCGCGTCGGCGTCTGCTGCTCCGGGCCGAGCACCAGCCCGGCGAGCAGCGACACCGGCAGGGCCACCAGGATCGTCCCGAGCAGTCCGGTCGCCACCCACATCGGGAACGCCACCAGTCCGGCCGGCGCCCGCCGGCCCCATGGCCGCACGAAGGTGAGCGCGAGCGCCAGGGCGATCGCGTCCATCCCGAAGGTGATGAGGTTGAGCAGCCACAGCTTGTCCATGGAGCCCGGGTCGTGCACGCCGACCTCGCATCCGGTCAGCCACAGCACCTTGAGCGTCAGGTAGGGCACCGTCGAGGCCATCGCGACCCCGGCCGCCACGCCCCGCACCACGTCGTCCTTGTGTCTCATGCCCCCACGATCGCGCCGGGGCCGGGGGCGGCACGTCGGCCCTGGTCACGATCGTCCTCCCCCTGGCGGGGGATCCGGCAGCTCCCGGGGCATGAGGCCTCAGGACATTCGGTGGATGAGCCGCTCCTCGTGGTCGATCCTGCCGTCCGGGTCCGGGACCAGCCCGAGCCGCTCGGCCAGCCGCCTCGACGGCAGGTTGTCGGCGCGGATCAGCGCGGTCACCGGCACGCCCGGGAACCGTGGCCGGGCCTCCGCGAGCGCCGCCCGGGCCGCCTCGGCCGCGTACCCGAGGCCCCAGGCGGACGGCCGGAACCGGTAGTAGAGGTTGAACACCCGCTCGTCGTCCAGCGTGTTGAGACACACCCCCGCGAACCCGATCACCACCCCCGGCTCCTCGCGCGTCGCCACCGCGCAGTACCCGACCCCCTCCTCCTCCCACCGTGCGAGGAACCGGTCCAGCATCTCCCGGCTCTCCGTGCGGTCCCGGTGCGGCCCGTACGGGTTGTACCGGTTGGTCTCCGGATCCCCGTGCACGGCGAACACCGCCTCGACGTCGTCGTCCTGCGGCCGCGTCAGCCGCAGTCGCCCGGTCTCGGTGACGATCGTGCGTTCCGTAACGGTCATGACGGTTCCCCCGCGTCATTCGTAATAGGTCAATTGCACAATAGACCATTACGGCGATACTCGTGTCGCCGTTGCTCGTCTCGCCGTTGCTCGTCTCAGGGAATCGGCTCGCACTCGATCGCCTCGCCCTCCGGTGGTGGGGAGCTGTTGCTACGGGTCGTCGCCGCCCGGGAACGGGCGGCGCCCGTTGGGGGCGGGCCCTTCGACGCGATGGACAGATGTGCCCTCCGTGGTCGTGATGGTGCAGGGGGCGGGGGTGCGGCGGTCTTGTTACCGGCGGGTCGCTTCTCTATCATCGCGAGTGTTACAGCTTTACTGTCAAACCCCGAAGGGTTCTGCAGCCAGTGCGTGACACCAGTGGTTCACAGGCCGTGGGCTCCGGCCCGTTGGCGGGTGTGCGGGTGGTCGAGCTCGCGGGGATCGGCCCCGGACCGTTCGCGGCCATGCTGCTCGCGGACCTGGGCGCGGACGTGGTCCGGGTGGACCGGCCCGACCCCTCGCCGCTCGGGATCGACCCGGCGCGCGACGTCACCAACCGCAACAAGCGCTCGGTGCTGATCGACCTCAAGTCCCCCGACGGGCCCGCCCGGGTGCTCGACCTCGTCGAGCGGGCCGACCTGCTGATCGAGGGCTACCGGCCCGGCGTCGCCGAGCGGCTCGGCGTCGGCCCGGACGCCTGCCTCGCGCGCAACCCCGCACTCGTGTACGGCCGGATGACCGGCTGGGGCCAGGAGGGGCCGCGCTCCGCGCAGGCCGGGCACGACATCGGCTACGCGGCGGTCGCCGGCGTGCTCGGGCTGGTCGCCGCTCCCGGTGGGGCCGAGGAGGCGCCCGGGATCCCCGCGAACCTGCTCGGCGACTATGCGGGCGGCTCGCTCTACCTCGTCGTCGGCCTGCTCGCCGCGCTGCACCACGCCCGCACCACCGGCACCGGCCAGGTCGTCGACGCGGCGATCGTGGACGGCGCCGCGCACCTCGGCAGCATGCTGTGGGGCCTGCTCGCGGCCGGCCACTGGCAGGATCGCCGGGGCGTGAACCTGCTCGACGGCGGCGCCCCCTTCTATGCGATCTACCGGGCGGCGGACGGCGGCCACCTCGCCGTCGGCGCGCTGGAGCCGCGGTTCTACGCCGAATTCGCCCGCCTGCTCGGCCTCGGACCGGACGCGCCCGGCCAGTACGACCTCGCCCGCTGGCCCGAACTGCGCACCCTGATCGCCGAGCGCTTCGCCACTCGCACCCGCGCCGAGTGGGAGGCCCTCTTCGCGGGCTCCGACGCCTGCGTGGAACCGGTGCTGACGATGCGCCAAGCCGTCGCCGACGCCCACCTGGCGGCGCGCGGCACGTACGTCGAGGCGGACGGCGTCACCCAGCCCGCCCCCGCCCCGCGGTTCTCCGCCACCCCCGGAACGCTGCGCCGCCCGCCGGCCCGGCCCGGCGCGCACACCGCCGAGGTGGCCCGCGACTGGGGCGTGCCCCTCCTGGGCCCCGACGAGGAGGGCCCGGTGGACGGCCCGGTGATGGGCGACCCGGACGGGGACGGCCTGGACGTGGGCGACCCGGGCATGGACAACTCCGCAGCAGACCAAGGAGCGTAGCGTTGCAGCGCGACATCTTCACCGAGCAGCACGACGACTTCCGGGACACCGTCCGGTCGTTCCTCGCCAAGGAGGTCCTGCCGCACTACGACCGGTGGGAGAAGGCCGGCATCGTCGACCGCTCCGTCTGGCTCGCGGCCGGCCGACAGGGCCTGCTCGGCACCGCCGTCCCCGAGGAGTACGGCGGTGGCGGCGCCCCGGACTTCCGCTACGCCGCCGTGCTGGCGGAGGAGTTCGCGCGCGCCGGGGCCCCCGGGCTGGCGATCGGGCTTCACAATGACATCATCGGCCCCTACCTCACCTCGCTCGCCACCGACGAGCAGAAGCGCCGCTGGCTGCCCGGCTTCTGCACCGGCGAGATCATCACCGCGATCGCGATGACCGAGCCCGGCGCCGGCTCCGACCTCCAGGGCATCCGCACCCAGGCGGTCGATCAGGGCGACCACTACCTGCTCAACGGCACCAAGACCTTCATCTCCAACGGCATCCTCGCCGACCTGGTGATCGTCGTCGCCCGCACCACCCCCGAGGGCGGCGCGCACGGCCTGAGCCTGCTCGTCGTCGAGCGCGGCACGCCCGGCTTCGAGCGCGGCCGCAACCTCGACAAGATCGGCCAGAAGTCCCAGGACACCGCCGAGCTGTTCTTCGAGGACGTCCGGGTGCCGAAGGAGAACCTGCTCGGCGAGCTCAACGGCGGGTTCGTCCACCTGATGCAGAACCTCGCCCAGGAGCGGCTCGCGATCGCCGTCGCCGCGATCGCCGGGGCCGAGCACCTGGTCGAGA
This sequence comes from Kitasatospora sp. NPDC001660, assembly GCF_053596725.1. NCBI lineage: Bacteria > Bacillati > Actinomycetota > Actinomycetes > Kitasatosporales > Streptomycetaceae > Kitasatospora > Kitasatospora sp. NPDC001660. Next base: position 54,756 of record NZ_JBSFGU010000022.1, on the reverse strand, counting down.
TCACCACCGACTACGTCAAGCAGCGCGAGGCCTTCGGCCGTCCGCTCGCCAAGCTCCAGCACGTGCGCTTCGAGATCGCCGAACTCGCCACCGAGTGCGCCGTCACCCGGGCGTTCGTCGACCGCTGCATCACCGAGCACAACCGCTACGCGCTCACCCCGGCGGACGCCTCGATGGCCAAGTGGTGGGCCACCGAACTGCAGAAGCGCACCGCCGACCGGTGCCTCCAACTGCACGGCGGGTACGGGTACATGAGCGAGTTCCCGGTCGCCCGCGCGTTCACCGACGGGCGCATCCAGACCATCTACGGCGGCACCACCGAGATCATGAAGGAGATCGTGGGCCGCTCCATCCTCGGCTGACCCCCTCCGCCCCCCACCCCGAAGTCCTGAAGCCCCGAAGTCCTGAAGCCCCGAAAGGCGTTCCCACCGTGACCACCGAAGCGTACGTCTACGACGCGATCCGCACCCCGCGCGGCCGGGGCAAGGCCACCGGCTCGCTGCACGGCACCAAGCCGATCGACCTGGTCGTCGGCCTGATCCACGAACTGCGCCGCCGTTACCCCGACCTGGACCCGGCCGCGATCGACGACATCGTGCTCGGCGTCGTCAGCCCGATCGGCGACCAGGGATCCGACATCGCCCGGATCGCCGCGATCGCGGCCGGCCTGCCCGACACCGTCGCCGGCGTCCAGGAGAACCGCTTCTGCGCCTCCGGCCTGGAGGCCGTCAACCTGGCCGCCGCCAAAGTCCGTTCGGGCTGGGAGGACCTGATCCTGGCCGGCGGCGTGGAGTCCATGTCGCGGGTGAAGATGGCCTCCGACGGCGGCGCCTGGTTCGCCGACCCGATGACGGCGTACGAGACCAACTTCGTCCCGCAGGGCATCGGCGCCGACCTCATCGCCACCATCGAGGGCTTCTCCCGCACCGATGTCGACGCCTTCGCCGCCGAGTCCCAGGCCCGCGCCGCCAAGGCCCAGGCGGACGGCCTGTTCGACCGCTCGGTCGTCCCGGTCCGCGACCGCAACGGACTGGTGGTCCTGGACCGCGACGAGTTCATCCGCCCCGGCACCACGGTCGAGACCCTGGCCGGCCTCAAGCCCTCCTTCGCCCAGATCGGCGACGCCGGTGGCTTCGACGCCGTCGCGCTGCAGAAGTACCACTGGGTCGAGGCCATCGACCACGTCCACCACGCCGGCAACTCCTCCGGCATCGTGGACGGCGCCGCGCTGGTCGCCATCGGCAACCGCGAGGTCGGCGAGCGGTACGGGCTGCGCCCGCGCGCCCGGATCGTCTCCGCCGCCGTCTCCGGCTCCGAGCCGACCATCATGCTCACCGGCCCCGCCCCGGCCACCCGCAAGGCCCTCGCCAAGGCCGGGCTCACCGCCGCCGCCATCGACCTCGTCGAGATCAACGAGGCCTTCGCGGCCGTCGCCCTCCGCTTCATCCGCGAACTCGGCTTCCGCCCCGACCAGGTGAACGTCAACGGCGGCGCGATCGCGCTCGGCCACCCGCTCGGCGCCACCGGCGCGATGCTGATCGGCACCGTGATCGACGAACTGGAGCGGCGCGACCTGCGCTACGGCCTCGTCACCCTGTGCGTGGGCGGCGGCATGGGCATCGCCACCGTCGTCGAGCGCATCTGACCTCCCCGTTCCTCGGATTCCCGGAGACCCTGACCTCATGAGCGACACCACCACCATCCGCTGGGAGCAGGACCAGGACGGCGTGGTCACCCTCGTCCTCGACGACCCCACCCAGTCCGTCAACACCATGAACGACGCCTTCACCGCCGACTTCGACACCGTCGTCGAGCGGCTGGCCGGCCTCGCCGCCTCGGACGAGCTGCGCGGCGTCGTCGTCACCTCGGGCAAGAAGACCTTCTTCGCCGGGGGAGACCTCCGGATGCTCTCCGCCGCCCGCCCCGAGGACGCCGCCGCCGTCTTCGAGAAGTCGATGCGGCTCAAGCGCGCGCTGCGCACCCTGGAGACCCTCGGCAAGCCGGTCGTCGCGGCCGTCAACGGCAGCGCCCTCGGCGGCGGCCTGGAGATCGCGCTCGCGTGCCACCACCGGGTCGCCCTGGACACCCCCGCCAGCCGGATCGGCCTGCCGGAGGTGACCCTCGGCCTGCTGCCGGGCGGCGGCGGCGTGGTCCGCACGGTGCGGCTGTTCGGCATCACCGACGCCCTGCTCAAGGTGCTGCTCCAGGGCCGCCAGTACCGCCCGGCGCAGGCGCTGGAGCACGGCATCGTCCACGAACTCGCCGCCACGCCGGAGGAGCTGACGGCGAAGGCGCGGGCCTGGATCGAGGCCAACCCGAGCGCCGTCCAGCCGTGGGACGTCAAGGGCTACAAGATCCCCGGCGGCACCCCGTCGACCCCGGCGCTCGCCGCCAACCTGCCGGCCTTCCCGGCCAACCTGCGCAAGCAGCTGGCCGGTGCGCCCTACCCGGCCCCGCGCAACATCCTCGCCGCCGCCGTCGAGAGCGCCCAGGTCGACATCGACACGGCCATGACGATCGAGGCCCGCTACTTCACCGAGCTGGCCTGCGGGCAGACCAGCAAGAACATGATCCAGGCCCTGTTCTTCGACATGCAGGCCGTCAACTCGGGTGCCGGCCGGCCGAAGGACGTCGAGAAGCGGACGGTCCGCAAGGTCGCCGTCCTCGGCGCCGGCATGATGGGCGCGGGCATCGCCTACGCGTGTGCCAGGGCGGGCATCGAGGTCGTGCTCAAGGACGTCAGCGTCGAGGCCGCCGAGCGCGGCAAGGCCTACAGCGCGGGCCTGCTGGAGAAGGCCGTCGCCCGCGGCCGCTCCACCGAGGCCGGGCGCGACGAACTGCTCGCCCGGATCACCCCCACCGCCGACCCCGCCGACCTGGCCGGCTGTGACGCGGTGATCGAGGCCGTCTTCGAGAACACCGAGCTCAAGCACAAGGTGTTCCAGGAGGTCGAGGGCGTCGTCGCCCCCGACGCGCTGCTCTGCTCCAACACCTCCACCCTGCCCATCGGCCTGCTCGCCGAAGGCGTCCAGCGCGTGGGCGACTTCATCGGCCTGCACTTCTTCTCGCCGGTTGACAAGATGCGGCTGGTGGAGATCATCCGCGGCCCGCAGACCGGCGACGAGGCCCTCGCCCGCGCCTTCGACCTCGTCCGGCAGATCGACAAGACCCCGATCGTCGTCAACGACTCGCGTGGCTTCTTCACCTCCCGGGTGATCGGCCAGTTCCTCAACGAGGGCGTGGCCATGATCGGCGAGGGCATCGAGCCCGCCAGCATCGAGCAGGCCGCCGCCCAGGCCGGCTACCCCGCCAAGGTGCTCTCGCTGATGGACGAGCTCACCCTCACCCTGCCCCGCAAGATCCGCGACGAGTACCGCCGTGCCACCGAGGCCGCCGGTGGCACCTGGACACCCCACCCGGCCGACGCGGTCGTCGACCGCATGGTCGACGAGTTCGGCCGCCCCGGCCGCAGCGGCGGCGCAGGATTCTACGAGTACGGCGAGGACGGCCGACGCGGGGGGCTCTGGCCGGGGCTGCGCGAGCACTTCACCCGCGCCGACGTCGCGGTGCCCTTCGAGGACCTCAAGGAGCGCATGCTGTTCAGCGAGGCGCTCGACTCGGTGCGCTGCCTGGAGGAGGGCGTCCTGACCTCCGTCGCGGACGCCAACGTCGGCTCCATCCTCGGCATCGGCTTCCCGGCCTGGACGGGCGGCGTGTTCCAGTACATCAACGGCTACGAGGGCGGCCCGGCCGGCTTCGCGGCCCGCGCCCGGGAACTCGCAGCCGCCTACGGCGAGCGGTTCGCGCCGCCCGTGCTGCTGGAGCGGATGGCGGCGGAGGGGCGGACGTTCTCCGACTGACGTTGTCCGAGTGAGGCTCTGGGACTGAGGTTCTCCGACTGATCCGTCAGTCCTGGGAGGGTGAGGCCGTGTCACGCACGGCCTCACCCAACTCCTCCCGCAGCGACCGCTGGAACGCCGTCACCAGGGCCTGCGCCACCATCGGCTGGATGTGGTCCGTCAGCGCCTTCATCCGCGCCAGCTCGTCCGGCGCCGGCTCGCTCTCCCGGTACGGCTTCCACACCGTCTCCCGGAAGAGCCGGTGCAATTCCCGTGCCGTGGCCCGGCTGTGCTCCAGCACCACCGCCCGGGCCGCGAGCAGCGTCTCCAGTGGGATCGGCACGTCCAGGATGCGCACCCCCAGCGGGAGCAGCCCCGGATCCACCCGGAACACCTCCGGGTCGGCCGTCCGCTCCAGGGCCCCCATCGCGACGAGCCGCTCCACCTGATCCTCCGACAGCCCGCGCCCGGCCCGGCGCTCCAGCTGCGCCCGCCCGACCTCCTCGGCCGCCTCCGGCGTCCACGAGGCCACCAGGGCGCGGTGGATCGCCAGGTCCAGCGGCGTGCTGTCCTCCGGCAGGCGGGCGAGGTAGCGCTCGATCGCCGCCAGCGTCAGCCCCTGCCGTTGCAACTCCTCGATCAGCCCCAGCCGGTCCAGGTGCGCGACGCCGTACAGCCCGACCCGGCGCGGCCCCAGCTCGGGCGGCGGCAGCAGCCCCTTCGTCCCGTAGAACCGGACGGTCCGCACCGTGACCCCCGCCCGCGCCGCCAGCTCGTCCACCGTCAGCCGCACCTCGCCCGCCACGGCCCCGTGCTCCCCCATCCGCTGCCTCCCGCCGCGCTGGCACACTCATGCTGTAACAGCAGCAGTGTGACAGTGCCCGCCCCGCCGGTCCACCGCGTCCTCGGGCACTGCCGGCCCGGGGAGGGCGACCGGCGGGGGTGGGGGTGACGGCCGGTTCAGCGGGAGGCGGCCTCCGCCAGGCCGGGGTGGTGGCGGCGGGTGACCTCGGGGTGCGCCCTCGTGTACCCCTTCCACTCGTTCTGCCCGAACTCGGCGAACAGCGGGTTGTCCGGGTCCTCGGTGGCACCAGGGGCGTGGTGCGCGAGCGGGAAGTCGAGCGGCTCGATGTGGGCGTCGAGGCGGGGGTTGTAGAAGAACGGCACCGAGTAGCGCTCACGCGCTCCGGGCGGGCTGACCACGCGGTGGCTGGTGGCCTTGAGGTAGCCGTCGGTGGCGACCTCCAGCAGCTCGCCGAGGTTGACGACGAACGCGCCCTCCATCGGCGGGACGTCGAGGAAGGTGCCGTCCGGGCGCTCGACCTGGAGCCCGCCGACGGTGTCCTGGAGCAGCAGCGTGATGAAGCCGTAGTCCTTGTGCGCGCCGACGCCCTGGCCGGCGCCGTCCGGGGCCGTGCCGGGGTAGCGGACGAGCTTGAGCCGCAGGTGGGGGTGGCCGGCGAAGGCGGCGTCGTAGAAGTCGGGGCGGGCGCCGATCGCGGTGAGGAGTTCGTGCAGCAGGCGGCGGGCGACCGTGCCGAGGCGGTCGATCCAGCCGAGGGTCGCGGTGCGCAGTTCGGGCAGTGCCGCGGGCCACTGGTTGGGGCCCTCCAGCCACCAGTACGGCGGCTCGCCCCGGCCGGGGACGTGCGGGGGCAGCTCGGCGCCGATGTCCAGCTGGTCGCGCCAGTCCTGGCTGCCGCCGGTGCGCTCGTCGCCGGTGCGGGTGTAGCCGCGGTAGTGAGGGGAGTTCAGGTTGCTCACGGCGAGCCGGTCGGCCTCGGGGAGGGCGAAGAAGGCGCGCATCGCGTCGGTGAGAGCGGCCGTCTCGGCCGGGGTTATGCCGTGGCCGACGAGCTGGAAGAAGCCGACGCCGGTGGCGGCGGCGCGCAGTTCGTCGTGCAGGCGGCGGCGGTCGTCGGGGCCGCCGTCGGCGAGCGAGAGGTCGATCACCGGGAGTGACTGGAGGTGGGGCTGGGTGTGCTGCTGCGTCATGGGTGACATCCGCTGGGTCTCGTCCCGGCCGGTCCCGGTGGTCGACCGGGGGAGGGCGGAGCGGCGGCCTGGTGCGGCGCGTGCTCCGGGTGCCGGGTGGTGGTGGCGGCCCGGTGGGGGCCGCGCTGAGGGTGGGTGGCGCGAGGTTCAGCCGGAGCGTCGACAGGACATGCTCGTCACGCGGAGCAGGTCCACGTGGCGACGACGAACAAGGATGAGCACGCCACCCAGCCTAAATGACCTGCTCTGTCCCGGGCGAGCCCCCCTGCAGCGGAGGGCTCGTCCCCACTTTCCTATGGTGTTGTCAAGGAGCCCTTCTCTCGGTCGGGCGGTCCTCAGTCGCCCGGTTCCGGGCCGTTCGGTTCTCGGTCGCTCGGTTCCGCGTGGTTCAGTTCCGCATGGTTCGGTTCTTCTCTCCGTTGTTGAGGTAGGCGAGGACGGCCAGCACCCGCCGGTTGTCGTCGTCCGAGGGCTGGAGGTCGAGCCGGACGAAGATCGACGCGGTGTGCTTGGCGACCGCACGCTCGGTGATCACCAGCTGCTGGGCGATCGCCGCGTTGGACCGGCCCTCGGCCATCAGCGCGAGCACCTGCCGCTCGCGCGGGCTGAGGGTCGAGACCGGACCGGCCGAGGAGTTGTGGGTGAGCAGTCGGGTGATCACCTCCGGATCCATCGCGGTGCCGCCCTGGGCGACCCGCCGCACCGCGTCGATGAACTGGGCGCCGTCCATCACCCGGTCCTTGAGCAGGTAGCCGATGCCGCCGGTGCTGGCGCCCGACAGCAGCTCGCGGGCGTACAACTGCTCGACGAACTGGGAGAGCACCAGTACGGGCAGCCCGGGGTGGGCCTGACGGGCCGCCAGGGCGGCGCGCAGCCCCTCGTCGGTGAAGCCGGGCGGGAGTCGGACGTCGACCACGGCGATGTCCGGCCGGTCGGCGGCCACCGCGGCGAGCAGTTCCTCGCCGGTCTCGACGGCTGCCGTGACCTTCATGCCGCTGGCCTCCAGCAACCGGGTCAGCCCGTCCCGGAGGAGGAAGAGGTCTTCGGCGATGACAACGCGCACGGGATCTCCAGGTTCACGATGGTCGGACCGCCTGACGGGCTGCTGATCGCGAGCACCCCGTCGAAGGCGGCCAGTCGGCGTTCGGTACCGCTGAGGCCAGTGCCCCGGGACGGGTCGGCGCCGCCGCGCCCGTCGTCGGTGACCGATATCCGCAGCAGCCCGTCACTGTGCCCTATCTCGATCCACACGTGCGAGGCGCCCGCGTGCTTCACCACGTTGGCCAGCAGCTCGCTGACCGCGAAGTAGGCGGCGGACTCGACCGGCGCCGGGGGACGGCCGGGCAGTTCGCCGGCGAAGGTGACCGGCAGGGGCAGGTCCAGCGCCGTGGCCTGCACGGCGTCGGCCAGGCCGCGGTCCGCCAGCACCGGCGGGTGGATGCCGCGGACCAGGTCCCGTAGTTCGCTGAGCGCCTTGGCCGAGGAGAGCCGGGCCTCGGCCAGCAGCGGGCGCAGCGCCACCGGGTCCTCCACCAGTTGGTCGGCGACGGTCAGCAGCATGCCGAGCGCCACCAGCCGGGCCTGCGCCCCGTCGTGCAGGTCCCGCTCGATGCGGCGCAGCTCGGCGGCGCCGGCGTCGATGGTGTCGGCCCTGGTCCGGGCCAGGTGGCTGACCTGGCGGGCCAGTTCGGCCTGCCGCGAGGGCCCGAGCAGTGCGCGGGCCGCCCGCTCGTGCAGCCGCAGGACCGGCGGGGCGGCCCAGAGGGCAGCCACCGGCGCGATCCAGAGCCCCATCATGTAGACGATCCCCAGGTGAAGGAGGGGGCCGTCGCGCCCCAGGACCTCCAGCGAGATCGGGGCCAGCAGGACGATCGCGGCGGTGAGCAGGTAGGCGAGGCCGCTGAGGGCCGTCCAGGCGAGGTCCCGCCAGACGGCCGGGTCGGTCAGCCAACCGCCGGATCGCAGCCGCCGCCACGGCCCGTCGCCCGCGGCGCGGCGGTACGGCACCGGGACCGGCCGGCCGCTCCACTTCCCGACGACGCGCCTGGTCTCCGTCGCGATCCAGCGCGCGCCGAGCAGCCCGAACACGAGCATCGCCGGGGCCAGCCAGAGCGAGCCGGAGCGGCCGTCGGGCGCCGCGCCGCCGTACAGGTGGGTGGCCATCACCGCGAGTGCGCCCGGCACGAACAGGGCGGCCCCGATGGCCCGTCCGCCGCCCCCGGTGGCCCAGCAGAGCGCCCAGAGGGCCATCGGCGCGAGCGGCACGAACAGGATCAGCGGCCCGCCCGGTGAGCGCCCGCCCGCGTCGGCGGGGCCGAACAGCGCGGCCGCCAGCAGGACCGGCCCGGCTGCCAGTGCGACCAGCCCGGTCACGCCCAGCGTGACCGCGTAGAGTGCGCGCACGCCGGCCACGACGGCGCCCCCTGCCCGCGCGGCGGCCCACGCCACCACGTTCGTGCTCGTCCCGGCATCGGTCCTCATCCCGCGCCTCCTCTCCGTACGGCGGCCCGCAAGCCCCCCGGTCGATCAGTCGGCAGTCAGTCTGCACGGCCGTCGACCTGCGGCGCTCTAGGTCTGAGCCCCGAATACCAGGTGTATCTGAATACACCTCAGAGACGCCGCCTAGGCAGCTGTCCGGCCCCGGGCGCTGATCCATAACGTCGTGTTCCGTCAGTCGGCCCGGGCCTTCCGGTGCCGGATCCCGATCAGTGGAGGGCTCGTGAGCACGCCGATCATCCAGATTCGCGGCGTCGGCAAGACGTACGACCGATCCGACGCCGCACGCCCGGCGCTGGCCGGGCTCGACCTCGAGGTGCGGGCCGGTGAGGCGCTGGCCGTGCTCGGCCGCTCCGGCAGCGGCAAGTCGACGCTGCTCAACCTGATCGCTGGGCTCGACCGGCCGAGCGAGGGCGGCGTGGTGGTGGACGGCGTCGCCGTGCACGAGCTCGGCGAGGCCGCGCTGGCCGAGTACCGGCGGACGCGGATCGGCATGGTCTTCCAGTTCTTCAACCTCCTGGACGACCTCAACGTCGAGGACAACGTCCTGCTCCCGGCCCAACTGGCCGGGATGCGGCGGGAGAAGGCGCGCGTCCGGGCCGGCGAGCTGCTGGAACGGCTCGGGGTGGCCCGGCACGCCACCGCCTTCCCGGGCCGGCTCTCCGGAGGCGAGCGCCAACGCGTGGCGGTGGCAAGGGCGTTGATGAACCGGCCACCACTCCTGCTGGCCGACGAGCCGACCGGCGCCCTCGACTCCGCCTCGGCCGCTGACGTCCGGGGCCTGCTCACCGAGCTCAACGCGGAGGGCCAGACGATCCTGCTGGTCACCCACGACACCGCGCTCGCCGAGGCCTGCGCGAGCCGGACGATCGAGCTGCTCGACGGCCGCCTGGTCCGGGACACCGCGGTGGCGCCCGCCACGGGAGGCGTGCGATGAGCGAGCGGTGCGAGCGAATGATGAGAAGGCGCGTGTGGGCGAATGCCCCTGCCGAGCGAAGCGAGGTGGGCGCATGAGTGCGCTGAGCAAGGTGGTGCGGGCCGGGGTCGGGCGCAAGCGGGTTCAGACGCTCGTCATGGTGCTCACCACGATGATGTCCGTGACGGCGTGCATCCTCGCGACGGGACTGCTGGTCGCCGCCCAGGGGCCCTACCAGCGGTCCTTCGCCGACCAGCGCGGCGCGCACCTGAACGTGCTGTACGACCCGGCCAAGGCGAGCCCCGCGCAGCTCGCCGCGGCGGCGCACGCCACCGGCGTGACGGCCTCCGCAGGCCCCTACCCGGCGGTCACCGCCCAGGCGCGGTCCGGCCAGGACACCCAGATCCCGCCGCCCGGCAGCCCGCTCCCGCCGCTGACGCTGGTCGGCCGGGCGCAGGGCGGTCCGATGGACGACCTGCACATGGTGATGGGCCGGTGGGTCGCGGGCCCCGGCGAGGTGGTGTTCCTGGACGGCCACTCCCCACTGGCCATCGGCGACAGCATGGCCTTCCCCGACCTGCCTGGTCATCCGACCCTCAAGGTCGTCGGTATCGCCTCCTCCATCTCCTGGAGTGCGGACGGTTGGGTCGCCCCCGAACAGGTCCCGGCGCTCACCGCGCCCGGCACGGTGCCCGCCCAGCAGTACCTCTACCGCTTCGCCCACGCCGCCACCGACGCCGAGGTGGAGGCGGACCACGCCGCGCTCGTCGCCGCAGCGCCGGCCGGCGCGCTCACCAGGGCCACCTCCTACCGGCCAGCCCAGGCGGAGGCCAACCGGACGGCCTCGACCTTCGTCCCGTTCGTGACGGCCTTCGGGGTGCTCGGCCTGGCCATGTCGGTGCTGATCATCGGGGTCGTGGTCAGCGGCGCCGTCAGCGCGGCCACCCGGCGGATCGGCATCCTCAAGGCGCTCGGCTTCACCCCGGCGCAGGTGGCCCGTGCCTACGTCGGCCAGGCGCTGGTCCCCGCCGGGATCGGCACCGCGCTCGGCGTGCTCGGCGGGAACGTGCTCTCCGTGCCCGTCCTCGGGATGGCCCACAAGGCCCTGCACGGTGGCCTGCTCGGCATCCCGCTCTGGGTGGACCTCGCGGTTCCGGCCGTCGCCCTGGCCGCCGTGGTGGCCACCGCGCTGGTGCCCGCCCTGCGCGCCGGGCGGCTGCGCACGGTCGAGGCGCTCGCGGTCGGCCGGACGGCGCCGGGTGCCAAGCGGGCCACAGCCCGTGGCAGCGGTGCGGGCCCGGTGGCCGTATTCCAGCGGCTGATCGGCCGGCTGCCGGTGCCGCGCGCCCTGAGCCTCGGGCTGGCGAGCCCGTTCAACCGGCCGGGCCGCTCGGCGACCACCGCTGCCGCGGTGGTGCTCGGCACCGTCGGGGTCACCCTCTGCGTCGGCCTGACGATCTCGCTCGGCGCCTTCCAGGACGGCCTGACCGCCGAGCACGCGGGCAAGGTTGTGGTGGAGGCTCCGATCGACGGCGCCGTGAAGGTCCCCGACCACGCGGACGAGGCTGCCGTGGCCGAGTTGATCGACGCCCGCCCCGGCACCCGGGCCTGGTACAGCACCGTCCCGACACCGGTCTCCGTGGCCGGGAGTACGGCGCGATCCGAAGTGCTCGCCTTCTCCGGCGACGCCTCCTGGAGCGGTTACCAGATGGTCTCGGGCCGCTGGTTCCGGGGCCCCGACGAGGCGGTGGTCGGCTCCGGCTACCTCCGGGCCAACCAGGCGAAGGTGGGCGACACCATCACCCTCACCGACCACGGGCGCTCCGCCCCGGTGCGGATCAGCGGCGAGGTGCTGGCCACCAACGACCTGGTCTTCGTCGACCGGGCTGCGCTGACCCCGCTCGGCTCGCCCGTCCAGGCCGAGGCGATCGGGTTCCACATCGACCTCACCCCGGGCACCGACGCCAAGACCTACGTCGACGGGCTTGACGTGGCGGTCCGGCCGCTGGGTCTGGGCGCCGAGCCGGGCGGGGCGCACCTCAGCATCGTCGTCCTGGCGATGAACACCCTGGCCGGGACGCTCACCCTGCTGCTGATCGCGGTGGCCGGCCTCGGCGTCCTCAACACCGTTCTGCTGGACACCCGCGAGCGGGTGCACGACCTTGGGGTGCTCAAGTCGCTCGGGATGTCGCCCCGGCAGACGGTCGGCATGGTGCTCACCTCCGTCTGCGGGAGCGGGCTGGTGGCCGGACTGATCGGAGTCCCGATCGGGATCGCGGTGCACCACTGGGTGATGCCGGCGATGGCGAGCGCCGCCGGAGTCGGGGTGCCCGAGGCGGACCTGACGGTGTTCGACCCCGCGGTGGTGGGGCCGCTGATACTCGGAGGCCTGGTGCTGGCGCTGATCGGCGCCCTCCTGCCCGCCACCTGGGCGGCCCGTACCCGGACGGTCACGGCGCTGCGCACCGAGTGAGCCCGGCGGGCCGGGCCGCCGGAGCAGGCGGCCCGGCCCGGGCAGTGGCCACGCGTGGGGCGGAGCGGCAGGTGGCCAGGGTGGGGCCAGACCCCGGGCGGCGTCGCCTCCTGACCGGCCGTCACCCGCAGGGCCGCCATCTGCAGGGCCGCCGCAGGGCCGGCTCAGGCGAGCCGCGCCGCCGCGTACGCCTCCATGGCGGCCCGCTGATACGCGGCCAGGCCCGGGGCGATGGCCTCGTAGGCGGCGTGCCACTGCTCGTGCTCCACGCAGGACCGGGCGATCGCGAGGTACTCCTCGACGGCGATCGGTCGGAGCGCGGTGAGCGCCCGGTACTCCGCGTCGATCTTGGTCTGCACCGGCTCGGCGCCGGCCGGGAGGCCGTCCGCCATGAACTCGGCGAGCCGGATCATCTGCGCGGTCCGCTCGCGCTGGCCGGCCTCGACCTCGGCCGGGGTCATCGCGGCGGTCGCCCGCAGGGCGGCCTCCGCGTGCTCGGGGAAGTCGCGCAGGCTCTCCTCGACGTCGGCGGGCTGGATGCCCTCGAACAGGTTCTCCGGGCGGTTGATGCTGGTCATGGGCGTGCCGTCCTTCCTGGACCGTTCCAGTTCGGCGATCGTGCGGGAGACGGTGGTGGCCAGGCCGTCCAGCCGGTCCCGCTCGGCGAGCAACCGGTGGTGGTGGCCCCGCAGGGCCTCCAGCTCGTCCACCTGCTCACCGAGGATCCGGGCGATCTCGGTCAGCCCCACGCCCAGTGCCCGCAGCACGAGGATCTGCTGCAACTGCAGCAACTGCCGCTCCTCGTAGTAACGGTGGCCGTTGGAGCCTATCCACGCCGGGGACAGCAGCCCGATCTCGTCGTAGTGCCGCAGGGTACGGGCGGTCACGCCCGACATCCGGGCGACCTCCGCGATCGGCCAGGCCATGGCCGCCTCCTCCAGTTTCGGTTCCCACACGTTCGCCGTTTCCAGGGCCGGTGCCTCCGGCCCTGGTCACGACGGTAGAAGCTGCCGTTGCGGCAACTTCAAGCCCGAACTCCGTCCGCACGTCGAAGCGCTACGCCGCTGCCTCGCCGAACCAGTCCAGCGACTGCCCGTGCGGTCCGGTGAAGGCCACCGGGTGCTCGTCCAGGGCGAGCGCGAACAGGCCGGACCCGGAGGGCGCGGGCCGGGGGAGGCGCCTTTCGACGGCGGGCAGCACCGGGACGGCCTCGTTGGAGACCCAGTGCCCGGGCAGGTCGCGCACGGTGGCGGTGAACTCTCCCGCTCCCCCGGCGACAGGTACGCGAGCACGGGAACACCACCGGCGTCGCCCCCGCGGGCACGCGCTCCACCAAGTTCACCGGAACCTGCCGCGGAAACAACCGCAGCAGCAACCGCGAAAGCGACCGTGGAACCGGCCGCAACTCCCCTGAACCGGAGGCCCGATGAAGCCTGTGACGAACGCCTCGACGACGCACCCCACGGCGTCCCCGAGGAAGTCGAGGATCCGTACCCGCACCGCGCTCGCCACCACCGCCGTGGTGGCTGCCGCCGACACGTTCACCGCCGGCGTCGGGGTGGCGCAGGGCGGGGACGAGAACAGCCGCCAGGGCAAGGCCGCCGAGCGCGAGACCGCCGCGCGGCTACCACCCCGGCCCGTGCCCCGCCTGCCAGCCCGCCCCGGACCGCGGGCGCGGACGACGGACCTGCACCAGGGCGGCCAGCGCCCACACAGTCGTCGTGAGCAGCGCGTAGAAGAGCAGCAGCGCCCAGAACGGCGTGGTGGACACGCTCCCGTCCTCGAACCGGCACCACGCGTCGGGCGGCAGCCATGAGGCGCCCGTCTCCAGTAGCCGCCCGCCGCCGGTCACCAGGCCCCACTCGCAGCGCTCGGCGAAGTCCAGCGACCGCACGTACAGCACCCCGTACACGACGCCCGCGCCGGCGAGCGACAGTGCCGCGCCGACGCCGAGCAGGAGCGCCCGTCTTCGCGCGGTCGCCGTACGGATGTTCGTCACCGAGGCAGCGTACCGGCCTGTGGGCAGGCACGACCGGATCGCCGCCGGGCGCGAGGCAGGACGGCCACCCTTCGTGTTCGTGCTACTGCGGGGCCGTCTCCGCAGGGCCGTCGTGAAGGGCCGCCGTCGTAACCGCCCCCGCACCGCCTCCGGCCGCCCGCGAACGCCTCTGCGAAAGCCCCTTGTCAAGGCCCCTGTCAAGGCCTCTCCGGAGGCCTTCGCGACGAAGGTCTCCGTGAAGACCGTGAAGACCCCCACGAAGCTCCCCGCGACGGTGCCCCCTGAGGCCCCCGCTCACCCCAGCAGGCCGCCCATGTGGGCGTCCTCGGCGAGCAGCCGCCACGACCGCCCCGGTGCGAACGCCTCCGGATCGAGGGCCTCCAGCACGCCGTCCACAACGGTGCTCAGCAGCGACTGCGGGTCGAACGCCGCCCAGGTGCCGCGGCCCACGCCGTAGTCCCAGCGCTCCCACTCGGCACGCATGCGCTCGTACGTCCACAGCGAGTAGAGCAGGGCGGACAGGTCGCGGTTGAGGTACGCCTCGGGCTCGCCGTCGTCGTACCAGTCGGGCAGCTCCAGCCGGCCGGTCGCGCCGTCCAGCGCGATCATGAGATCCGTCGGCCAGTGCCCGAGCGCCACGAAGTCGCGCTGGTAGGGGCGCTCCTCCTCGCCGTCGAAGTACTCCGGGTACGCCTCGCCCATGGTCACCAGCGGCTCCTCGGACACCCCGAACATCGCCCCGCCCAGCGGCAGGCCGATCTCGGTCAGCAGCCGGCGCGTCGGCTCGTGCACGAGGCGCGGCGGCAGTTCCTCGGGGCGGTAGCGGTGCACCAGGCCCTCGTCCGTCAGCGTCGCGATCTCCGCCACCAGCTCCGCGCCGATCTCGTACGCGGGCCCGTCCGGGCCGCCCGGCAGTGCGCCCCAGCCCAGCACCCGAACCAGCAGCGCCGTGCCCCAGTGTGCGGGCGGGACGTCCGGCCGGCCGAACAGCCCGGGATCGAGCTCCCGCAGCCGTCGGTCGGTCGCCGCCATCACCTCGGCCACGACGGCCGGGCCGCGCCGCCCGCCCAGCGCGTCCGGTTGCCGGGCGGCCTCGGCCACCGACTCGACCTCCCGCACCAGCGCGGCCAGCGTGGGCAGGTCGGAGGCCAGGAGGTCCCGCTCCAGCCGCCCGCCGGAGGGCTTCGCGAGGAACACCTCGCCGGTCACACCGTCCAGCAGCACCGCGTTCCCGGAGCGAGCGAAGGGCGCGCAGTACTCCGTCTCGCCCAGCACGAACAGCCGCCCGGCCTCCAGCGCGCCGTGCGACGGATCCTGACGGCCGAGCGGCCCAGGCTCAAGCGGCTCCAGCTCTTCCAGCGGCCCGGCGCCGAACAGCCCGAAGTCCAGGAACGCCCCTGCCCGCGGCAGACTCTCCCGCGCCAGGAACTCCCGGCTCCCCGCGTGCACCACCCCGGCCGGCAACTCCCCGGCCATCACCAGCCCGTACCCCACGAGCCCACCACCCTCCCCGTACGACCCCTGACCACCCCGACCCTAACGGCCGCCCCCGACACCCTCGCACCGGGCCCGCGCTACGCCCGTGATCCGTCGTCCACGTTCCACTGCACCGGCAGATCGCCGTCGCAGAACACGCACACGAACCAGCCCTCGCGGACGGTGTTGTTGCGCAGGCAGCCCGGACAGCGCCGGAACACCACCTCGTGCGTGAACCCCTCGGGGCGCCGCACGCCGATCCGCTCCAACGCCGCCGCGACGGCAGGCCACGAGGCGACGTCCGGGCAGTAGCCGGTGGACTGGTTGCTGACCTCCTCGGCCGCCCAGCCGCCGCAACCACTGCAACCACTGCCACCGCGACCACTGCCGCAGACACCGCCGTCCCGCCCGAACCGGACCTCCCCGGCGCTCAGCACCAACTCGCCGCCCGCGCAGGCCACGTGCTCGCTGCGGCGCGGGGCGAGGCGCAGGAAGCCGGTGAGGTCGACGACGAAAGTGAACGGCTCCGCGAGCTCCGCCGCCGTCCGCTCGCCCGCCCAGGCGGCGAACTGCGCTTCCGTCCGGAACAGCCGGCCGCCAGGGCCGCCGCCGTTCCACAACCCGGGCGGTCCCACGTACCGGTACGCCCGCCCCGGACCGGCCGACACCTCCGCCGGGACGCCGTGGTCCCGCAACCGCAGGCCCAGGGCGGCCATCTCGGCGGCCGTCCCCGACAGGCCGAACTCGCGGAAATCGGTCAGCAGTTCACGCGCCCGCCCGAGCGGGACGCCCGGGTCCTTCCGGAAGGCCCGCAGCGTGGCCACCGCATCGACCGACGGCCCGACCGGCCGCAGCCGGGACGGCCCGTGCGCGGTCAGCAGCGCCTCCCGGACGGCCTCCGGCGCGGGATCCGGCCCCGCGTGCTCACAGCGGCTGGGGCTGTGATCGGTCGAGGTCGGGATCAACCGAGCCCGGCGGCGTCCCGCGCGGCGCGTTCCACGTGGGCGTGGTGGGCGGCCCACCAAGTGGCGTCGCCCGGAGCGGTGTTGGCGTCGGCAGGGCGTTGGCCGGTGGCGCCGTCGACGAGTTCGCGGACGAGGTCGGCGTGGCCGGCGTGGCGGTGGGTCTCGGAGATCATGTGGACCATGACCCGGTGCAGCGTCTGCTTCGACCGCGCGCCGAACGGCACTTGGCCGATCGCGTCGAGCGGAAGCGCCTCGATCGTCTCGTCGGCGTGCGCGCAGGCCCGGTGGTATCGCCCGACGACGTCCTCCGTGGTCTCGTCGGCCCGGGCCCAGAGGTCGGTGTTCGGCTCGGCGTCGCCGGTGATCCAGACCGGGGCGGGTTCGGGGAAGGGCCGGCCGAAGGTGGCGCCGAAGTAGAGCGCCTCGGCGCCGGTGAGGTGCTTGACGAGGCCGAGCAGGTTGGTGCCGGTCGGGGTGAGCGGGCGGCGGAGGTCGTACTCGCAGAGGCCGTCGAGCTTCCAGAGCAGGACGTCGCGGGCGTCCTGGAGGTAGATGCGGAGGTCGGTCTTGGGATCGGTGGCGGTCATGGGATCAGTCTGTGGAGCGTATGGGTACTGTCCACCGGTTTTCGCCGGGCGTCCGCCGTCCGTCGGGCGGCCCGCCGACGTGCTCTAACCTCACCGCATGGGCGTCGACATCACGGTCCTGGCGGTCGACTGGGGCCACCTCATGGACATCGCACCGCACGACCGGGCGGAGGTGCTCCAGGAAGCGGCGTACCCGGACGACGACGACCGCGTCGTCCACGCCGGCTGGGTGTGGTTCGCCGCGCCGGGCCCGTCGTGGCTGGGCCGGTTCGAGTTCGGCGGCACCCTCGGCTCGTACAGCCGCACTTCTCCGCCGCGCACGGCTGGGACCACGCCCGGGGCGCCGTCGGGGAGGGGCTGCGGGCGGCGCTGGACGACTTCCTCGGGGCCCTGATCTGGTGGGGGCGCGAGATCGAGACCGACACCGAGCACGTGGAGGCCGGAGTCTTCCCTCCCGGCGCCCCGTTCTGGCGGTCCGGTCCGCTGATCGCGTGGGGCCCGCGGGAAGCGGCGCGCCTGAACCGCCGCTGGCAGGAGGTCGCCACCGCCCTGCCCGAGCTGCGCGAGCCGTACGACCGCCACGCCGCCGACCCCGGCGGCTGGATCGAGGGATTCGACGACTTCGCGAGGCTGCTGTCCGGGTGGGCGGAAGTGCTCGGCGAGGCCGAACGGCGCGGGTGGGGAGTCGTCGGGCTCCCCATCTGACGCCTCACTACGCCTCACTGACGCCTCGCGCACCTGAGAGCTCCCGCGCGCGGCTCTCACCTCGCCTTTTGCGTGACATTGTCATGCTCTGACCAATGCAGAGCGTGACGGGCGGGACGGGTGATTCGGACTTGAATCTTTGCGAACGAATGTTCGATCCTGGGACTGTGCTCGTTTTCGAACCCGCTTTCGAATCCACCGTAGGGCGGCCCACGCTCCGACCGGTGGCGTCGACGGCTGCGCCGGCGGAGGCCCCGGCCGCCGAACGGGGGCTGCTGCCGGTGGTGCCCGCCCTCCGGGAGGTGCTGCCGGAGGGCGGGCTGCGACGGGGCACCGCCGTGTCCGTCGCGGGCGGGGACACCGGGCTTCTGCTCGCGCTCGCCGCCGGGGTGAAGGAGACCAGGGGCGGCTGGGCGGCGGCCGTCGGCCTGCCCGACCTGGGGCTCGCCGCGGCCGAGGGGTACGGGCTGGACCTGCGGCGACTGCTGGTCGCGGACGACCCGGGGCCGCACTGGGCCGAGGTGGTGTCGGTGCTGGCCGGCGCCGTCGAACTGGTCATGTTGCGCCCGGACGGACCCGTCCCGCCCCGGCTGGCCGCCCGCCTGGCGGCGGTGCTGCGGCGCAGCGGCTGCGTGCTGCTGGTGGCAGGGCCGTGGCCGGGGGCGGCACTGCGGCTGGGGGTGCGCTCCGGGCGCTGGTTCGGGCTGGGGGACGGGTACGGGCAGCTCGCCGGGCGGCAGGTGGAGGTGGTGGCCGAGGGCCGCGGCTCGGCCGTGCCCGGCCGGACCGCCCGCCTCTGGCTGCCGGACGAGCACGGCGCAGCCCGCCCGGTCGGGGAGGCGGTCGAGGAGAGGGCCGGGGAGGCCGGGGCGGCCGGGGAAACGAACGGGTTCGAAACCGGCGCGTTCGAAACCGGCACGTTCGACGCCTCCGAGCGCGCTCGCCACCTGCCGGTCGAGCCCGACGCGTGCGAACGCGTGCGCCGACTCCCCGCCGAGCCCGTCGCCGCCTACCGGGCTCCGGAGGCGGCCGAGCCCGCCGAGCGCGTGGCGGTGGTGTGAGATGGCGGACGGTGGTACGCCGCGCGTGCTGGTGGTCTGGTGCCCGGACTGGCCGGTGGTGGCCGTCACGGGTGACGACCCGGTGGCAGTGACCGAGGGCGGGCGGATCCTCGCGTGCTCGGCGGGTGCCCGGGCGGCCGGGGTGCGGCAGGGGCAGCGGCTCAAGCTGGCGCAGCGGCTCTGCCCGGCGCTGGAGCTGCGCGACCGGGACCCGGAGGCGGAGACGCGCCGGTTCGAGCCGGTGGTCGCGGCGGTGGCGGCGTTCACGCCCCGGGTGGAGGTGATCCGCCCGGGCCTGTGCGCCATTCCGGTGAAGGGGCCGGGCCGCTACTTCGGCGGCGAGGAGGCGCTGGCGTCGAAGGTCCGGACGGCGGTCGCGGCGGCCCTGGCCGAGGAACCGGTCCCGGACGCCGTCCCCGGCGGGGACGCGGAGCCCGCACGCCCGGACGGAGCTCCCGGGCCCTGCGCCGCCCCCCACGCCCAAGTCGGCGTGGCCGACGGCCTGTTCGCCGCCGTGCTGGCGGCCCGGGCCGGGGTGCTGGTGCCGGCCGGGCGGACGGCGGAGTTCCTCGCGCCGTACCCGGTGAGCGCGCTCGGCGACGAGGACCTGGCGGAGCTGCTGGGGCGGCTCGGGCTGCCGACCGTCGGGGCGTTCGCCGCGCTGCCGCCGGAGGCCGTCGCGGACCGGTTCGGCCCCACCGGGACGGCCGCGCACCGGCTGGCCCGGGGCCTCCACCCGCGCCCGCTGGTGCCGCGCGCGGAGGGGCCCGACCTGGCCGTCGAGCAGCACTTCGACCCGCCGCAGGCGCTGGCCGAGCCGCTGGTGTTCGTCGCCCGCACGCTGGCCGGGCAGTTGCACCAGCGGCTCGCCGAGGCGGGGCTGACCTGCCAGCGGGTGGCCGTCGAGGTGGCGTGTGCGGACGGCCGGACGGCGTCGCGCCTGTGGCGGCACGAGGGCCGGCTGTCGGCGACGGCGCTGGCCGAGCGGGTCCGCTGGCAGCTCCAGGCCTGGCAGAGCGCCGGCACCTTCGCGCCCGCACCCCGCCCCGACGACCCCGCCACGCCCGGATCGAGCACCGGCCCCCGAACCGGCGGTTCCGCCACCGGCCCCACCCGGACCGATGTCCCCTTGGCGACCGGCCCCCTGGGCGACGGCGCCGGTCCCGGGCGCGCTGGGGCTGATGGCCCCGCCACCGGCCGCACCCGGACCGATGCCCCAGACAACCCCGACGTCGGCTTCATCCTGCTCCGGCTCGTCCCCGACGGCCTGTCCCCGGACGAGGGGCGGCAGTTGGCGTTGTGGGGCCAGGCGGTCGCGGACGACCGGGTGGAGCGTGCGGTGGCCCGGGTGCAGGCGGTGCTCGGGCACGCCGGGCTGCGCCGGATCGAACCGGCGGGCGGGCGCGGACCGGACGAGCAGGCGGTCAGGGTGCCGTGGGGCGAGCCGTACGAGGCGGCGGCGCCGGCCGACGCACCGTGGCCCGGGCGGCTGCGGGACGTGTGGCCGGCCGTGGTGCTGCGGGAGCCGGTGCCGGTGCGGGTGCTGGACGAGGCCGGGCGGCCGGTGGTGGTGGACGGCCGGGCGGGGGTGTCGGCCCGACCGTCCGTGGTCGTGGTGCGGGGGCGGGCGGAGCGCGTGGACGGCTGGACCGGGCCGTGGCCGGCGGTCGAGTACTGGTGGGACCAGTCGCTCGCCCGCCGCCGCGCGCGGTTCCAGGTGGTGGTGGGCGACCGGGCGCTGCTGCTGACCGTGGAGGGGGGTGGGTGGTACCTGGAGGCCGGCTACGACTAGCGGCCCTTCGAACGTCACCCGAGTACGACCCGAGGGGGGCCGAGAGCACGAGAACGAAGGCAACCCCCGATGGGCTTCACCAGCCACCCCACCGTCCCCTGGAGCGAACTGCGGCGCCGTATGGCCGGCGGCGCGTCGGACAAGGTCGTTCCCCTGCACCGCCCCGTCCGGGACGGGGACGGCCCCCGTTCCGCGCCCCGGCCGCGCGAGCCCGGGGAGCCCTGGGCCGAACTGCACGTGCACTCCGCCTTCAGCTTCCTCGACGGCGCGAGCGACCCGGAGGACCTGGTCGCCGAGGCGCTGCGGCTGGGTGTGGAGACGCTGGCGCTCACCGACCACGACGGCCTCTACGGCGCGGTCCGGCTCGCGGTGGCCGCCCGGGGGACGGGCCTGGCCACCGCTTTCGGCGCCGAGCTGACGATCCGTCACGCTCCGGACCGCACCGAGCACCTGCTCATCCTCGCCCGCGACCCCGAGGGCTACCGCCGTCTCTCCGCCGCGATCGCCGCCGCCCAGATGGCCGGCGGGGCGAAGGGCCGCCCGGCGTACGACATGGAGGCGCTGGCCGAGGCGCACGGCGGCCACTGGGCGGTGCTCACCGGCTGCCGCCTCGGCCGCGTGCCCGCCGCACTCAACGGCATCGCCCTCAACAACACTGCTCTCAACGGCATCGCCCTCAACAACACTGCTCTCAACGGTGCCGCCCTCAACGGCACCACCGGGGCCGGCACCGCCCCCGACAGCGACGGGAGCCCCGCCCGTCAACTCCACACCCTCACCGAGCTGTTCGGCCGCGAGAACGTCCACGTCGAGCTGATCGACCAGCGCCTGCCCGGCGACGACCGGCGCAACGACGCCCTCGCCGCGCTCGCCGCCCGCCTGCGCCTGCCGGTCGTCGCGTCCACCAACGCCCACCACGCCGGCCCGGCCCAGGGCCGCCTCGCGCAGAGCCTCGCCGCGCTGCACGAGCGCCGGACCCTGCAGGACGCGGCCGGCTGGACGCAGGCGGCCGGCACCGCGCACCTGCGCTCGGGCCGGGAGATGGCCGCCCGGCTGGCCCGCTTCCCCGGTGCGCAGCGGGCGACCGTCGAGCTCGGCCGGGCCTGCGCCTTCGACTTCACCAAGCTGGACCCGGAGCTGCCGGGCTTCCCCGTCCCGGAGGGTGAGACCGAGATCGGCCACCTGCGCGCCCTGGTGGCGGCCGGCGGACCGGCCCGGTTCGGCCCGGTCAACGCCGCCGCCCGGCGCCAGCTCGCCAAGGAGCTGGACGTCATCGAGGACCTCGACCTGGCCGGCTACTTCCTGATCGTGCACGACATCGTCGACTTCTGCCGCCGCGAGGACATCTGGTGCCAGGGGCGCGGCTCGGCCGCCAATTCGGCGGTCTGCTTCGCCCTCGGGATCACCGCCGTCGACCCGATCCACTACAAGCTGCTGTTCGAGCGCTTCCTCTCCACCGCCCGGGACGGGCCGCCGGACATCGACCTGGACATCGAGAACCGCCGCCGCGAGGAGGTCATCCAGTACGTCTACCGCCGCTACGGCCGCGAGCACGCCGCCCAGGTGGCCAACGTGATCACCTACCGGCCCCGGCTGGCGATCCGCGACGCGGCCCGGGTGCTCGGCTACCCGCAGGGGCAGGTGGACGCGTTCAGCCGGCAGACCGACTTCCGCTCGGCGCCCGGCGCGGACGCCGTCGTCCCCGCCGACGTGCTGTCACTGGCCGGGCAACTCCACGGCCTGCCACGTCACTTGGGCATCCACTCGGGCGGCATGGTGCTCACCAAGGAGCCGATCGGCCAGATCTGCCCGACCGAGTGGGCCCGGATGCCCGGGCGTTCCGTCCTGCAGTGGGACAAGGAGTCGACGGCCGGGGCCGGGCTGGTGAAGATCGACCTGCTCGGCCTCGGCATGCTCGCCGCGCTGCACGACGCCTGCGACCTGGTCGCGCGGCACCACGGCCTGCGCTACGACTTGGCGTCCATCCCGGACGACGACAAGGGTGTGTACGCGATGCTGCGGCGGGCCGACACCGTCGGGGTGTTCCAGGTCGAGTCGCGGGCACAGATGGCGACGCTGCCCCGGCTCAAACCGGACCACTTCTACGACCTGGTGGTCGAGGTCGCGCTGATCCGCCCCGGCCCGATCCAGGGCGGCTCCGTCCACCCGTACCTGCGCCGCCGGGCCGGCGTCGAACCGGCGGGCTGCCCGCACCCGTTGATGGAGAACGCGCTCGGCAAGACGCTCGGGGTGCCGCTGTTCCAGGAGCAGATGATGCAACTCGCCGTCGACTGCGCGGGGTTCACCCCCGCCGAGGCGGACCGGTTGCGCCAGGCGATGGGCGCGAAGCGCTCGCACGAGCGGGTCGCCCGGCTGCGGATGAGGCTGCTGGGCGGGATGGCGGAGCGCGGCATCCCGCCCGAGGTCGCCGAGGACGTCTACGGCAAGATCGAGGCGTTCTCCAGCTACGGCTTCCCGGAGAGCCACGCGATCAGCTTCGCCTACCTGGTGTACGCGAGCGCCTGGCTCAAGTACCACTTCCCGGCGGCCTTCACCTGTGCTCTGCTGGCCAACCAGCCGATGGGCTTCTACTCGCCGCTCAGCCTGGTCTCGGACGCCCGGCGGCACGGCGTCCGGGTGCGCGGGGTGGACGTCAACGCGAGCGGCGCGCGGCCCACCCTGGAGCCGTACCGGGGGCCGACGCCGAAGCCGCCGCTGACGGCGGGCCGTCCGCAGCCGGCGATCCGGCTCGGGCTGGAGACCGTCCGCGGCATCGGCTCCCCGCAGGCCGAGGCGATCGCGGCCGGACAGCCGTACGCGGACCTGGAGGACTTCGCCCGACGCACCGGCCTGCCCGCGCCCGTCCTGGAGGCGCTGGCGACGGCCGGCGCGTTCGACTGCTTCGGCCTGACGAGGCGTCAGGCACTTTGGGCGGCAGGTGCGTTCGCCGGGATCTCGGCCGAACTCCTGCCCGGCACCACGCCGGGCACCGAGGCGCCGTCGCTGCCCGGCATGAGCCCCGTCGAGGAGACCATCGCCGACCTGTGGGCCACCGGCACCTCGGCCACCAGCCACCCGCTCCAGCACCTGCGCGCCCACCTGGAGCGCGGCGGCGCGCTCTCTGCCGCCCAACTCCCGGACGTCCCACCGGGGACGGCGGTGGTGGTCGGCGGCCTGGTCACCCACCGGCAGCGGCCGCCGACGGCCGGCGGGGTGCTGTTCCTCAGCCTGGAGGACGAGACCGGCCTGATCAACGTGATCTGCAACCGCCCGGTCTGGGAGTCCCAGCGCCGCACCGCCCTCGACCGGGCCGGCCTGCTCGTCCACGGCCACATCGAACGCGACCGCGGCGCCACCAACCTGATCGCCACCCGGCTCACCCCGCTGCGGATCGGGCTCTGAGCCCTTGGACCACTCAGCCGGGGCAGCGCACGAGCCCGCTCAGGTCCAGGTCGAAGTCGAACGGATCGGGGATGCGCATGCCGTCACCGAACTCCCGGTCGTGCCGCACGTGGTAGCGGTCGCGGTTCGGTTCGGAGAACGTGCCGCTCGTAGAAGCTCATGATGCCTCCTCCGGTATGTGCATTCGGCGGACCCGCAGTCTATGCATGTGCCCGGCCGACGCCGTTCAGGCGCCGGAGGCCGGCCGGCGCCCCTTGCCCGGGGCTCCGGCGAAGACCTGGGCGATGGGGAGCCACGCGGTGGCGGTCGGGCCGGTGGCGGTGAGGGCGAGGTCGTCGTGGTGGCGGCGCTGGGTGACCAGGAGGCAGAAGTCCAGCGCCGGGCCGCGCACCACGTCGGCGGCGTCGGCCGGCCCGAAGGTCCACACCGTGCCGTCGGGGGCGGTCAGTTCGAGGCGGACCGGGTTCTGCGGGGCGGGCTGCCCGTGCAGGGTGAAGGCGAAGCCGAGGGTGCGCAGCCCCAGGTGGGCGATGTGCCGCAGCCGTGCCGTGGGCTCGCGGGTGACCCCGAGCGCGTCGGCGACGTCCTGGCCGTGCGCCCAGGTCTCCATCAGTCGGGCGGTGGCCATCGAGGCGGGCTTCATCGGCGGGCCGAACCACGGCAGCTTGACGTCGGCCGGGGTGGCGGCCAGTGCGGCCTGCACCTCGTCGCGTCCGGTGCGCCAGCGGGCGAGCAGGGCGGCGGGCTCCTCGACGGCGCCCGCGGCCGCGCCCTCGTCGACCGGGTCCCGGCCGGCCGCGAGGAGTTCGCCGAAGACGGCGGCGGCCTCCGCGGTGAACGCCTCGCCGTCGTGGGCGGCGCGGACGGTCCAGTCGTCGGTCCAGGCGAGGTGGGCGATCTGGTGCGCGACCGTCCAGCCCTCGGCGGGTGTGGGCCGGGCCCACCCGGCCGCCGGCAGGCCGGCCACCAGCGCGTCCAGGACGGCGCTCTCCGCGCGCAGGTCGGCCAGCAGGCCGGAGAGCACATTCGGGTTGGTCATCGGCTTCCCCTCTTCCTCAGTTCTCCGGGCGGGCGCACTACTCGCCGGTAATCCCGCGCCGCACCCTACGCCGCGCCCGTCCCCCGCGCCCGCGACTCCGAGGAATACGCACGTCAGGACTCTCGCCACCGGCCGCGCCGCGTGTGACAATCGCGCGATGACGAGGGCTGACGACCCCATCTCCCCGGCGGACGACGTCGACGTGCGCGCCGCCGAGCTGGTCCGGGACGCCGTGCTCGGCGACCTGGCCCGCCGGGTGGTGGCCGAGTGCGGCGCCGACGTCGGCCTGGTCGGCGTGCCGGAGCCCCGGCCGGCCGGAGCCGGGGACGGCGACGGTGACGGCATGGTGCTGCGCCACTGGGCCGGCACGCGCGCGACCCTGCTGCACGACCTCGCCGTCCCGGCCGGCCTCGGCCTCGGCGGCCGGGCCCTCGCCGAACGCGTGCCCACCTGGGTGCCGGACTACCGTGCGGCGACGACCATTTCGCACCACTACGACGCGGCCGTCACCGCCGAGGACCTGTACGCGATGCTCACCGTTCCGCTCCTGTACGGCGGCACCGTGCACGGCGTGGTGTACGCCTCGCTGCGCGCCGTCGTGCCGTTCGGGGACGTCAGGATCGGCGCCGTCGGCGACCTGGCCGCGGCCGCCACCCGGGCGCTCGCGGGGGCGGCCGCGTGGAGCACGCCCCCGCCGTCCCCGCCGTCCCCGCCGCCCCCGTCGGCCCTGCAGCCCCCACGGCCCCCGTCGCCTCCGCAGCCCGCGCCGTCGCGGAGGGCGGTACCGCCGCTGACCCCGCGCGAGCACGAGGTGCTGCGCTGGGCGGCGACCGGCCGGACGAACCCGGAGATCGCCGCCCGGCTCGGCCTCACCCGCAACACCGTGACGGGCTACCTGAAGGCCGCCATGCACAAGCTCGGTGTCCGCAACCGCACCGAACTCGCGCTGGCCGCACGGGAGTCCGGGCTGGTCGGTTGACCGGCCGGCTCAGTTGACGTTCCGCGCCCGGCCGCTCCAGTACGGCTCGCGCAGCCGGAACTTCTGCAGCTTCCCGGTGGCGGTGCGCGGCAGCTCGTCCCGGAACTCCACCGAGGTGGGCGACTTGTAGCCGGCCAGCCGCTGCTTGCAGTGCCCGATCAGCTCGGCCGCGGTGATGCCGCCGTGCCCCTCCCGGAGCACCACCAACGCCTTGACGGTCTCGCCCCACTTCTCGTCCGGCACCCCGATCACCGCGGCCTCGGCCACCGCCGGGTGGGCGTACAGGCAGTCCTCCACCTCGATCGAGGAGACGTTCTCCCCGCCGCTGATGATGACGTCCTTCTTCCGGTCCGAGATGGTGAGGTAGCCGTCGGTGAGGGTGCCGCCGTCCCCGGTGTGGAACCAGCCGTCCCGCAGTGCCTCGTCCGTCGCCTCGGGCTGCCGCCAGTAGCCGTCCAGGACGGTGTTGGAGCGCACGAGCACCTCGCCGGACGGGTCGACCCGCAGCTGCGTGCCGAGCGACGGGGCGCCGGCCTGCACCAGCTTCTCCGCCCGTTCGCCGGCGGGCAGGGCGTCCCACTCGGCGCGCGTGCGGTTGACGGTGACCACCGGGGACGTCTCGGTCAGGCCGTAGAGCTGCATGAACTCCCAGCCCAGCTCCGCCTCGACACGCTCGACGACGGAGGTCGGCGGCGGGGCGCCGGCCACGATCATCCGCACCCGGTCGCGTCCGGGCACCGGTCCGTCCCAGCCGGCCGCCGCGTTCAGCACCATCTGGACGACCGCGGGCGCGCCGCACAGGAAGGTCACGCCGTGCCGGTCGATGCGGCGCAGGATCTCGGCGCCGTCCACCTTGCGCAGCACGACGTGCTGCGCGCCCAGGCCGGTGAGCACGAACGGCAGCCCCCAGCCGTTGGCGTGGAACATCGGCAGGGTGTGCAGGTAGACGTCCCGGTCGCGCGCGCCGTAGTGCAGGCCCATGGTCGTCGCGTTCAGCCAGATGTTGCGGTGGGTGAGCTGAACACCCTTGGGGCGGGCGGTGGTTCCGCTGGTGTAGTTGATGGTGGCGGTGTCGTTCTCGGAGATCGCGTACCGGCGGGGGGAGTTGCCGAAGTCGTAGAGCAGCGCGTCGCTGTCGGCGCCGATCACGAACTTGTGCTTGGCCACCACCCCGTCCAGCGCGTCGGCGAGTTCGGGGTCGACCAGCAGGACGGACGCGCCGCTCTGCTCGACGATGTACGACACCTCCTCGGCCTTGAGCCGGAAGTTCACCGGCACCAGCACCCGGCCGTACCCGCTCACCCCGAAGAAGGAGGTCAGCAGCCGGGCGGAGTTGTGCGACACGATCGCGACCCGCTCGCCCGGCCCGACGCCGAGCCGGTCCAGCCCGGCGGCCTGGGCCCGGGCCAGCTCGGCGACCCGGCGGTAGCTCAGCTCGCCCCAGGAGGCGGCCGGCTGCACCGGCTCGTCGACGATTCCGACCCGGTCGCCGTAGACCAGCTCGGCCCGGTCGAGGAAGTCCATCACGGAGAGTGGAATCTGCATGCGCCCACTGTCCTCTCCGGACCGCCCCCTGCACACCCCCGATCGGGGGTGTCACCCGTCCAAGGGCCCGCCCGCCGCGAGGTCCGAAATCGCTGCGCCCGCAGTCGCTGCGCCCGCCGCCTCCAGGGCGGCGAGCAGCCGGTCCCGGGCCTCGGTCTGGGCGGCGATCCGGCGCTCCAGCACGGCCAGCCGCTCGCGGGCGATGCCGAGCGCCCGCGCGGACGGCCGCTTCGCCATGACGTCGCCGTCCAGGCAGCCCAGCAGTGGCCGGAGGTCCTCCAGGGTGAGCCCGGCGTCGACCAGCGCGCGGATGTTGCGCACCCGGACGGCGTCGGCCTCCCCGTACTCGCGGTAGCCGTTCGGTGCGCGCTCGGCGGTGATCAGCCCGGCCTGCTCGTAGTGCCGCAGCGCGCGGGCCGTCGTGCCCGTCAGCTTCGCCAGTTCCCCGATCCGCACCGCGTACCGCCCCCCGCCCTGCCCGCTCCGCGCCCTGCTCGCTCCGCGCCCTGCCCGCCCGGAGCCCTGCCCGCTCCGCGCCCGGCAGGTCATCCCACGAGCGCGCCCCCGTCGACCGACAACACTACGCCGGTGACGAACGACGCCTGCGGGGCGGCCAGTTGCGTGATCGCCCAGGCCACCTCCTCCGGCCTGCCGATCCGGCCCAGCGGCGTGTGCGCGATCTGCCACTGCCGGACGGCCGCGCGCTGCTCGGGACCGAACGCCGCGTGGTCGGCGATCGGCGTGTCGATCGCCCCGGGCGCCACCGCCACCACGCGGATGCCGCGCGGGGCCAGTTCCACCGCCCAGCTGCGGGTCACCGTCTCCAGCGCGGCCTTGCTCGCCGCGTACACCGCGCCGGACGGCCAGCCGCGCTGTCCGACGGCGGTGCTGACGTTGACCACCACGCCCCGGCTCCCGGCGAGCGCAGGCACCGCGGCCTGCCCGAGCAGGACCGGGGCGACCAGGTTGGTGGACAGCAGCGCCTCGACGCCCGCCCGGTCGTAGTTGCCGATGCCCTGCCCGCTTTGCACGATCCCGGCGTTGTTGACCAGCACGTCCAGCCGCCCGTACCGCTCCAGCGCCGCCGCGACGATCGCCTCCGGCGCGCCCGGCCCGGTGATGTCGGCGGCCAGCGGCTCGATCAGCCCCGGGTAGGCGGCGGTCTCCGCGAGCGGTTCCGGCCGCCGCCCGACCGCGACCACTCGCGCACCCTGCGCGGCGAACGCCCGCGCCGTCTCCCGTCCGATCCCCGTCCCGGCCCCGGTGACGAGGACGACCCGCTGCTCCACGACGTCCCGCTGTTCCACGACGTCCCGCTGCTCCACCACGTCCTCGATGTCCATGCCGTCAGCCTCCGACCCTGACGCCAGCGGCAAGGTCAAGCGCCGGCTGTCGGAGGAGATCGGCAGAATGCCCGGCATGGCAGAGAACGAGACCGCAGCGCGCATCGAGGACACCCCGCTCGCCGCCTGGGCCGCCGAGCACGGCCTGACGGTGGTGCACCGGGGGGTGGTCCCGTCCAGCGTCCGGGAGGCGGGGCTGGGAGGGCCTCCGGTGATCGCCACCACCGCCCGCCCGATGGCCGACGGCCTGCTGCTGCGGCCGTTCGAGGACGCGGACGCCCCCGCGCTGATCGAGGTCTACCGGGACGAGACGCTGCGCCGCTTCACCCGCATACCGGTGGACGACGCCGACGAGGCCGCGCGCTGGCTGGACGCGCAGTACCGCGGCTGGTCGGAGGGCTCCCGCTACAGCTTCGCCGTCCTGGACGCGGACGAACTGGTCGCCAACGTGGTGCTCAAGCGCGGCACCCCGGGCGGCGAGGCCGCCGAGGTCGGCTACTGGACGGCCGCCGCCGCCCGCGGCCGGGGCGTCGCGCCGCGCGCGGTGGAGGCGCTGACGGCCTGGGCGTTCGCCGCGTTCGCCGACGAGGGCCTGGCCCGGATCGACCTGCTGCACCAGGTGGACAACGTCGCCTCCTGCCGGGTGGCGGAGAAGAGCGGGTACGCGTTCCAGGAGGTGCTGACGGCCCGCCCGCCGGAGTTCCCGCTCGACGGCCACCGGCACTCCCGCAATCGGCTGGACGGAGTCGAACGGACCGGGTCACAGTAGGGCGCATGGCTTCTCTGGTACGACACGTGACGATCGATTGCGCGGACCCGTACGCCCTCGCGGGCTTCTGGGCGGGGGTGCTGGACGGCACCGTCGGCGAGGACGACAACCCGGGCGACCCGGAGGCGGCGGTGGAGTCCGCGGGGGCTTCGCTGCTGTTCATCCGGGTGCCGGACGGCAAGGCGGTGAAGAACCGCGTCCACCTGGACCTCCAGCCGCAGGACCGCTCCCGCGAGGAGGAGGTCGAGCGTCTGCTGGCCCTTGGCGCGACCCTCGTCGACGACCGCCGCACCCCCGACGGCCGCGGCTGGGCCGTCCTGTCCGACCCCGAGGGCAACGAGTTCTGCGTCGAGCGCAGCCACGCCGAACGCGTCGCCACCGGCGACGCCTGATGCGGGTCGAGGGTGGTTCCAGGCCGTGCGCGCGGCCTGGAACCACCCTCGGTCAGCTGCTCATCGCCGGGGAAGTGGCGGTGGTCAGCCCGGGATCTGGCCGTTGCAGGTGTTCATCCACGAGCCCATCTGGTTCTGGGTGCCGTAGTCGCCGGAGTGGTGCGCGGCGAGGTAGACGTTGTAGATGTCGGCCTTGATGTCGCCGCCGGTGATCGGACCGACCTGGCCGTCCTGCTGGATGCCCTTCGAGCCCTGGTAGGCGACCACCGCGTTGTAGGTCAGCTGGCCGAACTGGCTGTCCGGGTCCAGGCCGGCGTTGTCGAGGTAGTTCATCGCGGTCTGGACGCACCACACCGGCTGGCCGCTGCTGCCCCACTGGATCGTGGAGGCGGCGCTGGCCGTGCCGACGGCCAGGCCGAGCGCGGCGCCGGCGCCGAGGGTGAGGGTGGCGGCGCGAAGTGCCCACTTCTTCTGCATGTGGAGTCTCCTCAATCGCACAAGTCGCATGGGTGACGGGAACGTTGTCGTGTCGCTCCCGTCGCATTCGATCGTGCGCCGTCGCGTCGGTGCGGACCAGGCCTTCCGGCGGGTTGGCCGAAAGCCCGCGAGGCGGCGGGGTGTTCCCCTGCCGGATCGATTCACGTCAGGCCGCCGGACGCCGACCGGCCGATCGGTCGGTGAACTTCGACACTGATCGACGTATTGGCCTGGCGCCATCCTTAGTCTTTACCCACCGCCCGGGCGGAACCGCCGCGCAGCGGAATTCCGGCCTCCGCCCGGACTGTCGCGCCACCTGCGGGCTGATCGGTTGGCCGATAATCGTCGATGCCTGACGACGCGTCAGAATCCCCCGCATCGCCACCGAACGGACAGGCAGGTACCCCATGGCCACAATCGCCGTGATCGGCGCAAACGGCACAATCGGCAGCGCCGTCGTCGCGGAGGCGACGGCGCGCGGACACGAGGTTGCGGCGGTGGTGCGCGATCCGGACCGGTACCGGGGGGACGCGGCGGTCGTCGAGCGCGGCGACGTGCTGGACCCGGCGGACGTGGCCCGGGTGGCGGCCGGCCGGGACGTCCTGGTGAGCGCCGTCGGCGGCGGCGACGGGCCGGGGCACGTCGCGCTCATCGAGCCCGCCGCCCGGGCGCTGGTCGAGGGCCTGCGTGCGCTCGGCGGCGACGCGCCGCGGCTGATCGCGGTCGGTGGGGCGGGCAGCCTGGAGACCGCGCCGGGCGTGCGGCTCTGGGACGCCCCGGGGCTGCCGGAGCCGATCCTGCAGATCATGCACGCGCACGGCGAGGCCCTCGACTACTACCGGACGGTCTCCGACGTCCGCTGGACGGTGCTCAGCCCGGCCGCCGAGATCGGCCCGGGGGAGCGGACCGGCCGCTACCGGACGGGTCTGGAGCAGCTGCTCACCGATGCGGCCGGCCGCAGCCGGATCTCGGTGCCGGACTACGCGGTCGCCGTGGTCGACGAGATCGAGCAGCCCGAGCACATCGGCGAGCGCTTCACCTGCTGCGCGCTCTGAGACCTTCGCCCGCGAAGCCCCTGCCCGGAGCCCCCGTCCGGAGCCCTTGTCCGAATATGCCTATCCGACCTGGATCGAGCGCTTGGCGAGCCCCATCCAGAAGCCGTCGATCACGCTGCGCTGGCTGTCGAGGTCGGCCTCGCCGGCACCGAGAGTGACGAACAACGGCGCGAAGTGCTCGGTGCGCGGGTGGGCCAGCCGTCCGGCCGGGGCCTTGCGCTCGAAGTCCAGCAGCGCGTCGAGGTCGCGCGCCGCGAGCGCGCGCCGGCCCCAGTCGTCGAACTCGGCCATCACCGAGCCGACCCGCCCGTCGCGGCTGAGCGCCCGCAGGTTGTGGGTGAAGAAGCCGCTGCCGACGATCAGCACGCCCTCGTCCCGCAGCGGGGCGAGCCGGCGGCCGATCTCCATCAGCCGCTGCGGGTCGAGCGTGGGCAGGGAGACCTGGAGGACGGGGACGTCCGCCTCGGGGTACATCTCGACGAGCGGGACATAGGCGCCGTGGTCGAGCCCGCGGTCCGGGATGTCCTGGACAGGCGTGCCGGGGGCGCGCAGCAGCTTGCGCACGCGATCGGCGAGCTCCGGTGCGCCCGGCGCGGCGTACTGCACCCGGTAGTAGTGCTCGGGGAAGCCCCAGAAGTCGTAGACCAGCGGCACGGTGTTGACGGCGCCGAGCGCGAGCGGGGCCTCCTCCCAGTGCGCGGAGACCATCAGGATCGCCTTGGGGCGGGGCAGGCCGGCCGACCAGGCGGCGAGCTGGCCGGGCCAGATCGGGTCGTCGGCGAGCGGCGGCGCGCCGTGCGAGAGGTACAGGGCGGGCATGCGCTCGGGGGCCGCGGTGCTCATGGCGACTTCCTCAAGGAGGGGGTGTTCCGGGGTGGGGCCGGGGCGTTCCGGGTGAACGGCGAGGTAGTTCAATTTTGAACCTCCAGGAACCGACGGTACACCTTCGTTCGAATTTGAACAACAGGAGTAGGCTGAGCCCCATGTCCGCATCCCGTGAACCCCGCTGGCTCGACGAGCACGAGATGGCCGCCTGGCGGGGTTTCGTCGTCGCGAGCAACCTGCTCAACCGTCGCCTGGAGCGCCAGCTCAAGGAGGACTCCGGCCTCTCGCACACCCAGTACGAGATCCTGGTGCACCTCTCCGCCGCCCCGGCCGGCTCGCTGCGGATGACCGAGCTGGCCGAGAAGCTGGTCACCTCCAAGAGCGGCCTCACCTACCAGGTCACCCAGCTTGAGCGGATGGGTCTGGTCGGCCGCCGCTCCTGCCCGAGCGACGTGCGCGGCGTGATGGCCGAGCTCACCGACCAGGGGCGCGAGGCGGTTCGCCAGGCCGCGCCCGGCCATGTCGCCCTGGTTCGCGAACTGCTGATCGACGTGCTCACCCGTGAGCAGCTCGCCGTCCTCGCGGAGGGATTGGGTGAGGTCAGCGCCCGGCTGCGGCCGGACGACGTGCCGTAGCCGCCGGGCCGCGGCTCGAAGCCGGAACCGGAGCCGGAGCCGACCGCGTGCGCTCGCCGGGCGCGGCGCCCGCGTGGATCAGGTCGAGCAGGTCGTGCCGCACCTGGAGGTCGGTGGAACTGATGCCGGTGACCGGGTGGTCGAGGAGGCTGGGCGGGTCCACCGGCTGACGGCTCAGGCCGTCGCGAGCGAGACCTCGGTCGACTTGATCAGGGCCACGACCGGCGAGCCGGGCGCGAGGCCCAGGTCGGCGGCGGCGTCGGCGGTGATCGCGGCGGTCAGCGCGCCGCCCGCGACGTCGACCTTGACCCCGGCCATCGCGCCGCCGGCGGCCACCTCGGTGACCGTGCCGGGGATCTGGTTGCGGATGCTCAGCCCGGCGACCGGGCCGGTGGCCAGGGCGACCTCGGTGGACTTCACCAGGGCCCGGACGGAGCTGCCCGCGCCCAGCCCGAGGTCCTTGACGGCGTCCACGGTCACCGCGGCGGTGAGCTCCTGACCGGAGGAGAGGCGGACCTTGACGGTGGCCATCACCTCACCGGTGGTGACGGAGCTGACGGTGCCGGGCAGCTGGTTGCGGATGCTGAGGCTCATGAGAGGTGCCTTCCGATCGTGTTCCGCGACGGGAACGAGGGATGCTGGAACACCGAGACTGGGGCCGTGCCCACCCTCACCCTACCGACCAGGAAACCGCAGGTCAGGCAGGGTTTGACGGTCCCTCCGGAGGCGTATCGCAGCCGCCAGGGCGACTGCTCCCGAGGCCTCGCATCCGCTGGCCCCGGCCCGGGTCCGACATGCGGACCCGGGCCGGGAGCGACGGCGTTCCGTCACATGACCTGCCTGTGTCACGGCGGAGCATCATCGCTGGTCGCAGGGGGTGCAGGCAACGCGCCGAAACCACTCGCCCGACGCCCGTTTCCATGCCAACATGCCGCATATGGGGACGATCCTGCACGGCACCCTCGTCACGCTCAGGCCCGCCACCGGGGACGACATCCCGGCCCTGGCGGCGATCCGCGGCACGCCCGAGGTCTACGCCCGCTGGCGCGGCGGGGAGGACCTCGCGGACGAGGTCGCCACCGACCTCGAATCGCCCGACACCGAGACCCTCGCCGTCGAGCTGGGCGGCAAGGTGGTCGGCGCCATCCAGTGGTACGCGAACAACGACGACGACTACCGCCACGCCGGCATGGACCTCTACCTCGACCCGGGGGTGCACGGCCTCGGCCTCGGCACCGACGCGGTCCGCACCCTCGCCCGGCACCTCCTGCGCGACCACCACTACCACCGCCTGATCATCGACCCGGCCGCCGACAACGCCGCCGCGATCCGCTGCTACGAGAAGGTCGGCTTCCGGCCGGTCGGCACCATGCGCCGCTACGAGCGCGGGCCGGACGGCACCTGGCACGACAACCTGTTGATGGACCTGCTGGCGGAAGAGCTCGTCGACGGCTGACGGGTCGTTCGGCCGTCAACTGGCGGTGGTGCGGCGGCAGGAGGCGCAAGGATGTACGGACATCTCGTCGTACATCTGGTCAGGGCTGTACAGACATCTCGCGTTCTTCCCGATGTACTGGGCAGTAGCTAGCGTTCCGCTGCCATCCCCGAGCGGTCGTGACCCTGTGCCCGCCGGGATCCGCAGGGTAGACGAATCCCCAGGAGAACGCCCA
The DNA here is from genome assembly GCF_053596725.1 of Kitasatospora sp. NPDC001660. NCBI lineage: Bacteria > Bacillati > Actinomycetota > Actinomycetes > Kitasatosporales > Streptomycetaceae > Kitasatospora > Kitasatospora sp. NPDC001660. The sequence goes on along the minus strand of NZ_JBSFGU010000022.1, from coordinate 20,321 downwards.
TGCTCTCGCGTCGCACGGCCACCGCCCTCACCTCGGCGGTCGCCGCCGCACTGCTGCTCGGCGGCACCGCCCCGACGGCCGTCGCCGACACCCAGGCGGCCCCCACCGCGCTGTCCGTCTTCGCCTTCAACGTCGACCTCGGCACCGCCGTCGTCGACAGCACCCAGAACGAGCAGGCCGCCCGCCGCACCCCGGTCATCGAGCAGATCGTCCGTCAGCACAACGCGGACGTCGTCATCCTGGACGAGCAGTTCAACAACAGCTCGACCGCCGACATCAACGCCAAGCTCGCCGACCTGTACCCCTACCGCACCCCGGTGGTTGGCCAGACCTGCTCCGGCGGCGGCTGGACCGGCATCAGCGGCAACTGCTCCAGCTCGTGGTTCGTCATCAACGGCGGCACGATGATCCTCTCCAAGTACCCGATCACCGCCCAGTACGCCCACGTCTTCAGCAACTCGACCTACGGCACCTGGGACTACCACGCCAACAAGGGTGCCGCGCTCGTCCGGGTGAACAAGAACGGCTCCACCGCGTGGGTCGTCGGCACCCACCTCCAGGCCGACGAGTCGGACACCTCCACCGACACCACCCAGGCCACCCGGCTCGGCCAGCTCGGCGAGATCCGCAGCTGGGTCAACGGCATCGCCGGCACCGGCGCGCCGGTCCTGATCGGCGGCGACCTCAACGTCGAGTACTTCCACGGCCAGGCCCGCGGCGACTACGCCAACGCCCAGTACGCGGTGGACGGTGTCCTCGGCACCCCGGCCACCGACCCGAACCAGACGCTGAACACCATGGACTGCACGGTCTCCGCCTGGTGCCAGTACATGTCCGGCGTCGAGACCTTCCCGAAGGACTACCGGGACGACCTCGACTACATCGGCTACCTCAACGCCCCCGGCCGCCCGGTACCCGCCTCGATGTCCACCGTGCGGATCGACATCGACCCGCAGCAGGGCTGGATCTCCGGCCAGTCGGACACCAACGCGCCCAGCGACCACTACCCGGTCGAGGCCACCTTCCAGTTGAACTGACACGCCAACCGCCTCTGCCCGTACGGTGGTTGCCCCACCGGTCGCCGTGCGGGCTCAGGGCCCCCAGGTCGGGCCGGACGGGTTCGGGCAGCCGCAGGAGCGGCGCAGCACCAGCCGGGCCGGGAAGGTGCGTGTGCCGGTGGCCCGCCCCTCGGCACCGCCGAGCACCAGGTCCACCGCGGCCCGGGCCATGCCGTCCTGTGCGGTCTCGACGGTGGTCAGTGCCGGGCCGGCGATCACCGCCTCCGCGATGTCGTCGAACCCGGCCACCGCGAGCTCCTCCGGGACCCGGATCCCCAGGTCGTCGGCGGCCCGCAGCAGGCCGATCGCCTGGTCGTCCGTCGCGCAGAACACGGCGGCCGGGCGATCCGGCCGGGCCAGCAGCCTGAGCGCCTCGGCGTGCGCGCGCACCCGGTCGAACGGCGCGGGGACGAGCCGGCCCTCGGTCGGGAGCCCCGCCGCGGCCAGCGCGGCGGCCCACCCGGCGGTGCGCCCGGAGACCGGGTCGGCCGGGCTCAGGGCGAAGGTGCCGCCGAAGCAGTGCACCTCGGCGTGGCCGTGGCCGAGCAGGTGGCGGACCACCTCGGCGGCGCCGCCCTCGTCGTCCGCGACCACGGCCACGCCGCGGGACGTCTCGGCGCGGTGGTGCAGGAGCACGACGGGCGTGCCGTCGGTCGCGTCGAAGCCGCTCACGCCGGGGCCGGCCGGGTCCTGGGTGACCAGGATCAGGCCGTCCACCTGCATGCCGAGGAACGCGCGGATGTAGTGCGCCTCACGCTCGTCCGCGTAGTCCGAGTTGCCGATCAGCAGCAGCCGGCCGCGCTCGGCGGCGGCCTGCTCGACCTGGTGGGCGAGGCCGGCGAAGAACGGCTGGCGGGCGTCCGGGACGACCATTCCGATCAGGTCGGTCCGCTGCCGCGCCATGGCCTGGGCGACCCGGTTGGGCCGGTATCCCAGCTCCTCCACCACCGCGAGCACCTTCGCGCGCGTGGCCGGTGCCACCGGACGCGGCCCGTTGTTGATCACATAACTCACGACGGCCGTGGACGTCCCCGCCGCCCTCGCCACATCGTCCCGCGTCACCCTCGCCATGCCAGCGAGCCTACACATCACCTCCGACAGTCCCGTTTCCCGTGATCGCGGGCTGCGTGCCCGCCCGGTCAGCCTGACGATGTGGCGACGATCGCGGCGCTGCGCGAGACGAGCATCGTGATCGCCGCACTGATCGCCACGGCGGTGTTCCGCGAGCGCCCGGGCCGGCTGCGGCTGACGGCCGGCGTCACCGTGCTGGCCGGGATCGTGGTGCTGGAGCTGGCCCGGTGAGGGGCGGGCCGGCCCCTCACCGGGGCCCGTTCGATCAGTCGGCCGCCGGGGCGTCGTCCGGCACGAGCACGGTCAGCGCTGTCTGCGCCAGGGTGAAGCCGAGCCGCTCGTACACCCGGCGGGCCGGGTTGCCCTCGGTCACCGTCAACTGCACCTCGGTGAGCCCGCGTTCGGCGGTGCCCGCGACCGCCCGGCGCAGCAGGTCGGCGCCGAGGCCGGGGTAGCCGTGCTCGGGGTGGCGGAAGACTTCGGCCACCCAGGGCACGCCACCCCGGTCGGTGAGCACGGCGCCGCCCGCCACCCGGTCGTCGGCGTCCACGGCGAGCAGGCTGGAGGGCAGCACGGGCCCGATGGCCCGGCCGGCGAGCAGCGGGACGAGCCGCTCGGCCAGCGCCTGCCGGTCGTCGCCCGCGAAGCGGTCCACGTGGCCGGGGCCGAAGGCGGCCCGCCAGGCCTCGAACAGCTCCTCGGGCGCGCGGTCGCAGGGTGCGGCCCGCAGGCCGCCGCGCAGCGGCGCGCCCGCCCAGTCGGCGGGCGGCGGGTCGGCGACCAGGTCGCGCCGGAGGGTGTGGGCGTGCCGCAGCACGGTGGCGCCCCGGTCCAGCAACTGCCGCCCGAGCTCGGCGGATCCGGAGACCACCCACCCGCGCAACTCGGTGCGGACGAAGTCCGCCGGGTCCACCCGCGTCGTCGCCGGGCCGCCGCCGTCGAGGACTTCGAGCAGGTCGGCCCAGGGGCGCCCCTCCCGCTCGCCCCGCCGGTACCGCACCACCGGCACCCCGTCGGAGGTCCGCCCGATCACCCAGTCCGTCTGCGCCACGCCTGCCCCGTCGTCGGATCGTTCGCGTCCCGCCCATGCTCGGCGAGATCGGCTCCTCGGGGCAACCGGATCTCCGAAGGACGGATCGTCAGGAGATCACGGCCGCGCGGACGCACAGTACGTCGGGCAGGTGCGACTTGAGCAGCGTCCAGTTCTCGCCCTCGTCGTGGCTGCCGTACACGTCGCCGGTCCGGTTGCCGAAGTAGATGCCGGCCGGGTCGGCGTCGTCGGTGCGCAGGGCGTCGCGCAGCACGATGCCGTAGTGGTCCTCGCCCGGCAGGCCGTTGGCGAGCGGCTGCCAGCTGTCGCCGGCGTCCTCGGTGCGGAAGACGCGACAGCGGCGGCCGGGCGGGATGCGGTCGTCGGCGCCGCCGAGCGGGAACAGGTAGGCGGTGTCGCCGCGCCGCGGGTGCGCGGCGATGGCGAAGCCGAACTCGGCGGGCAGCCCGTCGACGATCGGCCGCCAGCTGCCGCCCCAGTCATCGCTGCGGTAGACGCCGCCGTGGTTCTGCAGGTAGAGGCGGTCGGGGTGGACCGGGTCCGGGGCGATCTTGTGGACGCACTGGCCGAACTCGGGGTACTGGCTCTCCACGGGGAAGAACTCGGCGCGCAGGCCGGTGTTGGACGGTTCCCAGCTGTCACCGCCGTCCTTGCTGCGGTAGACGCCGCCACTGGAGACGGCGACCAGGAGCCGCTGCGGGTCGCGCGGGTCGGTGAGGATGGTGTGCAGGCCCTGGCCGCCGTAGCCGGCGCCCCACTGGGAGCGCTGCGGGTGGTTCCACAGCGCCTCGACGAGGGCGAAGGTCTCGCCGCCGTCCTCGGAGCGGAACAGCGCGGCCGGTTCGGTGCCCGCGTACACGACGCCAGGGGCCTCGGGCCCGGCGGGCTGGAGCTGCCAGACCCGCGTGAGCGAGGCACCGGTGTCCTCCGGGAAGCGGATCGCGGGCTTCGGGGGCTCGTACCAGGTGGTGCCGAGGTCGTCGGAGCGCCAGACCGACGGGCCCCAGTGGCTGCTGTCGGCGCCGACCAGCAGCCGGGCGCGGCCCTCGCGGCGGTCGACGGAGACGGAGTAGATCGCGTTCATCCGGAAGTGCGGCCCGCTGAACTCCCAGTTCAGCCGGTCGCGGCTGCGGCCGAGAAAGAGGCCCTTCTCGGTTCCGACGGCCAACAGCACCTCGGTCATGCCACACCACCTGGTCACGAGAAACCGCCCCCCGGGACGTCCCCCGACTGCCAGTCTCCCGCCGTCCACCCAAGGTCACATCTCGCCGCGCCGGAGTCGCGCGGAGTCGCGCCGGTGACCGGGGCGGACGTTCGGTTCCGGCGGGCGGTCAGCCCCGGCAGCCCTCCAGGAGCCGCAGCCACACCTCGCTGATCGTGGGGTAGGCGGGCACGGCGTGCCAGAGCCGGTCGATCGGCACCTCGCCGACCACCGCGACGGTCGCCGAGTGCAGCAGTTCGGCGACCGCCGGACCGACCAGGCAGGCGCCGACCAGCACTTGGCGCTCCAGGTCGAAGACCACCCGGGCCCGGCCGCGGTAGCCGTCGCCGTACAGCGAGGCCCCGGCGACGGCGCCGAGGTCATGGTCGACGGCCTTGACCCGCAGCCCGGCCTGCTCGGCCGCCGCCAGGGTCAGGCCGACGGCGGCGACCTCCGGTTGCGTGAAGACCACCTGCGGCGCGCCCGCGCTGTCGGCCGACGCGGCGTGCGCGCCCCAGCGCGAGGTGTCCAGCGCACGCCCCTGAGCGCGGGCCGCGATGGCCGCACCGGTGATCCGCGCCTGGTACTTGCCCTGGTGGGTGAGCAGCGCCCGGTGGTTGACGTCCCCGGCGGCGTAGAGCCACTCTCCGGGCACGCCGAGCACCGTGCAGCTGTCGTCCACCTCCAGCCAGCCGCCCGGCTGCAGCCCGACCTGCTCCAGGCCGATGTCGGCGGTGCGCGGGGCCCGGCCGGTCGCGTACAGCACGTCGTCGGCGCTCAGCGGCTCCCCGTTCGAGAGGGTCAGGAGGACCGGCCCGGAGCCGTCCGCCCGCTCCAGCGCCGTGACCTCCACCCCGAACCGGACGTCCACCCCGGCCTCGCGCAGGCCCTCGGCGACGAGCTCGCCCGCGAACGGCTCCATCCGCGGCAGCAGCCCGTCGCCGCGCACCAGCAGCACGACCTCCGCGCCGAGCGCCCGCCACGCCGTCGCCATCTCCACGCCGACCACCCCGCCGCCGACCACCGCCAGCCGCCCTGGGACGGCCTGCGCCCCGGTGGCCTCCCGGTTGGTCCACGGCCGGGCCTTCGCCAGCCCCGGCACCCCGGCCGGCAGCACCGGGCGGCTGCCGGTGCACACGGCGACGGCGTGCCGGGCGGTCAGCACCCGCTCGCCGCCGTCCTCCGCCTCGACCGTGACGGTCCGCACGCCGGCCAGCCGGCCGTGGCCGCGCACCAGCTCGACGCCGGTGTCGCGCAGCCACTGCACCTGGCCGTCGTCCCGCCAGTGCGAGGCGAAGGAGTCCCGCCGGGCCAGCACCGCGACCGGGTCGAGCCGCCCGGCGCCGACCGCCTCGCGCGAGCCGGCCACCGCGCGGGCGTCGGTCAGCGCGGCCGCCGGACGCAGCAGCGCCTTGCTCGGCATGCAGGCCCAGTACGAGCACTCGCCGCCGACCAGTTCGGCCTCGACGATCACCGTGCGCAGGCCGGCCGCGACGGTCCGGTCGGCCACGTTCTCGCCGGTCGGCCCGGCCCCCAGCACGATGACGTCGAACTCTTCGGGTGTGGTCGTCATGCGCGTTCCTCCGTCGTCTCGATGGTCACCCCGGCTTGCAGAGCCGGCGTGACGGGCGTGCGGTCGCAGATGTTCAGCAGCCGGGCGCGCTGCGCCTCGTCGAGCGCCCCGGAGAGTGCGACCCGGCGCGTGATCCGTGCGCCCACTCCGTTAGTCCCGGTGTTCGTCCCCGTACCCGTCCCGTACCCGAGCCTGACCCGGACCGCCTCCAGCGGCCACTCCTCGCGATCGGCGTACGTCCGCAGGGTGATCGCGGTGCACGAGCCGAGCGAGGCGAGCAGCGGCGCGAACGGCTCCGGCCCGCTGTCCGAACCGCCGCGCCGCACCGGCTCGTCGGCGGTCAGCGGGTGGGTGCCGGCCTTGACGTCCACGTGGTACGGCGCGTCGGCGGCGCTCCCGGTGACGAGTGCTGTGGTGACCCGCTTGAACTTTGGCCCGGCGGTGGTGTCGGCGGCCTGCTCGCTCATGGGTGGGGCTCGCTCTCCTTTCGGGTCCGGCCTCCACGCCGGGCACGGGCCCGGGCCACGTGCCCGGCGCCGTGCCCATCCTCCGCCGCCGTCCGCCGTCCGCGCAGGCGAACACGCGGACGGCGGGCGGCCGGGGTGTGGCGTGGACGCCGGTCAGAGCGCCGCGAGTTCGGCCAGCTGCGCCGCCGTGTCGGCCGGGTGGGAGAACATCGGCCAGTGCCCGGTGGGCAGTTCGCACAGCTCCCAGTTCGGCCCGTTCAGCCCGGCGAACCACGGGTGGCCGGCCTCGATCATCGCGTGCACCCGGGCGAGGGGGAACGAGCAGGCCACCAGCGCCTGCGGCAGCGCGGCCCCGGCGCCGGTGAGCCGGATCCGGTCCCGGTAGGCGCCGGTGGGGTGCCGGGGTGGTCCGCGCGCCGATCCGGGCGAGCACCGTCTCCTCCAGACCCTCCGTGCTCGCGCCGTGCTCCGCGATGGCGGCCCAGGATGGCATCGGCAGCGGGCCGCCGAGACGGCGCTCGCGAAGATCCGGCGGGTGCTGCCGCCCGCCCTGCGCGAGCGGATCGACGCCGTCGAGCGGACCCTCGGCCTGACCGCCGCGCCCGACGCCGGGCCGAGTCCGGCGGCCGCCGCACTGTTCACCCTGGCCGACGCGGCCCACCGCCGGCGCCGGGCGCTCCTCGGCCACCGGGACCGCGAGGACCGGCCCAGCGAGCGGGAGTTCGACCCGTACGGCCTTATCTTCGCCCGGGGAGGCCCACTCCACGGGCCCGCTGGACGGCTGATCAGCCGGCGATCACGCCTGGCCGCCGGCCGCCTGCTCCTGCGCGACCTTGCGCTTCACCTCGGCCATGTCCAGCTTCCGCGCCTGGCCGATCAGGTCCTCGAACACCGCCTCCGGCAGCGCGCCGGCCTGCGAGAAGACGAGCACGCCCTCGCGGATGATCGCCAGCGTCGGGATCGACTGGATCCCGAACGCGGACGCGAGCTCCTGCTGCGCCTCGGTGTCCACCTTGGCGAACACGAGGTCCTGGTGGCGCTCGGCGGCCTTCTCGTACACCGGGGCGAACTGGCGGCACGGTCCGCACCACCCGGCCCAGAAGTCGATGAAGACGAAGTCCTTGCCCTCCGGGCCGGGGACGATCTCGTCGAAGTTCTCCTTGGTCAGCTCGACCGTGTTGCTCATCTCGCGATTCCTTCCCTTCCGGAGGCGGCGGTTCGGACCATGCGCCCGCGACAACGGCCCGCCGGCACGGGCTATTCCGCCGGTCTCCCGGGGAGCGCCGGACGATCACCACGTGGAGCGTCCCGGCGGGTGGCTGCGCCGAGCCGGACGGCGACCGGGACGCGCTGCAGACCACTGGCGGCACGGTGCTCCAGCCGGGGGACACCGACCACTTCGAGGTGCGCGCCCGGGGCGCCGGCACCGTGCTCGTCTCCGTCCCGGCACACCGTGCTCAAGCCTGCTCAAGCCCGTTGCGGCCAGTGCGGGTTCGGCGTGCCCTCGGCGGTCATGTGTGCGCGCCGCCAGATCCCGGGCCAGGCGCGCGTTCTGCCGGCGGACGTAGTCGGGCAGCCGCAGCGCCGGGTGACGGAACGGGTCCTGGTGCCAGGCGTCCTCCGGCGCTCCCGGGTGGCTCCGCAGCCACCACGGCCGCGGGGCAGGCCCGGCCCGGCGCCCGGCCCGCTTCTCCGCCCGGCGCTGCGTCGCGTACTCCTGCGCCCGCGCGGGCCACAGCACCCGTGCGTCGTGCAGCTCCTCGACGGCCCGGACGAGCGCGTCCGGGTCCGCCTGCGGCCGCCGGGGGATCCGGGCACTGAGCGTGAGGTGGTGGTACGTCGCCCGGAATCCGTACGGCGCGAAGCGCGTCAGACAGGTGCGCAGGGACACGAGCCGTCGGTGGATGGGGAGTTGGGCATCGTGCACGAGAGCCCGGTGGGTCAGGAAGCTCGCCACTCTACTCGTCCTCGACCGGCGGGTCGGGCACCCGGCCGAGTGCGGCGGCGATGCTGGCGGCGTGCTCCGGCAGCTGCTGTTCGGCCCAACGCCCGGCCAGGTCGACGAAGTTGCGCAGGTCCAGCTCGGCGCGCACGACCAGAGCGCGCAGCTCCTCCGAGGGCAACTCGATGACCGGGCTGTCCTTCTTGAGGTCCATGTCGACGGTCAACCGGACGACGTCGTCGAGGCGTTGGGCCAGCCGGGGCGGGCCATGGCCGAACCCGCCGGTGCCCTCGCTGTCGAGCACCTCCAGCCACTCGCGCCACTCTTCGAGGCCGTTGCAGCAACCCGGGTCGAAGACGACACCGGTGGCGGTGTCGGTGACGCGGAAGCCGCCAGGGGCGTACGGGTGCGGGTTGGTGAGCAGCCCGAGCAGGAAGGCGGCGACCGGATCGTCCGGACCAGCTCGGTCGTGCCCGGCCCCATCTCGCCGGCAGCGCGCCGGACAGCATGCCGGACAACCGTCGCACCCCCTTGAACACGTTCAAACCGATCGCCGATGCGACTCCACGCCGGCGACTCGAACGCGTTCAACTTGCCATCCGTCCCGCCCTGGCCCCACCCCGGCCCCTGCTGCCCTGGTGCGGATGCCGGGTGCGGCGCACTCTGGAGGAGTAACCGATGGAGGTGATCCGCCATGCAGACTCTGGTCGGTTGGCACATCGAGATGGAGTTCCGCGAGGAGGGCCCGCGGACGACCGCCGCCGCCCTGCTCCGGCTGGCCGACGGGACCGAACTGCGAGCCCACGGCAACAGCAGCCGCCACCCTTCGGACCCGGAACAGTTGCGGGTCGGCGAGGAGATCGCCGGGGCCCGCGCGCTCAACGACCTCGTCTCGCAGCTCCTCACCAAGGCTCACGCCGAGATCCAGGAGGTCAGCCCCGTCCCGACCCACCCGCTGACGTGACCGGCCCCGGCGGCGGTCCGGGCGCCCGGGAGGGCGCGTGGGAACAGCACGGGCCGCGCATCCCGCTGATCTGCCCGCGCTGCGGCCACGAGCAGCGGGTGGTGCCCGGCGGTCCGGAGCGGGTGGTCAGGGTCGTGCACGTGGGGACCGGCCGGGAGGCGTGCGAGCCCGGGGACCTGGCCCGGGCGCCGGACGACGGGGACTGATCTGGGACTGAACCGGGGCTGGGCCAAGAAGAGTTGACGCCGAACGCCGGGGACCGTGTCGGTCCCCGGCGCGTCGGCCCGGCTCGACCCGGTCCGGTTCGGCCCGAGTTGGGCCCGGTCCAGTCCGGTGTCAGTTCGGGCAGTACGTCGTCGGCAGTCGCCACTCTGGCCCGACCAGCCGCTGCTCCAGCTCGTCGATCGTGATCCGGATCCCGACCGTCCCCGCCAACCCGACCCGGAACCGGCTGCGGGCCAGCGCGATCAGGGCCGTCAGGCCGTACTTGTTGATCAGCGAGGTGCGGTAGCGCGCGGTCGCGTCCGCGTCGCAGACCCGCGCCCGGGCCGGGAGCCGGCGGCCGGTCGGGCGCCCGTGGGTGTCGCAGGGGCTGATCAGCACCTTGGGGTGGCGCCGGATCCGTTCGGCCTCGCCCGAGTGGGCCGGGGTCCAGATCCCGAGCGCCGGACCGTCGGCGACCACCCAGATCTGCGACTCCAGCCGGCTGCCGTCGTCGCCGAAGGTGGTGAGCAGGAGGTATCTGGCGTCGGCGAGCTGCTCGGTACGGTCATGCACGATGTCCTCCCTCTGGCGTGGGGGGTCGGAGCCGGATCAGTGTCCGTGGCCCTCGGAAATCTCGTGGTACTCGTCGGCGGTGGGCTTGGCGATCTGCGCGTGCTCGCCGTGGAACCCACGGGACAGCCTCGCACGGGTGCGGGCGAGCGCACCCGCCGGGCGGGCGACTCCATTCTCGTCGATCGCGGCCGGCGCTTCGAGGGGGCGCGGCTGCTCGTGCGCGGTGAGCCGGTGCAGTTCGGCGGGTGCGAGCCCGGCGTGCACCTCGGTGAACTCGCCGTGCGGCAGGCGCCGGATGATCCCGGTCTCGCGGCCGTGCAGCACCTTGTCCCGGTCCCGGCGCTGGAGGCCGAGGCACCAGCGCTTGGTCACCACGAAGGTGATCACCGGCGCGACGAAGAAGCCGATCCGGACGGCGTACGTGATGGCGTTGAGCGACAGGTGCAGGTGGGTGGCGACCAGGTCGTTCCCGCCGCCCGCGAGCATCACCAGGTAGACGCTGATCCACGCCGCGCCGAGCGCCGTGCGGACGGGCGCGTTGCGCGGCCGGTCCAGCAGGTGGTGCTCGCGCTCGTCGTTCGTCACCCAGCTCTCGACGAACGGGTAGCCGGCGATCGCGCCCAGGACGAGCGGGAAGAGCGTGAACGGGATGAGCACCCCGAGGTTGAGGGTGTGGCCCCGGAGCCCGATCTCCCAGCCGGGCATGACGCGGATCAGGCCCTCGGCGAAGCCCATGTACCAGTCCGGCTGGGCGTCGGTCGACACCTGGTCGGGGCGGTACGGGCCGTACGCCCAGATCGGGTTGACGGTTGCGATCGCCGACACCAGCGCGATGATGCCGAACACGAGGAAGAGGAACCCGCCGGCCTTGGCCATGTACACCGGCATCAGCGGCATGCCGACGACGTTCTTCTCCGTCCGTCCGGGCCCGGCCCACTGGGTGTGCTTGTGGTAGAAGACCAGGATCAGGTGGGCCACCAGCAGCCCCAGCATGATGCCGGGGATCAGCAGCACGTGGATGGTGAAGAACCGCGGGATGATGTCGTGCCCCGGGAACTCCCCGCCGAACAGGAACATCTGGACGTACGTGCCCACCAGTGGCACGGCCAGCACCACGCCCTCGATGAACCGGATGCCGGTGCCCGACAGCAGGTCGTCCGGCAGCGAGTAGCCGAAGAAGCCGTCCAGCATGCCGAGGAAGAGCAGCAGGAAGCCGAACACCCAGTTGATCTCGCGGGGCTTGCGGAACGCGCCGGTGAAGAACACCCGCATCATGTGCACGAACATCGCGGCGACGAAGACGATCGCCGCCCAGTGGTGGATCTGCCGGATCAGCAGGCCGCCGCGCACCTCGAAGCTGATGCCCACGGTCGAGGCGTAGGCCTCCGACATGGGCACGCCCTTGAGCGGGACGTACGAGCCGGCATAAACCACCTCGCCCATGCTCGGCTTGAAGAACAGGGTCAGCCAGACACCCGTCAGGATGATGATCAGGAAGGTGTACAGGCAGATCTCGCCCAGCATGAAGGACCAGTGGTCCGGGAAGATCTTGCGCAGGTTGGCCCTGGCCAGGGTGTAGATCCCCAGCCGGCCGTCCGCCCGGTCGGCGGCGCGCTGCGCCCGTCCTGGGCTCTGATTCCGGGTCATGGTCCACGCACCTCAGTCGAACGGAAACGGGGATTGTTCCCCATTTCGAACCGGGGCCCACCATAATCGGGGAGTGCTCCCCGTATCTACTCGGGGGTCACCGCCGGTCGCGCGAGAACGGCGAGCGGCCCGCCGAAACGGCGAGCGGCCCGCCCGGTGCCGTGAGACACCGGACGGGCCGCGTACGCGCACCCGAAGTTCGCCCGCGAGGGGTCAGTGCACCAGCACCGGCACCTCGTTGCCCTCCTGGGCGGCGGCGGTCGAACCGGCCACCGCGCCGGGGCGGCCGGCGTTGACGAAGGTGAACGCCACGGTCGCGGCCGCCACCAGGATCCCGAAGGACACCCAGATCGCGGTCGAGAAGCCGTGCACCATGCCCTGGAACTGCAGCACCTTCGCGGCGGCGGGGTCGGTCGCCGCGGCGGCGGTCGCGTGCGAGGCCAGCCAGGTGGTGGTGGCGCTGGCCGCGATGGTGTTCAGCAGCGCGGTGCCGATCGCGCCGCCGACCTGCTGCGAGGTGTTGACCATGGCCGAGGCCACGCCCGCGTCGCGCGGCTGGACGCCGTGCGTGGCGAGGCTCATGGCCGGCATGAACGCGGTGCCCATGCCGAGGCCCATCAGGATCAGGCCGGGCAGGATGTGGACCGGGTAGGAGGAGTCCAGGCCGATCTGGGTCAGGACCAGCATGCCGATCGAGGCGATCAGGAAGCCGGGCGCCATCAGGAAGCGCGCCGGGACCCGGGTCATCAGCCGGGCGCCGATCTGGGTCGAGCCGGTGATCATGCCCGCCACCATCGGCAGGAACGCGACGCCGGTCAGGACCGGGCTGTAGCCGAGCACGATCTGCAGGTAGTAGGTCAGGAACAGGAACAGGCCGAACATGCCGATCACGGCCATGCCGAGCGACAGGTACACCCCGCCGCGGTTGCGGTCGAGCACCACGCGCAGCGGCAGCAGCGGGGCCTTGACCTTGCGCTCGACCAGGACGAACGCGGTCAGCAGCAGGGCGGCGGCGACGAACAGGCCCAGCGTGCTGCCGGCCGTCCAGCCGTTCGTCTCGGCGCGGGTGAAGCCGTAGACCAGGGAGACCAGGCCGGTGGTCACGAGCAGCACGCCCGGGACGTCCAGACGGTTGCGGTTGCGGCCCTCGCTGGGCTCGCGGATCACCAGGACGGCGCCGGCGGCGGCGATGATGGCGAACGGGATGTTGACGAAGAAGGTCCAGCGCCAGTTCATGTACTCGGTCAGCAGGCCGCCGAGGATCAGACCGATGGCGCCACCGCCACCGGCGATCGCGCCGTAGATGCCGAAGGCCTTGGCGCGCTCCTTGGCCTCGGTGAAGGTCACCGCGAGCAGGGACAGCGCGGCGGGCGCGAGCAGCGCGCCGAACACGCCCTGGAGGGCGCGGGCGCCGAGCAGCATCGCGGTGTCGGCCGCGGCGCCGCCGAGCGCGGAGGCGAGGGCGAAGCCGGTCAGGCCGACGATGAAGGTGCGCTTGCGGCCCCACAGGTCGGCGATCCGGCCGCCGAACAGCAGGAGGCCGCCGAAGGCCAGCGCGTAGGCGGTGATCACCCACTGGCGGTTGCCGTCGGAGATGCCGAGGTCGCGCTGGGCGGACGGCAGGGCGATGTTCACGATGGTCGCGTCGAGGACGACCATCAGCTGGGCGAGGCCGATGAAGATCAGCGCCTTCCAGCGCCGGGGATCGGGCAGCGTGGCCGGGCGGGCGTCGGTTTCGGGCATGGCGGTACTCACTTCGCGGTGCGTGCGGGGCGTGAAAGGTCAACTGGCGTACGGAATCCAGGAGTTGTCGCCGTACGCGGGCGTGCCGGGATCAGGCCGCGGCGGCCTGGGGTTCCGGTCGGTCGGTGGTCGGTCGGTGGTGGGTGGTCGGTCGGAGGTCGGAACGGATCAGTGGTGGGCGGCCTGGAAGTCCTCGAAGGTCGCGGGCCGGCCCGGCAGGACCGAGCGGGCGGGCGCCCGCAGGCCGTCCAGGAACAGCTGCAGGTGCCGGTGCACGAAGTCGTCGAGCATCCGGCAGGACGTGTTGGGCAGCGGGCGGGACAGCTGGCTCATCGCGACGAACAGGTCGCCCTGGCCGACGCCCGACCGCAGCTCGCCCGCCGCGTCGGCCCGCTCCAGCAGACCGCCCACGGCGGCGTGCAGCCGCTCGCGGATCTCGACCACGTCCGGGTCGAACGGGTCGACCCGGGTGCCGAACACCATGCACAGCGCGCCGACCTTCTCCTCGACGGTCGCGTGCGCGAACCGCTGGAGCGCGTCGAACGGGCTGGTGCCGCCGTCCGCCTCGGCCGTCGCCGTCTCGGCGAGGGCCAGGATGCGGCTCTTGACGAGCAGTGTCACGGCCAGGATCAGCGACGCGCGGTCCGGGAAGTTCCGGTACAGCGTGGCGTTGCCGACCCCCGCCCGCTTCGCGATCTCGTCCAGCGGCACGTCCGCGCCGTGCTCGACGAACGCGTCACGGGCCGCCAGCACGATCCGCTCCCGGTTCCGCGTCGCGTCGGCGCGCAGCTTGGGCGTGCGGACGGCCTCCACGGAACGGGCCGGCTTGGTGACGGCGGTGGTCATGGCGACTGCTCCTCACAGGATACCGGGGAACTTTTCCCCGCTTCTGCCTACGAAGGAGCAAACGGGGATTCCATCCCCGGATATTTCGCCGCCCCGCGTGACCTGCGTCACATCTCCTCGATGGTGCCGGCCGGGGCGGGATCGCGCTCCACGCGCCCCACACCGACGCGAACGAGCACGGCATGATTCTCACCTTCCGCGGCGAACTCGCCCTCGGTGGCTGCGAATCCGAAGAAACCGTCGCCACCCCGCATGCGCCCGGCGGGCGCTATCGGCGGAACCGAGATGGCCCGTAGCCACTGTGCTCGTTGTACCGGGGGATGCCCGAGGCGGAGGAGGAAGGCCCATGGCCGCGATCTCCGAGGACACCGAGCCGCTCAAGAACTGGGTGCGCTGAACCCGGCCGTGCCTGCCATGGCCGGATACGCCCGTCGGCCTAGGCTGTGGGCGTCCCGGGCGGCCGGTGGGTCGTGGGAGTCGGGAGGGGCCCGGCGGCCGGGTGGTGGCGAGGAGGTCCGCGATGGGCAGCGGTGAGACCGCCCGGGTGCGCTGCGTGGAGGCCGTTCCGTGCTGGGTGAGCCTGACGGCCCGGGACCTGGAGGGCGCGAAGGCGTTCTACGGTCCGCTGCTGGGCTGGGAGTTCGAGCCCGGGCCGGACCGTTTCGGCCCCTACGCGCACGCGGTGGCCGGCGGTGAGACGGTGGCCGGCCTGGGTGTCGCGGGTGGCGGCTGGGCGATGCCGGTCGCGTGGACCAGCTACTTCGGGACGGAGAGCGCCGACGCCGCCGCCGACGCGGTGCGTGAGCGCGGGGCCACCCTCGCCGTCGGGCCGCTCACCTTCGACGTCGGGCGGATCGCCTTCGCGGCGGACCCGGCCGGCGCCGCGTTCGGCATCTGGGAGGGCATGCTGGGCCGGGCCCGGCGCCTGGACCTGCCGGGCGCCCCGGTCTGGATCGAGCTGCGCACCCCGGACCCGTTCGCGGCGGCCCTGTTCTACGGCGAGGTGTTCCGCTGGGACGGCCGCGACCCGGAGCGGTTCGACGTGCGCTGGGAGCACGACCGGGTGGTGCTGCGCGCGGAGGGCCACAGCGTCGCGGCGCTCGCGAAGGAGCAGGCGGGCGGCCCGGCGGGGCTGCCGCCGCACTGGGAGGTGTCGTTCTCCGTCGCGGACACCGACCGGGCGGTCGCGCTGGCCGAGCGGCTGGGCGGTTCGGCGCTCGGGCCCGCCTTCGACTCCCCGTACGGGCGGGTGGCGCGCCTCCAGGACCCGGAGGGCGGCCGGTTCGCGGTGATCAGTCCGAAGGGCTAGCCGGCGGGCCCGCCTCGGCGATCTCCTCGCGGTCGGCCCGCAGCCGGTCGCCGAGCGCCGCGCGGGCCGCGGCGGGCAGGGCCTTGCGGGCGGCGGGGAACAGCTTCTTCTCCTCGGCCGTGTGGTGCCGCCGGACGGTGTCGGCGAGCCCGCCGAGGAGGGCGGCGAAGGCCGGGTCGGCGGGGGAGAGTCCCTGGAGGTCGGACAGGTACTGCCCGATCGCCAGGTGGTCGTGGATGCTGCTGAAGACCAGCGCCCCGCCGTCCGGCACGTCGTGCTGGACGACCGGGAAGAGGTGCTCCTCCTCGGCGGCGCAGTGGGTGAACAGCAGGTCGGTGAGCTTCACCAGCAGATCGGTGCGCTCGGCGGTGCCACCGGGCGCCGACTCGATCCGGGTGAGCAGGTCGGCGACCGCCCGGTGGTCGGCGGTGAACTCGCCGAGGATGTCCGGCCTGCGGCTCATGGCATGCCCGCCTCTCGCACGGAAAACGTCCCCCGCTCCCTCCAGTGTCCGGCATCGGCTGACGCGCTCGGCGAAGCCGTGGGTCAGCGCCCCTTGATCACGACGTCGGTGGTGAGCCGGCCCGGGTGGCAGTGCCCGGAGACGTCCCCGAACGACAGGCGGACGGTGAGCGGGCGCCGGTTGTTCACATTCGAACTTCAAGGTACGGTCAAGGAGCGGCCGGTTCAAATTTGAACTAAAGCGGGGTGCCCGAGCGCGGCCGCATCACCACACCGCACCCCCGCGACCGACCCCCCACCGATGGAGACGCGCATGCCGAGCAGCAGCCCGAGCACGACCGCCCCCACCACTGTCCGCCCGGGCCGGGCGACCCCCGGCCCGGCGGAGACCTCCCCGCACGCCTACGACGCCGGGCTCCTGCTCCTGCGCCTCGTGCTCGGCCTGACCATGGCCGCGCACGGCAGCCAGAAGCTGTTCGGCTGGTTCGGCGGCGGCGGGATCGACGGCACCGGTCAGTTCTTCACCGCCAGCGGCTACCCGGCGGGCAACGCCATGGCCGTCGTCGCGGGCCTCACCGAGACGATGGGCGGCCTCGCGCTCGCGATCGGCCTGCTCACCCCGCTGGCCGGCGCCGCGATCGTCGGCACGATGGTCAACGCGATCGCCGTCACCTGGGGCGGCGGCTTCTTCGCGCCGAAGGGCGACGAGTACGAGCTGCTGCTCACGGCCGGCGCCGCCGCGCTCGCCCTGACCGGCCCCGGCCGCTACGCCGTGGACCGCTTCCTGCCGGTGGTCCGGGCGCACCGCCTGGCGTACGGCGCGGCCGCCGTCGTGGTCGGCCTGGCGACCGCGGGCGTGATCCTGCTGCTCCGCAAGTAGTCACCGACTCCCCTGCGCCGGAGCCGTGGCGGCGAACCGCCGCCACGGCGCCGGCGTTGGCGTCACTCGTCGATCCGCACCAGCGCCAGCGTGATGTTGTCCGGTCCGCCGGCCTCGATCGCGGCCTTCCACAGTTCGAACGCCGCCTTGCCGTCCGACCGGTCCGACCCCTCGTACGGCCGGGCGAGCAGTTCGGCGAGATCGTCCTCGGGCACCGGGTCGGTGAGTCCGTCGCTGCACACGAGGTAGCGGTCGCCGGCGGCGAGCGGGGTCGTGCGCACGTGGGGTTCGACGAAGGTCAGGCCGAGCGAGCCGCCCAGTGTCTGGGTGACCACCGAGGTGGTGCGCCGGCCGGGCGGCAGCGGCGGGCTGTCGTCCACGCTCACCCGGCGCAGCCCGTCCGCGGTGATCCGGTAGACCCGGCTGTCGCCGATGTTGAAGGCCACCGTCTGTCCGGGCAGCAGCACCAGGCCGGCCACCGTCGTGCCCATCGCGGCCAGCTCCGGCTGCTCGGCGGCGGCCGCGTACACCGCGAGGTTGCAGTCCTGGAGCTCCTCGCGGACGGCCTCCTCGCCGTCCAGCCCGGGGCCGTCCGCGGCGAGTCGGCGGGCCACCAGGGCGCTGGCCACCTCGCCGCCGGGGTGGCCGCCGAGGCCGTCGGTGACCGCGACGACGCAGGGCGGGCCGAGCGGGAAGAGCAGGGTCTGCGGGTTGGTGGTCACCGTGGCGCAGAGCGTCCACGGTCCGACCGTGAGGCTGTCCTCGTTGTGCTCGCGCACCAGGCCCTCGTGGCTCAGCGCGCTCACCGCGATGTACGGCGCCATCGGCTCGCCGCCCTTCGGGAGCTCTTCTCATCCCATTGTCGGCGCCGCCCTCCGCGGGTGGCAGCCGGAAGCAGCCGGGAGTCGCACCTCTGGTGCGCTTCCCGCGCCCCTCTGGTGCGCTTCCCGCGCCGATCCGCCCGCTCTGCGGTGTAATCGTACGAATGATCACGTTTCGCTGATCAGGTTTCCGCCGCTCCTCCTGACGCACTCCGGAGGGAACCGACCGTGCAGCCCGAGCCGCAAGCCGTCCTGTCCCCGCTGACCAGCGCGGCCGTCTTCCTGGTCCTCACCGTCGAACCGGGCGGCGAGAACACCGTGCGCGACCTGCTGCCGGACCTCGCCGGGCTGCGCCACTCGGTCGGCTTCCGTGCCCCCGAGGGTGGCCTGACCTGCGTCACCGGCATCGGCTCGGAGGCCTGGGACCGGCTCTTCGCCGGCCCCAGGCCGGCTGGACTGCACCCGTTCCGCGAGGTGGCCGGCGCCCGCCACCGGGCCCCGGCCACCCCCGGCGACCTCCTGCTGCACGTGCGCGCCGGGCGGATGGACCTCTGCTTCGAACTCGCGGCCCGGCTCACCGACCGCCTCGTCGGCGCCGCCACCGTCGTCGACTCCGTCCAGGGCTTCCAGTACTTCGACGACCGGGACCTGCTCGGCTTCGTCGACGGCACCGAGAACCCCGAGGGCCGCGCCGCCGAGACCGCCGCGCTGGTCGGCGACGAGGACCCGGACTTCGCCGGCGGCAGCTACGTCGTCGTCCAGAAGTACCTGCACGACCTCGACGGGTGGAACGCCGCCGGCGTCGAGGAACAGGAGCGGGCGGTCGGCCGCACCAAGCTCGGCGACATCGAGCTCGACGACGCGGCCAAGCCCGCCGACGCGCACATCGCGCTCACCGTCGTCACCGGGCCGGACGGCGAGGAGCGGCAGATCGTCCGCTTCAACATGCCCTTCGGCTCCTTCGAGCGCGGCGGCGAGTACGGCACGTACTTCATCGGCTACTCGCGCACCCCCGAGGTGACGGAGGAGATGCTGCGCAACATGTTCGTCGGCCGCCCGCCCGGCACCACCGACCGGCTGCTCGACTTCTCCACCGCCGTCACCGGCTCGCTCTACTTCGTCCCGACCGCCGACTTCCTCGACGCCCCGCCGCCCCCGCCGCCCCCGCTGCCCGTGCCGCCCGCCGCCCCGGGGGACGGCTCGCTCGGCATCGGCGGCCTCAAGCGGACCTCCTGACAAGGACCTTCGCACCATGGACAACCTGCACCGGGACCTCGCCCCCGTCTCCGCCGCCGCCTGGGCGGAGATCGAGGAGGAGGCCCGCCAGACGTACCTGCTGCACATCGCCGGCCGCCGTGTCGTCGACCTGCACGGCCCCGAGGGCGCCGGCCTCGCAGCCGTCGGCACCGGCCACCTCACCGGCATCGACCCGCCCGCCGACGGCGTCGGGGCCCACGCCCGCGAGGCCCGGCCGGTGGTCGAGCTCCGCGTCCCCTTCACCGTCGCGCGCGACGCCGTCGACGACGTCGAGCGCGGCGCCCGCGACTGCGACTGGCAGCCGGTCAAGGACGCCGCCCGCACCCTCGCCCTCGCCGAGGACCGCGCCGTCTTCGAGGGCTACCGGGCCGCCGCCATCGAGGGCATCCGCGCGGCCTCCACGAACCCGCCCGTCCCGCTCCCCGACGACGTCCGCGACTATCCCAACGCCGTCAGCCGCGCCCTCAGCGTCCTGCGCCTCGCGGGCGTCGGCGGCCCGTACTCGCTCCTCCTCGGCGCGGACGCCTTCACCGCCGTCAACGAGACCAGCGACCACGGCTACCCGGTCCACAACCACCTCGCCCGGCTCCTGGACGGCGACATCATCTGGGCCCCCGCCATCGAGGGCGCCTTCCTGCTCTCCACCCGCGGCGGCGACTTCGAACTGGTCCTCGGCCAGGACGTCTCCGTCGGCTACCTCTCCCACGACGCCGACTCGGTGCGGCTGTACCTGCAGGAGTCGCTCACCTTCCGCGTGCACACCGGGGAGGCGGCCGTCGCCCTGGGCAGTCCGGCACCCGAAGGTTCGGCGCCGGAAGGTTCGACGCCGGAGGGCGGCCCGCGGCCCCCCGGACACCGGGAAGGGTACTGAGTTCCTTTACGAGGGGTACTGAGTGCCGTATTCTCTCATCGGAGCCTCTGACGCCAGTCGAAGAGAGCCGACACGGCATACCGGTCCAGGTGGCGCTTGCGGCGCGCACGGCGCGGCCGGGCCGGGATTGGCACTCAGTACCCTCGGCATGACCTGAGGCCATGGATCCAGTGCACCCGTGACAGGAGAACCGCTCATGAGCTTGAGGATCGTCGTCTGCGTGAAGTACGTGCCGGACGCGACGGGCGACCGCCGCTTCGCGGACGACCACACCACCGACCGGGACGGCGTGGACGGCCTCCTGTCGGAGCTGGACGAGTACGGCGTGGAGCAGGCGCTGCGGATCGCGGAGGCGAACGAGGGCGCCGAGGTCACGGTGC
Organism: Kitasatospora sp. NPDC001660; assembly: GCF_053596725.1. Taxonomy (NCBI): domain Bacteria; kingdom Bacillati; phylum Actinomycetota; class Actinomycetes; order Kitasatosporales; family Streptomycetaceae; genus Kitasatospora; species Kitasatospora sp. NPDC001660. The sequence goes on along the minus strand of NZ_JBSFGU010000022.1, from coordinate 1 downwards.
T
>NZ_JBSFGU010000021.1:0-129415 GCF_053596725.1 Kitasatospora sp. NPDC001660 | reverse complement strand
GCCGTGGATGGAGTCGGCACACCGGGGCTCCGCGAACCAGGTGACGTCCGGTACCAGCATGAGCGGCGCGTGTGGCAGGGTGGGCGGCGCGGCGGTTCATCGCTCACCTCCCGAAAGATGCCAAGCGCACGCACACGACGGCTCCATGCAGAGACACACCAGCGCGATAGCCCTGGACATCTCCCGGATTCCACCGGGACAGGCCCAGTGCGCGTCGAGCTGGCATTCGGCGCTGATGTAGCGCCCGGCTCTGCTTACGTCGAAGCGGATCACGATGCCGGTCGGCGAGTACGCCCGGCGGGCGGCAGCGGTCACGACCAGGCCCCCACATCGATCATGTTGAAGTCCTCCAGTTCGACCCAGACGACGACCTCGCCCGTGGCGTCGATGGAGCCCCACCCACAGCCCGACCGAAGGATGTCGAGTACCTCGGTCCACTGCGTGGACGAGGTGTCGGCCGGAGCGGTCGTTGAGAGCCGGACGCGACCGGCCTTCCCCTTGGTGATTCGCACCGGAGCCCCAGCGGCTTGACCGAGAGAGGCCTTGAGCAGGCTTGTGCGCATGCTGATCTGCACCGACGTTCCCCTTATCGGTACGACGAAATCGTATCGATAGAGTAGCGCCGCGAGCGTTACGGTGTCAGCCGCAACGCACCATTCGGAGCGAGGAGGCTGGGGCATGAGCGACACGCCCTCTTACCTGCACGTCGCGGACGCCCTGCGCGGCCACATCACCTCCCGGCGGCTTCAGCCAGGTGATCGAATGCCGTCCATCAGTGCGCTCCAGCGCGAACACATGGTCTCGGCGGGCGTGATCCAGCGGGCCTACGCCGTACTGATCGACGAAGGGCTCGTGCTCGCACGCCCGGGCGCCGGTTACTACGTGAAGTCCCAGGAGCCACCGGCCGTTCTGGTGCGGCGCCAGCGCGTGGCGCCTGGCGACGGCTCCCCGACCGAGGCGACCCTCGCCCGGCAAGGCGTGCTCGGCACCTGGCGGCACGAGTCGCAGCCTCGTGCCGCCGACGCCCGGATCGCTGCCCGACTGGAGATCCAGCCCGGCGATCCGGTGATGCACACCAGCTACGTCTACCTGGCCGATGGCGAGCCAGCTCAACTCGCCGAGAGCTGGGAGCCCATGGCCATCACCGGCGGCAGCCTGATCGTTCTGCCGGAGGCCGGTCCGCACGCAGGCATCGGCGTCGCCGATCGAATGGCTCTCATCGGCATCGAGGTCGGCGTGCCAGTCGAGCGAGTCAGCGCCCGCCAGGCGACGCGACCCGAGGCTCAGACCCTCAGCGTCGCACCGGCCGTGCCTGTCATGGCAATTGAGCGCACCTACTACGACCAGGCCACCGCCCGCCCGGTCGAGACCGCCGACATCGTCCTGCTCGGCTCGCGCTGGATCGCCGAGTACGGTCGCCGCCCGCAGAACTGAGCCCCGCCGCCGGATGACACATCCGGCGGCGGGGCCCGTCTTATCTCGCTCAGGCGTCCAGCGCCTCGGGCTCGCGCTCGACCTGCTCCTGCTGCTTCTTCGAGGCCGTCAGGCTGGTCACCGTGGTGACGGCCAGCACGACCACGATGAAGCCCAGCGAGAACGGGATGCCGATCTCCGGCACGTGCGCGCCGGCCTCGTGCAGCGCGTGCAGCACCAGCTTCACGCCGATGAAGCCGAGGATCACCGACAGGCCGTACGACAGGTGGACCAGCTTCTTCAGCAGCCCGCCGATCAGGAAGTACAGCTGGCGCAGGCCCATCAGGGCGAAGGCGTTGGCGGTGAAGACGACGTACGGGTCCTGGGTCAGGCCGAAGATGGCCGGAATCGAGTCCAGGGCGAACAGCACGTCCGTGGTGCCGATCGCCAGCATGACGATCAGCATCGGGGTCATCAGCCGACGGCCGTTCTCCCGGACGAACAGCTTGGTGCCGTGGTACTTGTCGGTGGACGGGAAGCGCTGCTCGATCGACTTGAGCAGGCGGTTCTCCTCGAACTCCTCGTCTTCCCCTCCGGCCCGGGCCTCCTTGATCAGCTTCCAGGCGGTCCAGACCAGGAAGCCGCCGAAGATGAAGAACACCCAGGAGAACTGCGACACCAGGGCCGCGCCGCCGGCGATGAACACCGCCCGCAGCACCAGCGCGATGATCACGCCGAACATCAGCACGCGCTGCTGGTAGACCCTGGGCACCGCGAACTTGCCCATGATCAGGATGAAGACGAAGAGGTTGTCGACGCTGAGCGACTTCTCGGTGATGTAGCCGGCGAAGAACTCACCGGCCGGCTGCGCGCCGGAGTGCCACCAGAGGAAGCCGCCGAAGAGCGCCGCCAGCACGATCCAGACGGCCGTCCAGATCCCGGCCTCCCCGACCGAGACCTCGTGCGGCTTGCGCCCCCCGATGAAGAAGTCCGCCACGATCAGTGCGATCAGCACACCGACCGTGGTGGCCCACATGGCTACGGAAACGTTCACTACTGCTCCTCCGGCAGCTGGGCGAGACGGTCATCGTCACTGCCGGAGGTCTCTTCCGCCCGCCGGGCCGCACCCGGTTCGGACCAGCGCCCCGGGGCGCCACGACGGGCGCCCGTGATGACGGGGCTACTGCCACGAGGAATACTCCCCTCCGCTGCCATCGATGGTAACAGCAGATCCAAGGAAGAGTAAAGAAGGTAAAGGGCCGTCAGAGGAACGGCTCGATCGCCGGCAGCAGGTCCTGGAAGGTCCGCCCGCGGGCCGGGGCGCCGATCGCCTGCATGGCCCAGCCGCCGGAGCCGTCGCGGAACACCTTCGCCATGATCTGGCCGGTGTGCGGCCCTCCCCCGGCGAGCTCGTAGCGGGCCAGCTCCAGCCCGGTCGTCTCGTCCACCAGGCGGCAGTGCGCGTTCCGCACCTCGGCGAACGTCTGCCCGGTGTACGAGCTCACCGTGAACACCACCTGGGTGATGTGCGCGGGCACGCGCAGCAGGTCGACCAGGATCGCCTCGTCGTCGTCCGCGCCCGAGCCGCCCTCCAGGTTGTCGCCGGTGTGCCGGACGGAGCCGTCCGTGGACTCCAGGTGCTGGAAGAACACCACGTCGGAGGGCGTCTTCTCGGCGTACAGCAGGGCCGAGGCGTCCAGGTCGATCTTCCGGGTACGGCTGCCGAACAGGCCCCGCTTGGGCGCGGCCTGCCAGCCGAGGCCCATCCGGACCACGGTCAGCACGCCGCCCGAGCCCTTCTGCAGGCTGACCTTCTGCCCCTTGGCCAGGTTCACCGACACGACGTTGTCCTCTCTGCCCGGCCGCGCGGTCGGTCCCCGCTCGGCTCCCCGCTGGAACACCCCGTCGCCGTCCCCCGGCAGAGGCCCCCTCGTCTTCCGGCCCGCCACCCCGTCCCGAGGGCACGATGCCGCAGGCCAGCCTAGGGCCTGCCACCCCCTCCCACCCCAAGCGTTCGCCGGTTTGTGGCAAGGCTGAGACACCGTCGGGCTTGACCGGTGTCGAACCGGCCAAGCCCGACGGCCCCGGGCGTCAGATCAGGCGACCCCCGCCTCCCGCATCTGCCGCAGCTCCCTCTTGAGCTCCTTCACCTCGTCGCGCAGCCGCGCCGCGACCTCGAACTGGAGGTCGGCGGCGGCCGCGTGCATCCGGTCGGTCATCTCCTGGATCAGCTCCGCCAGTTCGGCGGCCGGCATCGACGTGGCGGGCTTTCGATCCGCGCCCAGCATCGGCACCGGCGCCTTGCCGCCCTTGGCCGCCGTGCCGCGGTAGCCGGTGGAGAGCAGCTCGTCGGTGTCGACGTCCTCGCGGGCGAGGGTGTCGAGGATGTCGCCGATCTTCTTCCGCAGCGGCTGCGGGTCGATCCCGTGCTTCTTGTTGTAGGCCTGCTGGACGGCGCGGCGGCGATTGGTCTCGTCGATCGCCTTCTCCATCGCGGGGGTGATCTTGTCCGCGTACATGTGGACCTGGCCCGAGACGTTGCGGGCGGCGCGCCCGATCGTCTGGATCAGCGAGGTGCCGGAGCGCAGGAAGCCCTCCTTGTCCGCGTCCAGGATCGCCACCAGGGACACCTCGGGCAGGTCCAGGCCCTCGCGGAGCAGGTTGATGCCGACCAGCACGTCGTACCTGCCGGCCCGCAGCTCGCGCAGCAGCTCGACGCGGCGCAGGGTGTCCACGTCGCTGTGCAGGTACCGGACCCGGATGTCCAGGCCGAGCATGTAGTCGGTGAGGTCCTCGGCCATCTTCTTGGTCAGCGTGGTGACCAGGACGCGCTCGTCCCGCTCCACCCGCTTGCGGACCTCGTGCACCAGGTCGTCGATCTGGCCCTCGGTCGGCTTGACGATCACCTCGGGGTCGATCAGGCCGGTCGGACGGATGATCTGCTCGACCTGGCCGTCGCCGCGGGACAGCTCGTACGGACCGGGGGTCGCCGACAGGTACACCGTCTGGTCGGTCCGCTCCAGGAACTCCTCCCATTTCAGCGGGCGGTTGTCCATCGCGGACGGCAGGCGGAAGCCGTGCTCGACCAGCGTGCGCTTGCGCGAGGCGTCGCCCTCGTACATCGCGCCGATCTGCGGGACGGTGACGTGCGACTCGTCGATGACGAGGAGGAAGTCCTCGGGGAAGTAGTCCAGCAGGGTGTTCGGCGGGGAGCCGGGCTCGCGGCCGTCGAAGTGCATCGAGTAGTTCTCGACGCCCGAGCAGGTGCCGATCTGGCGCAGCATCTCGATGTCGTAGGTGGTGCGCATCCGCAGCCGCTGGGCCTCCAGCAGCTTGCCCTGCTTCTCCAGCCTGGCGAGCGTCTGCTCCAGCTCCTTCTCGATGCCGCCGATCGCCCGCTCCATGCGCTCCGGGCCGGCCACGTAGTGCGAGGCCGGGAAGACGTAGACCGAGTCGTCCTGGCTGATGATCTCGCCGGTGAGCGGGTGCAGGGTGTAGAGCGCCTCGATCTCGTCGCCGAACATCTCGATCCGGACGGCGAGCTCCTCGTAGACCGGGAAGATCTCGATGGTGTCGCCGCGCACCCGGAAGGTGCCACGGGTGAAGGCGACGTCGTTGCGCGCGTACTGGATGTCGACGAAGCGGCGCAGCAGCACGTCCCGGTCGATCTCCTGGCCGACCTTGAGCGGCACCATCCGGTCGACGTACTCCTGCGGCGTGCCGAGGCCGTAGATGCAGGAGACGGACGCGACCACGACCACGTCCCGGCGGGTGAGCAGCGAGTTCGTCGCGGAGTGCCGCAGCCGCTCGACCTCCTCGTTGATCGAGGAGTCCTTCTCGATGTAGGTGTCCGTCTGCGGGACGTACGCCTCGGGCTGGTAGTAGTCGTAGTACGAGACGAAGTACTCGACCGCGTTGTTCGGCAGCAGTTCGCGGAACTCGTTGGCCAGCTGCGCGGCCAGCGTCTTGTTCGGCGCCATCACCAGGGTGGGTCGCTGCAGCTTCTCGATCATCCAGGCCGTGGTGGCCGACTTGCCGGTGCCGGTGGCCCCCAGCAGGACGACGTCCTTCTCCCCGCCCTTGATCCGCCGCTCCAGCTCGGCGATCGCCGCGGGCTGGTCCCCGTTGGGCTGGTAGGGACTGACGACCTCGAAGGGCGCCACTGACCGCTCAATACTCGTGATGGGTCGCACGAGTCCACCGTACGACCCTTCACTGACATCGCGGGCGGCTTCGCTCAGGCCCGGTCGCAGAGGACGCAGGCCGGGTACCAGGCCAGCGGGACGAGGACGCGGTGCCGGACGCAGGTGGCTGCCGCCACCTCCGTGCGGTCGGCGGGCGGCACGGGCTGCGGGCGGGTGTCCTCGACCATGAGTCGCAGGGCGCGCAGGTGGCCCTCGACGTACGGGGGCTCGTAGCCGAGCTCGTCCCAGCGGTGCCGGGTGAGCGCCAAGTCGACGACGGCCAGCGCGAAGGCCCGGTTGCGCTCCGGCTCGGCACCCCAGTCCAGGTCCTCCAGCCGGAGGCCGACCGTGCCCCGGCCCATCAGGGACTGGTCCTGTCGCGCGAGGTCGGCGGCGAACCCGTACTCCCAGTCCCGGCGGGCCAGGGCGGTGACCGCGAGCATCAGGACCTCGACCAGCACCTCGGTGGCGCCGTTCGTCAGGTCCAGCTCGTGGCCGCCGCCCCGGAAGACGTTCACCCGAGCTTCGCGCTGTCGCGGGCGAGGGCGACGAGGCGGGAGACGGCGCGGAGGTACTTCTTGCGGTAGCCGCCGCGGAGCATGTCCTCGGGGAAGACCTGGTCGAAGGGCAGGCCCGAGGCGGTGATGGGGAGCTCGCGGTCGTACATGCGGTCGGCGAGGACGACCAGGCGCAGGGCGGTGGACTGGTCGTCGACCTGGCGGACCCCGCGCAGGCAGACCGCCGTGACGTCGTCCAGCAGGGCGCCGTAGCGGCTGGGGTGGACGGCGGAGAGGTGGGCGAGGAGGGCGTCGAAGTCGTCGAGGGACGCACCGGGGGTGCGCGCGGCGACGGCGTCGACGGTCTCGTCCGGGTACGGCGGCGGGGCGTCCGGCAGGCCGCGGTGGCGGTAGTCCTGGCCGTCGATCCGCATCGGGCGGAAGTGCGCGGACAGGCCCTGGATCTCGCGCAGGAAGTCGGCGGCGGCGAAGCGGCCCTCGCCGAGCTTCTCCGGCAGCGTGTTCGAGGTGGCGCACAGCTTGACGCCGTTGTCGACCAGGCGGCCGAGCAGGGTGGAGACCAGGACGGTGTCGCCCGGGTCGTCGAGCTCGAACTCGTCGATGCACAGCAGCGTGTGCCCGGACAGGGTCTGGACGGCCTGCTGGAAGCCGAGCGCGCCGACCAGGTTGGTCAGCTCGACGAAGGTGCCGAAGGCCTTGGGGCCGGGGGCGGCGTGCCAGAGCGACGCGAGCAGGTGGGTCTTGCCGACGCCGTAGCCGCCGTCGAGGTAGACGCCGGCCGGGCCGGTGGGCACGGGGGCGCTGCGGCGGAACCAGCTGCGCTTGGGCGCGGAGCCGTTTCCCCCGCCGAGGGTGCCGGCGAACTGCTCCAGGACCTGGACCGCCTCGTACTGGCTGGGCTGGGTCGGGTCCGGGATGTACGTCCCGAAGCTCACGTCGGCGAACCGGGGCGGCGGGACCATCTCGGCGACCAGGCGCTCGGCTGGTACCACGGGGCGGCGGTCGGTCAGCGCGATCGGGGAGCCGGGCGCACTCGCGACGGCTATGGACTCGGTCGCGGTGGCGGGGTGGGGGGCTGCGGGCACGTTAGTAGAGGGTACGCCTGCTCCCGGGCCCCTCGGGACGGGCCACCGGGCAGGTCTCCGGGCGGGCCGCCGGGCGGGCCCCGGGTGGACGGCCGTCGGTGGAAAACTGGAGGCATGCACCTGTTGATCAGCCCGCTGACCGAGCCGGTCGCCGACCCGAGCTCGCTGGAGTCGCTCGCCGCCCTCTACGCGTACCCCGACCAGGTGAATCGGGGCCGGCCGTGGCTGCGTGCCAACATGGTGGCCGGTCTGGACGGCGGTGCGAAGCTCGACGGCCTGTCCGAAGGCCTCTCCGGGGACGCCGACAAGCGGATCTTCGGGGTGCTGCGCGCGCTGTCGGACGTCGTCCTGGTGGGCGCCGAGACGGTCCGCGCGGAGGGCTACCGCCCGGCCCGGGCCCGGGCCGAGTTCGCGGCGGCGCGGGCGGCGGCCGGGCAGGCCCCGGCGCCGGCGATCGCGATCGTGAGCCGCTCGCTGGCGCTGGATCTGAGCGCGCCGCTGTTCACCGAGCCGCCGGCCAGGACGGTGGTGATCACCACCGCGGACGCCCCGGCCGAGCGCCGCCGGGCGGTGGCCGAGGTGGCCGACCTGGTCCTGGCCGGGGAGGGCTCGGTGGACCTGCGGGCGGGCGTGTCCGCCCTGGTGGAGCGGGGCTGGACGCGGTTGCTGAGCGAGGGCGGCCCGCGGCTGCTGGGACAGCTGGCGGCCGCGGACCTGCTGGACGAGTTGTGCCTGTCGCTGGCCCCGTTGATCACGGGCGGCGACGCGCCGCGCATCGTCCACGGTGCGCAACTGCCTGACGTGCGGCGGATGCGGCTGGTCTCATTGATCGAGCAGAAAGGATTCCTCTTCACCCGCTACCTGCGTCACCTGCGTTCGGATGACCCCATGACCCCCTGATCGCGATCCCGTTCCCCTTGGGGGCCTTTCGTCCGCGCGGCCCGCGTACCGGTGTGCAGCGGGCCGATTCCGCCGGGCACTATGGGATACGACGCCGGGGCCCGGGGGCCGGCCAGTGGAAGGGACTCACGTGTTCAAGACGGTACTGATGATCGAAAAGGCGCTCTCCGACGCGGACGTGGAGCTCGTCACCACGCTCCACAGCGACGAGAAGGTCTCCTTCGTCGTCCTGATGCAGCCGCGCGGCAGGCAGGACGAGCTGCTGCGGGCGCTGGACGACGTCGCTCTCGGCCACCTGGACAAGGTGGTGCACGAGCACGACGAGTCCGAGAGCGGGCCGACGGTGGCGTCCGAGTCGCTCGAGCACAGCCTGCGCCACCTGCGCGAGGCCGGCGCCGAGGCGGTCGGCGAGCTGGTCGAGGACAAGCCCCTGGAGCGGCTGAAGACGGTGGTGCGGGAGCAGGAGGCGGACGAGGTCGTGGTGCTCACCTCACCGCACTTCGTCGAGGAGTTCTTCCACCGGGACTGGGCCTCGCAGGCCCGGCACAAGGTCGGCGTCCCGGTGCTGCGGCTGTTCGCCAGCGACTCCTGAGCCGACCGACCCGACCCCGACCTTGGTGCAGAATCGTCCTTGCGGTCCGTCCGCGAGGACGATTCGCACGTCGCCCCGCGGGCGGCAGCCGCCCGCCCACCATCCCTCCTTGCCCGCCGCCGGGCAGGAGGGGCCCATCGCCGCAACGGAGCCCCGCCTTGAACGACGCCGCGCACGACCTGCACGCCCCGCACTTCATCGGCATCGGCGGCGCCGGCATGTCCGGCCTGGCGAAGATCCTCGCGGTGCGCGGTGCCAGCGTCTCCGGCAGCGACTCCAAGGAGTCCGAGACCGTCCTCGCCCTGCGTGCCCTCGGCGCGACCGTGCACGTCGGCCACGCGGCCGAGCACGTGCCGGACGGCACCAGCAGCGTGGTCGTCTCCAGCGCGATCCGCGCCGACAACCCGGAGCTGGCCGCGGCCCGCGAGCGCGGCATCCCCGTGGTGCACCGCTCCGACGCGCTGGCCGCGCTGATGGGCGGGCGCCGCGCGCTGGCCGTCGCCGGCACCCACGGCAAGACGACCACGACGAGCATGCTCGCCGTCGCCCTCGGTGAGCTGGGCCTGGACCCCTCCTACGCGATCGGCGGCGACCTCGACGCACCGGGCTCCAACGCCCACCACGGCACCGGCGAGATCTTCGTCGCCGAGGCCGACGAGAGCGACCGCAGCTTCCACAAGTACGCGCCCGAGGTGGCGATCGTGCTCAACGTGGAGCTGGACCACCACGCCAACTACGCGTCGATCGAGGACATCTACGAGTCGTTCGAGACCTTCGTCGGCCGGATCACCCCGGGGGGCACCCTGGTCGTCTCGGCCGACCACGACGGCGCCCGCGAGCTCACCGCCCGGGTGGCCGCGCGCAGGGGCCTGAACGTCGTCACGGTCGGCGCCGCCGAGGACGCCGACGTCCGCGTCCTGTCGGTGGTCGCCCGCGGCATGACCAGCGAGGTCACCGTCCTGCTGGACGGCGTCGAACTGACCTTCACCGTCTCGGTGCCCGGCCGCCACTACGCGCACAACGCGGTCGCCGCGCTGACCGCGGGCGTCGCGCTGGGCGTCCCGGCCGCCGACCTGGCCAAGGCGCTCGGCGCCTACACCGGGGTGCGGCGCCGGCTCCAGCTCAAGGGCGAGTCGGGCGGCGTCCAGGTGATCGACTCCTACGCCCACCACCCGACCGAGATGGCCGCCGACCTGGAGGCGATCCGCGAGGCGGCCGAGGGCCGCGTCCTGGTGGTCTTCCAGCCGCACCTGTTCAGCCGCACCCAGCAGCTCGCCGAGGAGATGGGCCAGGCGCTCGCGCTGGCCGACGCCTCGGTCGTGCTGGACATCTACCCGGCCCGCGAGGACCCGATCCCGGGCGTGACCAGCGAGCTGATCATCGACGCGGCCCGCCGGGCCGGCGCCGACGTCACCGCCGAGCACGACTTCGCCGCCGCCCCCGCCCTGCTGGCCGGCCTCGCCCGCCCGGGCGACCTGCTGCTCACGATGGGTGCCGGGGACGTCACGAACCTGGGCCCCGCCATCCTGAATCATTTGAGTAGGGGTCTGGGGCACCTCGCGAACGTTGCCTCCAACGCCTGACGCACGCCGACGGGAGCCGTGATGAGCTACGAGATCGAGAAGACCGACGCCGAGTGGCGGGCCGAACTCTCCCCCGAGGAGTACCACGTGCTCCGCGAGGCGGGCACCGAGCGCCCGTTCACCGGCGAGTACACCGACACCAAGACCGTCGGCGTCTACGGCTGCCGGGCCTGCGGCGCCGAGCTGTTCAGCTCGGAGACGAAGTTCGACAGCCACTGCGGCTGGCCGTCCTTCTACGATCCGCGCAGCTCCGACGCCGTGGAACTGCTGGAGGACGACAGCCTCGGGATGCGGCGTGTCGAGGTGCGCTGCAAGCGGTGCGGCGGACACCTCGGCCACGTCTTCGAGGGCGAGGGCTACGGCACGCCGACCGACCTCCGGTACTGCATCAACAGCATCTCGCTGACCCTGAAGCCGGCGGGATGATCCGAGCGGAGGGGCCCGGGTGTCCGTGACATCCGGGCCCCTCGGCTACCCGGCCACCGGCGCGAAGCGGACCGGAAGGTGCACCAGGGCACGGTGGAACGGCCCCGGGCGCCAGAGCAACTCCTGGGCGGGCAGGGTGAGTTCGAGGTCGCTCAGGCGGCTGGTCAGCTGCTCGATCGCGGAGATCGCGATCAGCAGGGCCGGGTCCCGGGCCGGGCAGGCGTGCGGGCCCGCCGCCCAGGCCAGGTGGGCGCTCTCGCCGCTGCGCAGCTCGGGGCCGTCGGTCGGCGGCGCCGCCTGGGAGTTGGCCGCCGCGTAGGAGACGAGCATCAACGAGCCGGCCTTGATCTCGCGGCCGTGGAAGGTGATGTCGTACCGCGGGTAGTGGGCCGAGAGGTTGGCCAGCGGCGGCTCGTGCCAGAGCACCTCGTCGATCGCCTGGTAGGCGGTCATCGCGCCGCCGAACAGCGAGCCGGCGTAGCGTTCGTCGGTGAGCAGGCGCAGCAGGGCGTTGCCGATCAGGTTGGTGGTCGGCTCGTGCCCGGCGATCATGGTCAGGGTGATCTGCCGGATCACCTCGTCGTTGTCCAGCCCGGCCGGGTGGGTGACGAACCAGGAGGTGAGGTCGTGCCGCGGGCGCCGGCGCCGGTCGGCGACCATCTCGGTAACCACGGCGAGGAGGTCCCCGTAGGCGGCGACGGCCTTCTCGGTGGACTCGATCATCTTGGAGATGCCGGCCACCAGCCGGTCGCTGTGCTCCTCGGGCACGCCGAACCAGGTGTTGAAGACGAAGACCGGCAGCTGGCGGGCGTACTCGGCGATGAGGTCGGCGGTGCCGACGGCCTCGAAGCGGTCGATCAGCCGGTGGGCGACCTCGCCGACGCGGCGCTGGAGCACGTGCGGTTCGAGCAGCTTGAGGCCGTCGGTGATCACCGCACGGTAGCGGTCGTGGACCTCGCCGTCGCTGAACAGGGCGGTGGGGCGGTAGCCGAGCACGACCAGGAGCGGGGAGTCCGGCGGGACGGTCCGCTGCCAGGCGCGGGAGTCCTTGGAGAAGGTGTCGGTGTCGCGCAGGAGGTCCAGCGCGGCCTGGTAGTCGGTGACGAGCAGGCCCTCGACGCCGGGCGCGACCTCGACCGGGGCGACGGCGCCGTGGCGGCGCAGCCGGTCGTAGACGAGGTGCGGGTCGGCGGCGAACACCGGTCCGTGGATCGGCGTCGGACGGGTCTCGGTGGTCACGGTCCCTCCTGGGGTTCCGGGCCGGCCGGCAGGCCGTCCAGGACGTGCTCGGTGAGCGCGATCAGCGCGTCCAGGCTGGCGCCGCGCTCGCGGGCGTCGCAGAGCACGAGCGGGGTGGCGGCGTGCAGGTCGAGGTGGGAGCGCAGGACCTCGACCGGGTGGACGGGCGCGTCCGGGAAGCCGTTGACGGCGACGGCGTAGGGCAGGCCCTGCTCCTCGACCATGTCCATGATCTCGAAGGAGTCGGCGAGCCGGCGGGTGTCGGCGAGCACCAGGGCGCCGAGGGCGCCGCGGGCGATGTCCTGCCAGAGCGGGAAGAAGCGGCGCTGGCCGGGGGTGCCGAACATGTAGAGCACGACGTTGCCGGGCAGGGTGAGCCGGCCGAAGTCGACGGCGACCGTGGTGGTGGTCTTCTCCGGCAGGTCGGCGAGGTCGTCGACCGGGCGGCCGGTCTCGGTCATCGCCTCCTCGGTGTGCAGGGTGGCGATCTCCGAGAGGGTGCGGATGAGCGTCGTCTTGCCGACCCCGAACGGGCCGGCCACGACGATCTTCATCAGCGCCTGGTCCCGGTCGGGCAGGTAGCCCACCCGGCCGGGCCGGTCGGCCGGGCTGCCGGGGGCCGGGCTACCGGAGCGTGCGGAGTCCAACGAGGAGCCTCTCGACGATGGAGCGGTCGGTCTGCTGGGCGCGCGGGACCGGTGCGCGGGCGTTCAGGCAGCCCGCCTCGACCAGGTCGGCCGCGAGGAAGACGGTGGCGCTGACCGGCAGGCGCAGGTGCGCGGCGGCCTCCACCACGGTCAGTGCGCCGGGGCGCAGCAGCTCCCAGAGCCGTCCGTGTTCGTGTTCCAGCCCCTGCGGCGGTTCGGCGCCGGCCGCGTACAGCACGGTCAGCCGTTCGAAGCCGGGGGTGCCGGGGCGGGTGCGGCCGCCGGTGGCGAGGTAGGCGGGCACCATCCGCCTGCGGGGTACGGCGGTCATGACCGGGGTGTGCCGTCGGGCTGCCGGGCCGGGCTCGCGAGCGCGCGGCCCAGGGCGGCGACCTGGACCTGCATCTGGTAGGCCACGTTGCCGAGTTGGGCCTCGGGCGAGGTGAAGACGGCGAGCGAGGTGTTCTCGCCGGCCGGGACGACGACGGCGTAGCCGAGGTCGGACTCGACCACGGTCTGGGCCAGCCGGGGCTGGGCGCTGTCGGTGAAGGCGGTGGTGAACGCGCGGGCGGCGGCGTGCACGGTGGCGGTCATCGCGGCGACCCGCTCGGCGGAGGCGCGGCCGAGGCCGTCCGAGGCGCCCTCGACGAGGCCGTCGCCGGTGGCGATGACCGCGTGCAGCACTCCGGGGAGTTCCAGCAGCGGGGTGAGCACCCACGAGATCTCGTCGGTGGCGGTCGGGCTGGGCGTGCTGCTCACTGCTCGGCTCCTTCGGGGGTCTGGGGTTCGCCCGTGGGCCGGCGTTCGCCCGTGGGCTGAGCGGCGCTGTCGCGGGCGGCCGCGGCCACGGCGGCGCGGCCCTCGCCGGTGCCCTGCTGGAGGGCTCTCCAGTGGGCGGCGGCCCGTTCGGGCGTCCGGGCGGACGCCTCGGCCGGGGGGTGTTCGGCGGTGCGGGCGGGGGCGGCGGCGGGCCCGGCCGCGGGGGCGGCGAGGGGCTGGCGGCGGCGCCGGCTGGGCAGGCCGCTGCCCTCGCCGCGGCCGGCCTCGCCGGGCCGTCCGGTGCCGGACCCTCCGGTGGGGGCGAACGGCACGACGTGCATGGCGGGCGCCGGGTGCGGGCCCGGCTGGTGGTGCCGGTCGGCGAGCGGGGGCAGCCCGGCGTCCTCGTCGGCGTCGCGCATCGGCGGGACGGCCTGGACGGTGGGCGCGGGGGCGGGCCCGGCGCCGGCCCGCAGCGGCAGGGGGGTGAGCACCGACAGCGGCTGCTCGTCGTCGACGACGGTGACGAGCGCGGCCGGGATGCGCAGGATCGTCCGCATGCCGCCGTAGGGCGAGGGCTCGATGTGGCAGGAGAAGCCGTACTGGCGGGCCAGTTTGCCGATCACCGCGAAGCCGGTCTTGGGCGGGTTGCCGAGCTCGGTGAGCAGGACGTCGGGCGGGCCGGCCAGCAGGCGGCGGGCGCGGCGCAGCTGGTCGTCGTCCATGCCGATGCCACTGTCGTCGATGATCACCAGCGCGCCGCGGCCGCCCTGCTGGACGGTGACCGGGACGTCGGTCTCGGGGTGCGAGTAGGCGGTGGCGTTGGCGAGCAGTTCGGCGACGGTGATGGCGAGCGGCTCGGCGGCGCGGGCGACCACGGCGAGGCGGTTCTCGCGCAGGTGGTTGGCGACCTTGATCCGCGCGTAGCCGGGCACCCGGGAGAGCGCGCCGACGACGACCTCGGCGAGCGGGGAGTCGCTGCGGGCGAGGCCGGGCCAGGCCTCGCAGAGCACGGCGACGGTCTGGATCCGGCGCAGGGCGACCTCGTTGCGGAAGTCGACCTCCAGCAGCCGGGGGTCGTCGTTGTCGTCCTGGAGCTGCTGGACCAGGCTCTGGATCTGGTAGAGCAGCGTCTGGATCTTGGAGGTGGCGCCGCGCATGGCGGCGCGGGCGGCGGCGTCGACCCGCTCGCGCTCGTCGGTGATGGCGGTGGCCGCGGCGTCGAGGACGGCCTGGAGCGCCTCGACCGCGTCCGGGCCGACGACCTGCGCGAACAGCGGACCCACGGCCGGGGCGTTGACGTGGCTGAGCCGCACCGCGGTGGCCGGGAGGCGTTCGTCGGCCAGGTGGCGGACCTCGGCGAACAGCGCGGCGCCCCGCTCCTCGGCGACGGCGAGGCGGCGCTCGGCCTCGGCGGCCCGGGTGTCGGCGGCGGCGGTGCGGCCGTCGGCCTCGCGGGTGGCGTCCTGCGCGTCGCGGGCGGCGTCCTCGGCGGTGCGGACGCGTCGCTCGGCGTCGCGGGTGCGGTCCTCGGCGGCCCGGTAGCGGGTCTCGGCGTCGTCGGCGGCCTCCCGGGCGGCGGTCGCCGACTCGTGCAGCCGGTGCTCGGCGCGGGCGAGCCGTTCCTCGGCGGCGCGGGCGCGCTGCTCGGCGATGTGGGCACGCTCCTCGGCGACCGCGGCCCGGGTGGTGGCCCGGGCCCGGCCGCGGGCCAGCACGCCCGCCGTCGCGGCCAGCGCCGTGGTGATCAGCGCGATCAGCGCGATCTGCGTCATTGACTTCCTCGGGGGTTCCTCGGTGGGTTCCTCGGTGGCTGGCGTGCTGGCGGGCGGGCCGGGCCCGGTCAGTCCCGGTGGCCGATGTCGGGGAAGATGCGCCGGGCGTGGACGGAGTCCTCGGCGATCTCGCGCGCGACGAGGGCGACCTGGCTCATCGCCTCCAGGACGTTCGGCGCCTCGCCGCCGTCCAGGTGCCGGTACTCGGCCGCGACGGTGAGCACCAGCCGCTCGGGCAGGCCGAGTTCGGGGTGACGCTGCTCGGCGATCACCCGCCGGGCGGCGTCCAGTGCGGGGATCCCGGCGGCGTGCAGGGCGTGCGCGCGCTCGCGGACGTACGCGAGGTACGCGATGTGGGCGCGGACGCCGTCGCGGTCGAGCACCGGGCCGTGGCCGGGGACGACGATCTCCGCGCCGGTGTCGAGGATCCGCTCGCACGCGGCGATGACGTTCTCCAGCGGGCCGGCCCAGTGCGACGGGTGGTCGCCGGGCTGCTCGGGCGTCGACCCGAAGATCACGTCACCGGCGAACACCGTCTTCTGGCGCGGCAGGTGGACGATCAGGTCGCCGCCGGTGTGGGCCGAGGGCAGGCCGGTGACGTGCACCGGGTACTCCCCCACCGTGAGTTCGAGCTCGCCGGTGAAGACGGTGTCCGGGCGCACCGGCTCGGTCTCGGACCAGTCGAAGCGGCCGAAGTGCTCCAGGAGGTAGCCGCCGAGCGGGGAGTCCGGGTCGCCCCCCGCGACCAGCGCGTGCTGCTGCTGCGGGGTGGGCTCGTAGTGGATGTGCTCCAGCGCCTCACGGGTGGAGATCACTTCGGCGTCCGGGACGACGCCGGCGCCCCAGAGGTGGTCGCCGTTGGCGTGCGTGACGATCACCCGGTCGATGGTGGCGCCGTCGGCCAGCACCCGGCGGCTCTCGGCCAGGAACTCCGAGGCCATCGCCCGGTCGTAGGGGGTGTCGATCCAGAGCGCGGTCTTCGGGGAGGTCAGCAGCCCGCAGTTCGCCAGTCCCCAGCCCCGCTTCGGGGGGAGCCACACGTGGAGGTCGTCGGCGATCGCGCTCAGGGAGGCACGGTTGATCGTCATGTGCGCGATTATGCCGACGATATGTCAGGAGCGGGGCAAAACCTGTGCGATCGCCGCGAGTTCGTGCCCCAGACGCTCCCGAACCGTCCGGATTCGCCCCCTCTGGTCGAGACCAATCATCTCATCGGGCGGGACGGTACGTGGACACCGCGAACTTCCGCGGTTCACCGCGCGGGGTACGGGGCCGGGTCAGGGCACCGGCAGGATCCGGCACACCTCGACCGTCACGTCCACGATGTCCAGGCCGATCACCCGCCCCTCGACCGCGACGAATCCTTTCTCCCCCGAGCGGAAGAGCGCCGCCAGCGGCGATTTCCGGCCCGCCCCCGCGAGCGCCTCCACCGCCATCGCGGACCCGAATGCGAACACCCCGCACAGCACGACGCACGGCGCGTGCCGGAGCGTGCGGGTCACGAAGATGAAGCCGTGGTCCCGGATCAGTTCGTCGGCGGCGTTGTACAGCGCCTCGAAGGTCATTCCGCCCCAGCGGGCGCGCGCCGCCTCCGGGTACTCGATGCGGAAATCCGGGAATACCGTGCCCAGCACGCCCGCGGTGTACGGGTTCACGCTCGGGCCGCCGATCGAGAAGGTCGGCATCCGCGGGTCCTGCGCGCCGGCCGCGACCAGCTCGATCGTCGCCTTCCGGTTGACCTTCCGGAGCAGGTCGATCAGCTGGGCTATCGCCCTGGCCTCGGCCATCGGCATGAACAGCACGTTCCTCGGCGCCCGTCCGGTCAGCCGCAGGCCGTCCTTGGCGAAGGCGAACTCCGCGACCTCGATGCTCGGGGTGATGATCTGGACCCGGCTGTACGGTGCGAGCAGCGCCCGGAGGAAGCCGTACCGCAGGAACAGCCGGGTGCGGGCGAGGAAGCGGGCCGCGAGGAAACCGATCACGGCCGGAACCGATGCGATCAGAACCTGAACCAGGATCTCCATATCATCCCCCGGGGGAAGACTCGGCCACGAACTGTGTGCCGTCAGGTAAGTCCCCGCCGGAGGCCGGAAATACCCCCTCGCCCGCGGTTCACCGGGTCCGTCCATCGGGAATTCTTTCGACGCTCCGTCAACAATCCATCCTGGTGGGCGACTTCACCGACCGAGCCGCTTGATGCCCTTGAACTCCCCGGTGCGCGCTCGTACCCGAGCCAGGCGTTGACCGCGAGCATCGGCGCGTTGGTCTCGTCGTTGGAGGTGTACGCCGCGTGCGGGCCCGCCGGCCCCCGGGCCCGGGCCGCCTCCGAACTCTCCCACCCAACCGGCACCCCAGCTGCGTCAATGCGGCGGGGCAGGGGCTGGAGTCCCTCATCGCCGGGCTGACAAGCTCAAATAATGCTCTGAGAAGACCGGATGGGGCTTGGCAGCCACCCCGCCCGGGGACATTCTCGGCAGCACGGCCCACGGGCGGTCCCGGCGACGGCGCCCGCACCACCCGACGGCCCCCCACCCAGCCCTCCGAAGGGGGCGTACCGATGACTTCCCCTGCACTGAACCTGCCCGCGCGGGCGACCGGCGGTGCCTCCGTCCCGGCCGGCAGGGCACCCGCGCCCCGGCTCGGCGTCGGCCTCGGCTGGCGCCGCGAGATCGACACCGTGGTGGAGCGCCAGCCCGGCCTGGACTGGGTCGAGGTCGTCGCGGAGAACGTCTGCGCCGACCACCTGCCCACCTCTCTGACGGTGCTGCGCGAGCGCGGTGTCACCGTCGTCCCGCACGGGGTCTCGCTCGGCCTCGGCGGCGCCGAGCGGCCCGCCCCCGAACGCCTCGCCAGGCTCGCGGGAGCTGCCGCCGCGCTCGGCTCGCCGCTGGTCACCGAGCACCTGGCGTTCGTCCGGGCCGGCGGCCTGGAGGCGGGCCACCTGCTGCCCGTCCCGCGCTCGTGGGACGCGCTGCGGGTGATCGCCGAGAACGTCCGGATCGCCCAGGACCAGCTCCCGGTGCCGCTCGCGCTGGAGAACATCGCCGCCCAGCTGGTCTGGCCGGACGACGAGCTGACCGAGGGGCAGTTCCTCGCCGAACTCGTCGAGCGCACCGGCGTCCGGCTGCTGATAGACGTCGCCAACCTGCACACCAACCGGGTCAACCTCGGCGTCGACCCGGCCGCCGAACTCGACCGCCTGCCGCTGGAGGCGATCGCCTACGTGCACGTCGCGGGCGGCACGATGGTCGACGGCGTCTGGCACGACACCCACGCCCACCCCGTCACCGAACCGGTGCTGGAGGTGCTGGCCGAACTGTGCGCGCGGGTCGCGCCGCCCGGCGTCCTGCTCGAACGGGACGCGGCCTTCCCGCCGCCCAGCGAGCTGGCCGGTGAACTGGACGCCATCCGCCGGGTGCTGGAGGGGAGCAGCCGACCATGACCGAGCAACTCGCGGAGGATCTCACCACAGCGCGGGAGGAGCTCGCGCGGCGCCAGGAGGAGCTGCTGGCCGCCCTGGTGGCCGGCGGTCCCGTCCCGCCCGGCTTCGACCCGGCGCAGGTCCGCGCCCAGTCCACCGGCCTCGCCGCCAAGCGGCGGGACACCGTCGCCCGCGTCGCGCCCGAGCTGCCCCGGCTGCTCGGCCGGCGGTACGGGCCGCTCTTCCTCGCCTACGCCCGCACCCACTCGCAGACCGCCGGCTACCGCACCGACGCCCGGGCCTTCACCGCGTGGGCGCTCACCCACGCCCGCCCGCTGGCCGCCGACTGCCGCCGGGGCCTGGAGCAGTGGCTGCACCCGCTGCCGGCCCGTCCGCCGGGACCGCTCACCCGCCTGCGCCGGGCCCTGCGGCGCCGGTGACTCTCTTCACACCTCGGGGGAACCGCCCATGTGGCACAACACCTACTTCGTCATTCCCGCCGCCCTCCTGGTCGCCGCCGTCCTGTACGCGGACCACGCCGCGCGGCGCGTCCGGCACGTCCCCCACCCGAAGGGCCTGCCCGGCCGCGGCCTCCCGCTGCTGAGCGCCGCGTTCCTGGCGGGCGGCCCGGGCCGGGTCTTCGACACCGCGCTCGTCCGGATGCACCTGGCCGAGCGCGCGGTGGTCAGCCGCGGCGGCACCGTCACCCTGACCCACGACGAGCCGTACGACGCCGTGGACGAGGCGATCACCAGGGCCGTCGGCCCGACCGGCAGCCGCGACCTCGGCCCGCTCCGCGCGGACGTGATGCGCTCCCCCGCCGTCCAGGCCCTCGGCGACGAGCTCGCCGACCGCGGCCTGCTGCGCCACCCCGAGCGGCTGCGGGCCGCCCGCAAGGCCCGCCGGCTGCTCTGGCTCGCGCTGGGCGGCGTGCTGCTCTCCTTCGTCCTCTCCGGCCTGCTGGACGACGACGGGCGCGGCGACCGGCCGGCCGTGTGGGTCCCGGTGGTCCTGCTGGCACTCGGCCTGGTCACGCTGCTCGCCACCCGCCCGGCCAAGGGCCGGATCACCCCGGCCGGGCAGCGCCAGCTCTCGCTCATGAACACGGGCAAGCCGTGGTCGCCCGGCTCCGGCGTGTACGGGCGCACGACCAGTGGCCCGGTGCTCGGCGCGCTCGCGCTCGGCGGGCTGGCCGTCGCGGGGGCGGAGCTGGCCGACGCGGAGCTGCAGGAGGCGCTGGTCGGCGCGGCGGCCCAACAGGCGGCGGCGAGGGCCGCGTTCGGCGCCTCGTCGGGCTCGGGCTCGTCCTGCTCGTCGTCGTTCTCGTCCGACTCGTCCGGCTCGTCCTCGTGCGGCGGCGGCACCGTGTCCTGGTGCGGCGGTTTCTCGGACACCGGGACGTCCTCCGGGTGCGGGTCGTCGAGCTGCGGGTCCTCGTCCTCGCACAGCTGCGGGTCCTCGTCCTCGCACAGCTGTGGTTCCTCGTCCTCCCACAGCTGCGGCTCGTCCCACAGCTGCGGATCCTCGTCCAGCTGTGGGTCCGGTTGCGGCTCCAGCTGCGGTTCCTGACGTCACAGTTCGGTATCGCGCCACGGGAAGCCGTTCCCCGCGCCGTCGGCGGCGGCATACAACGGGGCCATGTGGTTGCTGTTCCTCATACCGGCGTGCGTGGCCGCGGTGCTCTCCTGCCTCCGGCTCGTCCGGATGACCGCCGCCGCCGACGCCCTCGGCGGGCCGGAAGGGCGGCGCCCGCCGGAGGCCGTCGGGATCGGGCTCTACGAGACGGCATACCTGGCCGGCGGCCCGGACCGGGTGATCGAGCTCGCCCTCGTCCTGATGGCCGGCCGCGGCCGGCTGCACCTCGCGCACACCGGCTGGACCACCGTCGTCGACCCCAAGGGCCGCAGTCGGCTGGAGCGCGCGATCATCGCCACCGTCGGCCCGGACGGCCAGTGCCGCACCGACGAGCTTCGCCGGGCCATGGCCGAGCACCCCACGGTGCTGGAGATCGGCGCCCGGCTCTCGCTGGCCGGGCTGGCCACCCCGGCCCTGATCCAGCGCAACACCGTCGTGGTGGTCCGCCAGGTGCGGCACGCGCTGCTGCTGACCCTCGGCCTGATGGCCGCCGCGCTCGCCGTCGGCTGCTTCACCGGCGGCGACACCCTCGCCCCGCTCGCCTGGTTCTCGCTGCCGCTGGTGCTCACCTCCGGCACCCTGCTGATGGCCCGGGTCGACGTCTACCCCTACACCCGCTGGGCCTCGCCGATCGGCCAGGAGGTCCTGCGCGAGGTCCGTCCGGCCCGCCAGCACGGCCTCGCGGACGACGAGGAACGCGAACTCCTCACCGCCGTCGCCATGAACGGCCCCGCCGCCCTCCCCGACCCGCGCCTGCGTGCAGCCCTGCGCCCCCACCGCACCTGACACAGCGGACGGGGCCCGCCGCGGCAGGCCCCGTCCCCGTGAAAACCCCTGTCACACCAGGCCGTTGAGCAGCTCGCTCACCGGCTTGCGGCGGCCGGTGAAGAACGGCACCTCCTCGCGCACGTGCAGGCGCGCGCGGGACGGGCGCAGGTCGCGCATCAGGTCGACGATGCGGTGCAGCTCGTCCGCCTCGAAGGCGAGCAGCCACTCGTAGTCGCCGAGCGCGAACGAGGCGACCGTGTTGGCCCGGACGTCCGGGTAGCCGCGGGCCATCTGGCCGTGCTCGGCGAGCATCGCGCGCCGCTCGGCGTCCGGCAGCAGGTACCACTCGTAGGAGCGGACGAACGGGTACACGCAGACGTAGTCGCGCGCGCGCTCGTCGGCCAGGAACGCCGGGATGTGCGACTTGTTGAACTCGGCCGGGCGGTGCAGCGCCATGTTCGACCAGACCGGCTCCAGCTGGCGGCCGAGACCGGTGCGGCGGAAGCGGTTGTACGCCTCCTGCAGGTCGTCCGAGTCGCTCGCGTGCCACCAGACCAGGATGTCGGCGTCCGCGCGCAGACCGGACACGTCGTACGTGCCGCGCACGGTCACGTCCTTCGCGGCCAGCTGGGCGAACAGCTCGTCCACCTCGGCGGCCAGGGCGGTGCGGTCCTCGGGCAGGGCGCCCTTGAGCTTGAACACCGACCACATGGTGTAGCGGATGACCTGGTTCAGGTCGCGCGCCTTCTTCTTCTCGGGCTGCTGCTCCGGCTGCCGCTCAACGGTCTCAGTCATGCGCCCATTGTCCTCTCCGTGGAACCTTCCCCGGTCGCCGGGGTCAACAGCTTGTCGAGCGCCGCGGCGGCCGAGGCCGCGGAGGCGATGCACGCCGGGATCCCCACACCGTCGTAGGCGGCGCCGCACAGCGCCAGCCCGCCCGCCCCGGCCACCGCGGCCCGGATCCGGGCCACCCGGTCCAGGTGGCCCACCGGGTACTGCGGCAGTCCGGCCGTGAAGCGTGAGACGGCGGTGTCGTACGGGCGCGCGGTGAGCCCGATCGCCTCGCCGAGATCGGCGAGCGAGAGGGCCACCAGCTCCTCGTCCGGCAGCTCCAGCGCCTCCTCCTCGCGGTGCCGGCCCAGCGAGGTGCGCAGCAGGAACGCGTCCGGGGCGGAGCGCTCCAGCCAGCCCCACTTGTTGGAGGAGAAGGTCGACGCCTTGATCCGCCGCCCGTCCACCGGCGGCACCAGGAAGCCGCTGCCGGCCGGCACCTCGGAGAGGTCGGCCCGGCGGAACGCGAGGGTGACGAGCGCCATGCCCGCGTACTCGACGGTGTCCAGCTCGGCGGCGGCCGCGGGCACGTCCGCGCGCAGCAGCCGGGCGGCGGCGGGCGCCGGGACGGCCAGGACGACGGCGTCCGCGGCGAGCGCCTCGCCGCCGGCCACGACGCGCCAGCCCTCGGGGGTGCGGCGCAGTTCGTCGACGGGGGTCCGGGTGCGCAGGGCCACGCCGGCCTTGGCGCAGGCCGCGGCGACGGCCTCCGGGAGGGTGCCGAGGCCCCCGCGCAGCCCCTGGAAGACGGGCGCCCCGACGGTCGTGGGCCGGGAGGCGAGTTCGTGCACCCCTTCGACCAGCGAACCGCCGCCCCGGGCGATCGGCAGCAGCTGCGGTACGGCGGCGCGCAGCGAGATGTCGTCCGCGTGGCCGGCGTAGACGCCGCCCAGCAGCGGCTCGACGAGCCGGTCCACCACCTCGCGGCCCAGCCGGTCGGCGACGTACTTGCCGATCGCGACGTCCTCGCCGACCTCGGTGGCGCCCTCGTACCGCACCCGCTCCAGCCCCTCGGCGGACAGCACCCGGGAGGCGGCCAGCGCGTCCAGGTCGCCGGGCACGCCCATGACCTGCCCGCCCGGCAGCGGGCGCAGCGCGCCCCGGGTCCAGATGGCGGCCTTCGCCGTGGTCGGCGGCTCCAGTTCCGCCCCCAGGCCGACGGCCCGCGCGAGCTCGACCGCCTCCGGCCGCCGCGCCAGCATCGACTCGGCCCCGAGGTCCACCCGGACCCCGCCGACCTCACCCCCGCGCAGCTTCCCCCCGAACCGCTCCGACGCCTCCACCAACGTCACCCGCGCCCGCGCAGGCCCCCCACCGGCCGCCCCACTGAGGAACGCGGCCGCGGCCAACCCCGCGATCCCGCCACCGATGACGACGACATGTGCATCCGACATGCCTCGCAGTCTCGCAGGTCCTTACACGAATGCCTCAATCCCCTGCACTCTTCCCACCCCTCGGCACCAGCCCGGCGAGATCGATCGCGAGCGGGAAGGGCACCGGCCGCTCCAGCGTGCCCCGGAAGATCCCGGCTTGATCGTCATCTCCCGCCCGACCCTGTGCCCCTCCGGCACCTGGCGGCGCAAGGCGCCGTGCCACCAGCACTGGGGGAGATCATGAAAACCAGGGCTCCATCGATCAGTTCGGTGTGCCGCGGCGCCTGCGGCAGGTGGTCGAGGTCGTCCGCGAACCAACCCTCGGCTCTGGGCGCGTACATCCAGTCCGGCAGCTCGCTCATGGTCCCGAGATAGCGAGTCCGGGCCGCGTCCGAGCTGTGATGGAGTTGCGATCTCCCGGTGGGGTCCGTCCGTGCGCGTTTTCCGTCCAATGGGGAGACCTGACAACGGACTTGGGGAGGATCCCGATGAGGGAGAGACGTGCGGGGGTGGTGGCGGCGCTGGCTGCCGTGGTGGTGTTGTTGGGGGCCGGGTGCAGTGCGGCCGACGGGGGGAGGGGGGATTCCGCGGCGGCGCCCGCGGCCAAGGGGCCGGCTGCCGCGGCGGTGCCCAGTGCGCCGCCGACCGCCCAGGCGTCGGCGGGCGGCAGTGCGGCGAACGGTGCGGCGAGTGCCGCGCCGGTGGCGGACAACCGGCTGATCGCGTACACGGCGCAGCTGTCCCTGCGCACCAAGGACGTCGGCCAACTGCTCGCCATGGCCCGGGAGATGGCCGACTCCGCGGGTGGCTACGTCGGTGGCGAGTCGATGGCCGGAGGCGGTGACGGCGACGCGGGCGGTCAGCTCACGCTGAAGGTGCCGTCGGCGGCGTTCCAGCAGACGCTGGACCGGCTGGCCGGGCTCGGCGAGGTGGTGTCCCGCAAGAGCCAGGCGGACGACCTGACGCAGCAGGTCGCGGACGTGTCGAGCCGGGTGCAGTCCCAGCAGGCGAGCGTGGAGCGGGTGCGCGCGCTGATGG
Source organism: Kitasatospora sp. NPDC001660 (assembly GCF_053596725.1). Classification (NCBI taxonomy): domain Bacteria; kingdom Bacillati; phylum Actinomycetota; class Actinomycetes; order Kitasatosporales; family Streptomycetaceae; genus Kitasatospora; species Kitasatospora sp. NPDC001660. The sequence goes on along the minus strand of NZ_JBSFGU010000021.1, from coordinate 105,228 downwards.
GGCAGGCCAAGTCGCTGAGCGAGGTCACCGCGCTGGAGGCGGAACTGAGCCGCCGGGAGTCGGACCTGGAGTCGCTGCAGAAGCAGCAGAAGGAGCTGTCCGGCAAGACGTCGCTCTCGACGATCACGCTGGAGGTGCACCGCGAGGTGCCGCCGGTGCCGACCCCGCCGCCCGCGCCGAAGGCGGAGGCGAAGGGCTTCTGGGCCTCGGCGGGTTCGGCCCTCGCCGGCGGCTGGCACGTGCTGCTGACGATCCTGCGCGGGCTGGTCGTCGCGCTGGCCGCGGTGGCGCCGTTCCTGCTGGTGCTGGGCCTTCCGGCCGCGGCGGCGTACTGGTGGTGGCGCCGCGACCACGGCCCCGTCACCCGGCCCGCGCCCGTGCCCGTCGTACCGGCCGTGCCCGCCCCCGATCCGGACGGAGTGGACTGAACGCACCGGTGGCGGGCCCCTCGCCGGGAGGGGCCCGCCACCGGGGGCCGTCAGCGGGCGCTGGCCTCGTGCACGAAGGCGACGAGCCGGCTGAGCGCGTCCGGGTCCATGCTGGGCAGGACGCCGTGGCCGAGGTTGAAGATGTGGCCGCTGGTGCCGAGCGCCTGGGCGGCGTGCAGCACCTCGCGGGCCTTGGTCTCGACGACCTTGGTGGGGGCGAACAGCACGGCCGGGTCGAGGTTGCCCTGCAGGCCCTTGCCGGGGCCGACCCGCTCGGCGGCGACGTTCAGCGGCACCCGCCAGTCGACACCGACGATGTCCGCGCCGGCCTGGCCCATCAGGCCGAGCAGCTCACCGGTGCCGACGCCGAAGTGGATCCGCGGCACGCCGTAGCGGGCGACGGCGTCGAAGACCTTGGCGCTGGACGGCATGACCGAGCGGCGGTAGTCGTCGGGGGCGAGCGAGCCGACCCAGGAGTCGAACAGCTGGACCGCCGAGGCGCCGGCCTCGATCTGCACCTTCAGGAAGGCGGCGGTGATGTCGGCGAGCCGGTCGACGAGGGCGGCCCACAGCTCGGGCTGCCCGTACATCATGGCCTTGGTGTTCTCGTGGTTCTTGGACGGCCCGCCCTCGACCAGGTAGCTGGCGAGCGTGTACGGGGCACCGGCGAAGCCGATCAGCGGGGTCCCGCCGAGCTCGTCGACGAGCAGGCCGACGGCCTCGGTGATGTACGGGACGTCGTCCGGCTCCAGCGGGCGCAGCCGCTTGAGGTCCTCGGCGGTGCGGATCGGGTCGGCGATGACCGGGCCGACGTTCGGCTTAATCTCAACGTCGATGCCGACCGCCTTGAGCGGCACCACGATGTCGCTGAAGAAGATCGCGGCGTCCACCTTGTGCCGGCGCACCGGCTGCAGGGTGATCTCCTTGACCAGCTCGGGCCGCATGCAGGACTCCAGCATGGGGATGCCCTCGCGGACCTTCAGGTACTCGGGCAGCGAGCGGCCGGCCTGGCGCATGAACCACACCGGGGTGTGCGGCACCGGCTCGTGCCGGCAGGCGCGCAGGAACGCGGAGTCGTACGCGGCGCCGCGGCGCGCGGGGATGGGCCGGCCGTGGGTGGCCGCCGTGGTGTCTGCCGTTGTCTCGCTCACGGTTCAAATCTTCGCACGCGCCCCGGACCGCACTCCCCGACCGGTCTCGTCGGTTCCTCCAAGATCTGGCCGCGTTTGCCGTTCCGGCACGCCGCTCGGACGGAAGTTGCGGCGATAACCCGGGTTTTCGACCTAGTCTTCGGGTCATGGCAGCGGTCGGCGGGCACCCCGCACAGGGTGGCGGAGCAGGTGGCGGAACGGGTCGGGAGGGGGTGCCGAGCGAGTTCCGGGCCGCCGTGGCGGCATTCGACGCGGCACGGCTGCGGCCCGAGGTGCAGCTGTCCCCCGCGCCGGCCCCGCGCCGACTGGCCCCGCACGCGTTCGCGGTGACCGCCTCGGTCGAGGTCGACGGCGAGGAGCTGGCGGACGGCCGGCTGGTGCTGCTGTACGACCCGGCCGGGCAGGAGGCCTGGAACGGGGAGTTCCGGGTGGTGACGATGACCCGGGCCGAGCTGGAGCCGGAGATGGCCGGCGACCCGATGCTTTCCGAGGTCGGCTGGGCCTGGCTGCTGGACGCGCTGCAGGCGCACGGCGCCGGGTACGCGGAGCCGTCCGGCACGGTGACCAGGTGCGCCTCGCAGTACTTCGGCGCGCTCGCGGACCGTCCGTCCTCGACCGAGATCGAGATCCGGGCCTCCTGGACGCCGGCCGACGGCCGCTTCGAGCGGCACCTGGCGGCCTGGGGGGACCTGCTGTGCATCAGCGCGGGCCTGCCGCCGGCCGCACCGGCCCCGCAGGCGCCCGCCGACGCCCCGTCACTCGGTGGGGTGGTCCCGATGCCCGCCCGGCGGCGCCCGCGCTCGCACTGAGGAGTGGCGTCCGGGCTTCGCGGCACCGACCGGCCCGACGCCACCCCCAGGGCTGACGGAGTGTGGCTTCGGACCCGCTCTACGTCAATTCGCCGCTCAAAAGCGACCGATCCCGACCCAATCGGTGACGAATCTGATCGATTTTGTGCGAATACCAGGCATGTCGCATCAATCATTTGCGCGATTTGTCCGTATTGTTACTCACTAGATCGTGATCTTTCGCTAAAGCCGGACACGGTAGCTGCCGAAGCAGACTGTGACCCTTTCCGAACGCGGAACACTCCGACCGCCCCCATCGGGGTTCCGTCCGCCACTCCCCGCAGGAGACCTGGTGTCGGTCCTTCTTGAGCACCCCGCAAACGTGGTCGCCTACCGCCCGACCAAGCCCACCGCCATGGTGGTCATCGCCGATCCGCGCGTCCGAAACACCGTCACCCGCCACCTCTGGGCGCTCGGTGTCCGCGACGTGATCGAGGTGTCCTCGATCGCCGAGGCCCGCCCCCGGGTCTCCACGCCCCGCGACATCTGCGTCGCCGACGTACACCTGCCGGACGGCTCCGGGCTGACCATCCTGGCCGAGACCCGTGCCGCGGGCTGGCCCAACGGCCTCGCACTCTCCGCCGCCGACGACATCGGCGCCGTCCGCAGCGCGCTGGCCGGCGGCGTCAAGGGATACGTCGTCACCGGCACCCGCACCAACGTCGCCATGCCCGGCCGCCCGGGCCTGCCGCTCGGCGCCGCCGGGCTGGCCGGGCGGATGCGCCGCCCCGGCATGCCGGGCGTGCCGGGCACGGCCGGGGCACCGGGTGCCCCGGGCGCTCCCGGTGCCCCGGGCGCGCAGCCGGCCGCCTACCGCGAGCTGTCCGGCCGCGAGGTCGAGGTGCTGCGGCTGGTGGCCGAGGGCCAGTCCAACAAGGCGATCGGCGTCGCGATGGGCCTTTCCGCACTGACCGTCAAGAGCCACCTCGCCCGCATCGCGCGCAAGCTCGGCACCGGCGACCGGGCCGGCATGGTCGCGGTCGCGCTGCGCACCGGGATCATCCACTGAGCCGATCGGGGCCGTGTTGCTGGTCGAACCACCGCGGCGGCTCAGGAGGAACGTTTCCTCCTGAGCCGCCGCAGCAACCCCCTGAGGCCCCGGCGGCATAGTCGGCTACCCGGTCTGACCAGTCCGACAACACTCCCGGTTCCGAGGACCGTCGTACCCTTGGTGAGTGACCGACGCCGTAGCAGCCATCCCAGAAGAAGCAGCCCCGGTCCCGCTCCTTGAGCCCAAGGAGGGGATCCCGCCCGTCGTGGCGGACGAGCGGGCGCTGGCAGCCACCGTCGCCGCCTTCGCCGCGGGCACCGGACCGGTCGCCGTCGACGCCGAGCGGGCCTCCGGCTACCGCTACGGGCAGCGCGCGTACCTCATCCAGCTGCGCCGCGCGGGCGCCGGCACCGCGCTGATCGACCCGATCGCCTGCCCCGACCTCAGCGGGCTCGGCACCGCCCTGGCGGACGCCGAATGGGTGGTGCACGCCGCCACCCAGGACCTCCCCTGCCTGGCCGAGGTCGGCATGAGACCGCGGCGGCTGTTCGACACCGAGCTGGCCGGGCGGATCGCCGGCTTCGCCCGGGTCGGCCTCGGACCGATGACCGAGAGCGTGCTCGGCCTGAGCCTGGCCAAGGAGCACTCCGCGGTCGACTGGTCCACCCGCCCGCTGCCCGAGCCGTGGCTGCGCTACGCCGCCCTGGACGTCGAGGTGCTGGTCGAGCTGCGGGACGCACTCGAACAGGAGCTGGACGCCCAGGGCAAACTCGGCTGGGCCCTGGAGGAGTTCGCCGCGATCGCCGCCGCACCCCGCCCGGCCCCGCGCACCGACCCGTGGCGGCGCACCTCGCAGCTGCACAAGGTCCGCCGGCGCCGCCAGCTGGCCGTGGTGCGCGAGCTCTGGCTGGCCCGGGACCGGATGGCGCAGGAGCGCGACGTCTCGCCGGGCCGCGTCCTGTCGGACGCCGCGATCGTCAACGCCGCGCTGGCCATGCCGCTGAACATCGCCGCGCTCCAGACCGTCCAGGGCTTCGGTCCGCGCGTGCACCGGCGCCAGCTGGAGCAGTGGCTGGCCGCCGTGCAGCGGGGCCGGGAGGTGCCGGAGAACCAGCTGCCGCCGGCCGCCGCACCGCACGACGGACCGCCGCCGCCGCGCGCCTGGGCCGAGAAGGACCCGGTCGCCGCCGCCCGGCTGTCCGGCGCCCGCACCGCGGTCAGCGAGCTGGCCGAGCGGCACAACCTGCCGGCCGAGAACCTGATCACCCCCGACCTGGTCCGCCGGGTCTCCTGGGAGCCGCCGGCCGACGTGAGCGCGGCCGGGTTGGCCGCCGCGCTGCGCGGCCTCGGCGCCCGGCAGTGGCAGGTCGACCTGGTGGCCCCGGTGGTGGCCGCCGCGTTCGCCGCGGCGACGGCCGCGCAGGGCTGACCCCGCACGTTCACCGAAGGGGATGCCGTCCGGACGGACGGCATCCCCTTTTTGGCGCATCCGGGGCGTCCGACAGTCGCCGTCCTGGTGGGACGTGTCGCGGGACACACCCGGTGAACCCTCCGAGGGGCCTGGGCAGGCTGGTTACCGACCGGTAGCATGACCGTGAAGCGGCGCCGCTCGGGACTTCACCGGCGGCAGCCTGCCCACCTCGAACTGTTGGTCCCTGGGAGGAGAGCCCCCGTGCCTCGTACCGCGAGGGACGTCGTCTTCGTCGATGGCGTCCGCACCCCGTTCGGCAAGGCCGGCCCGAAGGGCATCTACCACGAGACGCGCGCCGACGACCTGGTCGTCAAGTGCATCCGGGAGCTCGTGCGCCGTAACCCGAACCTGCCCGTCGAGCGCATCGACGAGGTCGCGATCGCGGCCACCACGCAGATCGGCGACCAGGGTCTGACCATCGGGCGCACCGCCGCCCTGCTGTCCGGCCTGCCCAAGTCCGTGCCCGGCTACGCGATCGACCGCATGTGCGCCGGTGCGCTGACCGCCGTCACCACCACCGCCGGCGGCATCGCCTTCGGCGCGTACGACGTGGTCGTCGCCGGTGGCGTCGAGCACATGGGCCGCCACCCGATGGGTGAGGGCGTCGACCCGAACCCGCGCTTCGTCTCCGAGAAGCTGGTCGACGAGTCCGCCCTGTTCATGGGCATGACCGCGGAGAACCTGCACGACCGCTTCCCGCACATCACCAAGGAGCGCTGCGACGCCTACGCCGTGCGCTCCCAGGAGAAGGCCGCCAAGGCGTACGCCAACGGCGACATCCAGCCCGACCTGGTGCCGATCTCGATCCGCAACACCAACCCCGGGGTCGGCGAGACCGGCTGGGGCCTGGCCACCGTGGACGAGCCGCTGCGCCCGGGCACCACGATGGAGTCGCTGGCCAACCTGAAGACCCCGTTCCGCCCGCACGGCAACATCACCGCGGGCAACTCGGCCGGTCTGAACGACGGTGCCACCGCCTCGCTGCTGGCCGCCGAGGACGTCGCCGAGGAGCTCGGTCTCCCGGTCAAGATGCGCCTGGTCTCGTACGCCTTCGCCGGCGTCGAGCCCGAGGTCATGGGCATCGGCCCGGTGCCGGCCACCGAGAAGGCACTGGCCAAGGCCGGCCTCACCATCGACGACATCCAGGCCTTCGAGATCAACGAGGCCTTCGCCGTCCAGGTGCTGTCCTTCCTCGACCACTACGGCATCGCGGACGACGACGAGCGCGTCAACCCGTTCGGCGGTGCGATCGCCTTCGGTCACCCGCTGGCCTCCTCCGGCGTCCGCCTGATGAACCAGCTGGCCCGCCGCTTCGAGCAGCGCCCGGACGTCCGCTACGGCCTCACCACGATGTGCATCGGCTTCGGCATGGGCGGCACCATCATCTGGGAGAACCCCCACTTCGAGGGTGGTAAGTGAGCATGACCAACACCACTGAGCTGCTCCAGCACGGCGCCGAGCTGTTCCCGGGCGAGGTCGTCACGACCGCGCACGTGCGCCACCTGGACCTGCCGCTGCAGGCCGGCAAGCTGGCCCTGATCACCCTGGACAACGGCTTCGACCACACCAAGCCGACCACCTTCGGCCCGGGCTCGCTGCTGAAGCTGAGCGAGGCGCTGGACCAGGTCGAGGCGGAGGCCGCCGAGGGCACGATCATCGGTGCCGCGATCACCGGCAAGCCGTTCATCTTCGCCGTCGGCGCCGACCTCAAGGGCGTCGAGCTGCTCAAGGAGCACGCGGACGCACTGGCCATCGGCAAGGGCGGCCACGAGGTCTTCAAGCGGATCGCCGCGCTGCCCGTGCCCACCTTCGCCTTCTACAACGGCGCGGCGATGGGCGGCGGCGTCGAGGTCGGCCTGCACTGCGACTACCGCACCGTGTCGGCGGGCGTCCCGGCGTTCTCGCTGCCCGAGGTCTTCCTGGGCCTCGTCCCCGGCTGGGGCGGCTGCACCATCCTGCCGAACCTGATCGGCGCCGCGAAGGCCGTCAAGGTCATCGTCGAGAACTCGATGGCGCAGAACAAGCAGCTCAAGGGCAAGGACGTGTTCGAGCTGGGGATCGCCGACGCGATCTTCGAGCCGGCCGACTTCCTGGAGCAGTCGCTGCTGTGGGCCGCCAAGGTCGTCAAGGGCGACCTGGTCGTCGAGCGCGAGGAGATCGACCGCGGCAAGGCCTGGGACGACGCCGTCGCCTGGGGCCGTCTGGTCGCCGACGGCAAGGTCCACGGCGCGGCCCCGGCCGCCTACCGGGCGCTGGACATCATCGCCCAGGTCAAGGACCAGGACCTGCAGGCCGGCTTCGACGCCGAGGACGCGGCCCTGGCCGACCTGATCATGGGCGGCGAGCTGCGCAGCGGCATCTACGCCTTCAACCTGGTGCAGCGCCGGGCCAAGCGCCCGGTCGGCGCGCCGGACAAGTCGCTGGCCCGCCCGGTCTCCAAGGTCGGCGTCGTCGGCGCCGGTCTGATGGCCTCGCAGCTGGCGCTGCTGTTCGCCCGCCGTCTGGAGGTGCCGGTGGTCCTCACCGACATCGACCAGGAGCGCGTCGACAAGGGCGTCGGCTACGTCCACGCCGAGATCGACAAGCTGCTCGGCAAGGGCCGCATCGGCCAGGACAAGGCCAACCGCCTCAAGGGCCTGGTCACCGGCTCGCTCGACAAGGCCGCCGCCTTCGGCGACGCGGACTTCGTCATCGAGGCCGTGTTCGAGGAGATGGGCGTCAAGCAGACCGTCTTCGCCGACCTGGAGAACGTGGTCTCGCCGACCTGTGTGCTGGCGACCAACACCTCCTCGCTGTCGGTCACCGAGATGGCCTCGAAGCTGAAGCACCCCGAGCGGGTCGTCGGCTTCCACTTCTTCAACCCGGTCGCGATCCTGCCGCTGCTGGAGATCGTCCGCGGCGAGCAGACCGACGACGCGTCGCTGGCCACCGCCTTCGCCGTGTCGAAGAAGCTGAAGAAGACCTCGGTGCTGGTCAAGGACGCCCCGGCGTTCGTGGTGAACCGGATCCTGACCCGCTTCATGGGCGAGATCCAGAACATCATCGACGAGGGCACCCCGATCGCCACGGTCGAGAAGGCCGTCGAGCCGCTCGGCCTGCCGATGTCCCCGATCATGCTGCTGGAGCTGGTCGGCCCGGCCATCGCGCTGCACGTCTCGGAGACCCTGCACGGCGCGTTCCCGGAGCGGTTCACCGTCTCCGAGAACCTCGGCAAGGTGGTCAAGGCCGGCAAGCGCGGCTTCTACACCTGGGTGGACGGCAAGCAGGTCCTCGACCCCGAGGTGCTGGAGCTGCTGACCTTCGGCGACTCGGTGCTCACCGAGGAGCAGGTCCTGAGCCGCGCCCTGGAGGCCGTGGCGCAGGAGATCGGCCTGATGCTGGAGGAGGGTGTCGTCGCCGAGGCGCAGGACATCGACCTCTGCATGATCACCGGTGCCGGCTGGCCCTTCCACCTGGGCGGGATCACCCCGTACCTGGACCGTGAGGGCGTCTCGGAGCGGGTGAACGGCAAGAAGTTCCTCGCCCCCGGCGTGGCCTCGGTGCCCGCGTAAGGCGTAGCCCGTACGAACGGGGGAGCCCCGGTGACCTGGACGGTCACCGGGGCTCCCTCGCGTCCGGGGCGGGCCGGACGGGGTCAGTGCTTGAGGCGGTGTCAGTGCTTGAGGCGGTAGAAGACGGTGTCGCCGATGACGCCGATCATCTCGTAGTGGGTGTCCAGCAGGTTCTCGATCCGGGGGACCAGCACGGGCTGGTACGGGGCGATGCCGGAATCGTCCACGAAGACCTCGGGCAGGCCGTTGGCCAGCTCCTTGTCGAAGGTCTGCCAGGCGTTGGAGACGCTGAACTGCTCGCCCACGTTCTGGCTGCCGTCCTTGCCGCCGCTGTAGTTGGTGAGGAAGCCGGCGGTCAGGTAGCGGGTGGCGGGCTTGCGGTCGGCCAGCCAGTACAGCTCGGGGTGCATGCCCCAGACCAGCACGGTGTCCTTGGGGGTGGTCTGGGCGGCGACGGCGGTGGCGACCTCGGTGGTGCGGCTGAGCCGCTCCCCCGGCCAGGCCAGGGCGAGGCCCCAGAAGAACGTCGAGGCCACCGTCGTGTACACGAGGACGGGCTTCCAGCGGATCGCCGACGTGGCCACCGCGCCGGTGCCCAGGAGCACCAGCGGGGGGATCAGCTGGAGGTAGTAGTGGCCGAAGAAGTGGAAGCCCACACTGACCGCGACGACCGAGGAGAGCAGCCACACCCACAGGTCCGCCGTGGAGCCGTGCTCCTCGCCGGCGACCGGCAGCGGGCGGTGGCGGTGCCTGAGCCACAGGCGTCGGCCGACCGGGAGCAGGAAGCCCAGACCGGCGGCGACCAGGATGGCCGAGTTGCCGAGCGCACGGCCGATCATCTGCAGCCAGTCGCCGCCGAAGGAGGCGTAGTCGCCGCTGCCGGTGACCACCCAGAAGAGGAAGCCCTTGGGCTTGGTCAGGATGACCGCGACGAGGACTATCGGCAGCGCGAAGCCGAAGCCGATCTTGAACAGGGCGGGCGGCCAGCGCACCCCGCGGCGGCGGGCGTCCTGGAGGAGCATCCACAGCACCGGGAGCAGCACCGCACCGCCGGTCTGCTTGGTCAGCGAGCAGAGCGCGACCGCGATGCCGGCGGCCAGCCAGCGACGGCGCTCGGCGTAGCGGAAGGCGGCCACCATGGCGGGCAGCATGAAGACCTCGAAGGTCGCCGCCTGGGTGTCCTCCGGGGAGAGGCCGATGGAGACCAGCAGGTAGAGCAGCCCGGCGCCGGCGCCGGCCCGGTTGCCCCAGCGGCCGCGGGCGATGGAGGCCAGCAGGATCGCGGTGACCAGGTGGGCGGCCACCGCGAGGGTGCGCAGCGGCCACAGCGAGGCCGAGCCGAAGACGGCGAAGCAGGCCTGGTAGAGCCAGGGCAGCAGCGGCGGCTTGCGGTCGACCACGGTGTCGTACAGGACCCCTCCGTCGGCCAGCATCCGGGCCTGGGTGGCCAGGAAGCCCTCGTCGGGGCTCCACACCGGCCGGGCGAAGGAGGGGATGTGGGTGAGCAGCGCCACCATCGCCAGCACCGGCACCAGCCTGGTCCAGTACCGCCCTCCTTGCCCGCCAACGGGCAGGAGGGGCCCAGTGAGGACGGCGGCCCGGACGCGCTCGGGCAGGCGCTGGGCCAGCCGGGCGAGGCGGGGGTGGGTGGGGGTGGTCGGCACGAACACAACCTACCGGGCGGGATCGGCGCGGGCAGCGCCGGTCCCGCCTTCGGTGCGATAATCGGCTCGTCCTGTTACGAGCTGTTACAGAGTTGGGGCAGTCGGCCCCCGGCGGCGGGGCTCAGGCCTCGACGCGGGCCTCCGTGTCGGCCTTGTCCAGGCCGGCCACCAGAGCGGTCACCTTGCGGGCGATGTCGGGGGCGTTGAGGCCGATCTCCGCCAGGATCTCGTTCCGGGTCGCGTGGTCGAGGAACTCCTGCGGGATGCCGAAGTCGCGCACCGGCAGGTCCACCTCGGCGTCGCGCAGCGCCTGCGCCACCGCGGCGCCGACGCCGCCCACACGGCCGTTGTCCTCGATCGTGACGACGACCCGGTGCTCGGCGGCCAGGCCCGGCAGGGCCGGGTCCACCGGCTTGACCCAGCGCGGGTCCACGACGGTCGCGGTGATGCCCTGGGCGGCCAGCAGGTCGGCGACCTCCAGGCTGGTGCCGGCCATCGCGCCGACCGAGACGATCAGGACGTCGGCGCGGTGCGCCCCGGTCGGCTCCCCGGCCGCGCGCAGCACGTCCATGCCGCCGATCCGGCCGACGGCGGGGACGGCCGGGCCGACCGTGCCCTTGGAGTAGCGCACGACCGTCGGCGCGTCCTTGACCTCGACGGCCTCGCGCAGCTGGGCGCGCAGCTGGTCGGCGTCGCGCGGGGCGGCCAGGCGCAGGGTCGGGACGACCTGCAGGATCGACATGTCCCACATGCCGTTGTGCGAGGCGCCGTCGTTGCCGGTGACGCCCGCCCGGTCCAGGACGAAGGTGACGCCCAGCTTGTGCAGGGCGACGTCCATCAGGACCTGGTCGAAGGCGCGGTTCAGGAAGGTCGCGTAGACGGCGACGACCGGGTGCAGGCCGCCGGTGGCCAGGCCCGCCGCGCTGGTGACGGCGTGCTGCTCGGCGATGCCGACGTCGAAGATGCGCTGCGGGAAGGCCTCCGCGAACGGGGCCAGGCCGACCGGGTGCAGCATGGCGGCGGTGATGCCGACGATGTCCTCGCGCTCGTGGCCGAGCGCGACCATCTCCTCGGCGAAGACCGAGGTCCAGTCCTTGCCCGCGCTCTTGATCGGCAGGCCGGTCTCCGGGTGGATCACGCCGACCGCGTGGAAACGGTCCTCGTCGTTGTTCTCGGCGGCGTGGTAGCCGCGGCCCTTCTCGGTGAGGCAGTGCACGATCACCGGGCCGCCGAAGCCGCGCGCCTTGGTCAGCGCGGACTCCAGGGCGGTGAGGTCGTGGCCGTCGATCGGGCCGATGTACTTGAGGCCGAGGTCCTCGAACATGCCCTGCGGGGCGATGAAGTCCTTGAGGCCCTTCTTGGCGCCGTGCAGCGTCTCGAACAGCTGCTGGCCGACCACCGGGGTGCGCTGCAGCGCGTCCTTGCCCCAGGAGAGGAAGCGTTCGTAGCCCTGGGTGGTGCGCAGCGTGGCGAGGTGGTTGGCCATGCCGCCGATGGTCGGCGAGTAGGAGCGCTCGTTGTCGTTGACGACGATGACGACCGGGCGGTCCTTGGCGTCGGCGATGTTGTTGATCGCCTCCCAGGCCATGCCGCCGGTGAGCGCGCCGTCGCCGATCACCGCGACGACCGGGTCGTTGCCGCCCCGGAGCTGGTTCGCCTTGGCCAGGCCGTCGGCGTAGGAGAGCACGGTGGAGGCGTGCGAGTTCTCGATCACGTCGTGCTCGGACTCGGCGCGGGACGGGTAGCCGGACAGGCCGCCCTTCATCCGCAGCATCGAGAAGTCCTGGCGGCCGGTGAGCAGCTTGTGGACGTAGCTCTGGTGGCCGGTGTCGAAGAGGATGCGGTCGCGCGGGGAGTCGAAGACCCGGTGCAGCGCGATGGTGAGCTCCACCACACCGAGGTTGGGGCCGAGGTGGCCGCCCGTCTTGGAGACCTCCGTCACCAGGAAGGTCCGGATCTCCTGCGCCAGTGCGGCCAGCTGTCCGGGCGTGAGCCGGTCGAGATCGCGCGGTCCCCGAATGCGGGTCAGCAGGGCCACCCGTTCCTCCTCGTTCAGTGTTCGCGGACCGCGGCCGGTCCGACGGGCGTCGCTGCCCGGTGTGCCGGTGCGCCTCGACGGTCCGCTTCGACGGTCGTGGTCGGTGCCGACCGGTCGAGTCTAATGTCCGCCTGCCGGACACCGAGCGGCGCGCCCGGTGCCACCGGCCGGTCATGGACGATCCCCGAGGTGACGGGGGTCCGGGCGGGACGCGGTTGCGTCATCCCCGGTTGACGGAAGCGGCGGCGAGGGCGCCCGACTCCCCCATCTCGCTCATCACGAGCGCCAGCGCGCCCAGCACTTCCGCGCGGCCGCCCAGGGTGCCGGGCACCACGGACAGCTGGCGGGCGGCGCTCGGGATCGCGTAGCGGGCGACCGAGTCGCGGATCGGGGCCAGCACCAGCTCGCCGGCCTCGGCCAGGTCGCCGCCGAGGATCACCCGGCGCGGGTTGAGCAGGTTGCACAGGGTGGCGACGCCGGTGCCGATCTGCCGGCCGGCGTCGGCGATCACCCGGCGGCAGCCCAGGTCACCCTGGTGGGCCAGCTCGACCACCCGGGGCAGGGTGAGGTCGGGGCCGAGGGTGGAGGTGAGCAGGGAGAGCAGGTAGCGGGAGCCGACGAAGGTCTCCAGACAGCCGCGGTTGCCGCAGCGGCAGACCGGGCCGGCCTCGTCCAGGGTGATGTGCCCGATCTCACCGGCGGTGCCGCCCGGGCCGCGGTAGATCTGGCCGTTGACCACCAGGCCGGCGCCGACGCCGCTGGCGATCTTGATGTAGGCGAGGTCGCTCAGGCCGCGGCCGGCGCCCCAGACCAGTTCGCCGAGCGCGCCGAGGTTGGCGTCGTTGTCGACGTGCACCGGCATGCCGAGCCGCTCGGCCAGCTCGCGGCCGGGGGCGATGCCCGTCCAGCCGGGCAGGATCGCGGTGGAGCCGAGCGCACCGGTCTCCACGTCGATCGGTCCCGGCACGCCGAGGCCGACGCCGATCACCTTGTCCGGGCGGAAGCCGGCCTGCTCCAGGAGCCGCTCGACCATGGCCTCGGCGCGGTCGAAGCCCTGGGCCGCCGAGACGTCGACGTCGATCGGGGCGCTCTCCTCGGTGAGCACGCGGTGCGCGAGGTTGCCGACGGCGACCCGCAGGTGGGTGTGGCCGAAATCGATGCCCACGACGATGCCGGCGTCGCCGCTGAGCGAGACGCTGCGGGCGCGGCGGCCGCCGGAGGAGGTGTCGGCGACGACGACGGTGCCGCTCTCCTTCAGTTCCCGCACGATGTTGGAGACGGTGGCCGCCGAGAGGCCGGTGCCGCGGGCGATCTCGGCCTGGGTCAGCGAGCCGGCCATCCGTACGGCCCGCAGCACGCGCTCCAGGTTCGCCCGGTGCAGCGATGACTGCGAGCCCGGTGTGTCCGTCGCCATGATCCACCATCCCAAGGGGGCGGGGACCCCTCCATTGGGCGTCCCCTTCAACTCCTGAAGCCTACGGCTCCGGGTGGGGGTTGGGGCCGTCAGGTCACGGTGGCATTGAGACGGTGGGGGGATCCCGAGGGGGTCCCGGGGGGCTTTCGGGCTCCTGCCAGCGGCCGAAAACCGGTCACCACTAGCATGGTGCCCAATCTCACGCGTCCCACCGGACCGCGGACGGTACCGGCAGGGGGACAAGTCCAGACATGACGGGGAATCAGATGGCAGGGGATCACCCTACGCCGGGGACAGGCGAAACGCCCGGCAGCGGCCCGCAGGACAACCGGGGCGTCTCGTTCGGGCGCCAGCCCGGCATGGATCCGGCCGCCGTCGCCGACCAGATGACACAGCTCGACGGCTCGGCGATCCCGGGCCCGGCCGCACCCGCGGGCCCGCCGCCGGTTCCGCCCGCCGCACCGCCGGCCGGCCCGGCCTACGCGCCGACCGCCGCCGCCTTCCCCTCCCAGGCCCCGCCGCCGCCCCCGGCCGGCGCGCCCGTCGGGCCGTACGACCCGGTGCCCGGCGCCGCGTACGCGGCGCCCGACGCCGGCCAGACCTACGGCGGCTACGGCTACCCGCAGGAGCAGCAGGGCGGGTACGCCCACCCGACCGCGCCGGTGCCGGCCGTACCCAAGCAGCGCAACCCCGTGATGGTGTGGGGCAGCATCATCGGCGGCGTGCTGGCGGTCGCCATCGTCGCCAGCCTGATCGTGCTGTTCACCCTGCCGGACAAGCCCAGCAACCCGGTCGCCGACAACGGCGGGACCACCACCGCCGGTGGCTCCACCAGCAGCGGCACCAGCGGTGACACGAGCTCCGCGGGCGGCAACAACGGCGGCAACAACGGCGGCGGCGCCAGCTACAACGTCGCCTGGAGCGTCCCCAAGGGCACCGACTCGGACGGCAGCAACCAGATGCTCGGCATCTGGGGCACCGACAAGCTCACCGTGCGCGTGGACTCCAGCGGCATCCGCGCGTACAACCTGTCGGACGGCAAGCCCGCGTGGTCCGTCCCCGTGCCGACCGGAGCCAAGGAGCTGTGCGCCGCGTCGTACAGCCCCAACTCCAAGAACGTCGGCGCCGTCGCCTTCAACACCGGCGACAGCGACTGCTCCACCATGGGTGCCGTCGACCTGACCACGGGCAAGATGCTCTGGAGCGCCAAGGTCTCCAACGACCGGGTCTCCGACCCGACCCTGAGCGTCACCGACAAGGTGCTCGCCATCGGCGGCCGGGTGGTCGGCGCGGTGAACATCGACAACGGCAGCACCATCTGGTCGTGGAAGCCGCGCGACAGCAGCTGCAGCGTGGCGGGCCGCGCGGCCGGCGCCCAGATCGTGGTCAGCGACCGCTGCTACGAGAGCAGCCCGAAGTCGCAGCTGTACGTCGTGGACGCCGAGACCGGCGCGCAGAAGAGCACTCCGCTCGCGCTCGCCGGCAGCATCGAGGGGGTCGACAAGATCGTCTCCGACCAGCCGCTGGTGGCGCTCATCACCAACGGCACGAACGGCGACTACGTCCTGCCGTTCGACAAGAGCAACAAGCCGGGCACCCCGATGTCGGTCAAGGAGCCCGGCTCGGACAGCCTTCGCCTGTCCGGCCAGGGCGACGCGATCAGCCAGAACGTGGTCAGCGGCAACATCCTGTACGTGCAGGCCAGCGGCACCAAGTCGGCCGTCAACGCGTACGACCTGACCACCGGCAAGCGGATCTGGTCGGCCACCAACTCCACGGCCAACCAGGACATCCGGCTCGTCTCCGGCTACGACAAGGACGGCAAGGTCCGGGCGATCCTCACCCAGGGCTACAAGAAGCCCGCGCGGCTGGTGACCCTCTCGCCGAACGACGGATCGATGACCGACCTCGGGACCCTTGCGATGCCGGGCGGTCTCGACATCGCCGCCAGCCTGAACGAGTACGTGATGGCGCAGGACGCCAGCGCGGTCCTCAGCTTCTCGCGGTACAGCTCGGACTCGCCGCTCACCAAGTGGACGAAGAAGTGACGTCGCGCTGACGCTCTCTCGCGGGAGGGGCGGGCACGGGCTTCGGCCCGGGCCCGCCCCTCCCGTCGTTGCGCGTACAGGGGTCGTCCGTCGTTGCGCGCAAGGGCTCGTCCGCCTGCGATTATTCGGCGGGCTCGCGCGTTGGGCATGGGAAGATGCGCAACACCAGCCCGACGAAGGAGTTCAGCGAGTGCCCGGCACCAACCTGACCCGCGAGGAGGCCCGCACCCGGGCCGACCTCCTGCACGTGGACGCGTACGACATCGAGCTCGACCTGGGCACCGCCCGCGAGGGCGGGACCTTCCGGTCCACCACCGTGGTCCGGTTCACCGCCACCACCCCCGGCGCGGACACGTTCATCGACCTCGTCGCCCCGAGCGTCGAGGAGATCACCCTCAACGGCGCCCCGCTCGACCCCGCGAGCTTCGCCGACAGCCGCATCCCGCTGCCGGACCTCGCGGCCGAGAACGAGCTGCGCGTCGTCGCGAACTGCGCCTACACCAACACCGGCGAGGGCCTGCACCGGTTCGTCGACCCGGTCGACGGCGAGACCTACCTGTACACCCAGTTCGAGGTGCCGGACGCCCGCCGCGTCTTCGCCTCCTTCGAACAGCCCGACCTGAAGGCCTCGTTCACCTTCACCGTCACCGCCCCCGAGGGCTGGGTCGTCGTCTCCAACTCGCCGACGCCGCAGCCGACCGGCGACGGGGACACCCGGGTGTGGGCCTTCGAGCCGACCGGCCGCATCTCCACCTACATCACCGCGCTGATCGCCGGCCCGTACGTCGGCGTCTTCGACAGCTACGAGAACGGCGACCAGAAGGTGCCGCTCGGCGTCTACTGCCGGCCCTCGCTGCGCGAATTCCTCGACGCCGAGGCCGTGTTCGAGGTCACCAAGCAGGGATTCGACTACTTCCAGGAGAAGTTCGACTTCCCCTACCCGTTCGCGAAGTACGACCAGCTGTTCGTCCCGGAGTTCAACGCCGGCGCGATGGAGAACGCGGGCGCCGTCACCCTGCGCGACCAGTACGTGTTCCGCTCCAAGGTCACCGACGCCGCGTACGAGGCCCGCGCCGCGACGATCCTGCACGAGCTCGCCCACATGTGGTTCGGCGACCTCGTCACCATGGAGTGGTGGAACGACCTCTGGCTGAACGAGTCCTTCGCCACCTTCGCCGAGGCCGTCTGCCAGGCCGAGGCGCCCGGCTCCCGGTGGCCGCACTCCTGGACCACCTTCGCCAACCAGATGAAGACCTGGGCGTACCGGCAGGACCAGCTGCCGTCCACCCACCCGATCATGGCCGACATCAACGACCTGGAGGACGTCCAGGTCAACTTCGACGGCATCACGTACGCCAAGGGCGCCTCGGTGCTCAAGCAGCTCGTCGCCTACGTCGGCCAGGACGCCTTCTTCCAGGGCGTGCAGGCCTACTTCAGGCGCCACGCCTGGGGCAACACCCGGCTCAGCGACCTGCTCGGCGCACTGGAGCAGGCCAGCGGACGCGACCTCAAGGCGTGGTCCACGGCCTGGCTGGAGACCGCCGGCATCAACGTGCTGCGGCCGTCGATCGTGCTGAACACGGACGGTGAGATCGAGTCCTTCACCGTGCTCCAGGAGGCCCCCGCGCTCCCGGCCGGCGCCAAGGGCGAGGCCGTGCTGCGACCGCACCGGATCGCGATCGGGTGCTACGAGCTGGTGGACGGCTCGCTGGTGCGGACCGACCGGATCGAGCTCGACGTCGACGGGCCGCGCACCGAGGTGCCCGAGCTCGTCGGGCGGCACCGGCCGGCCGTCGTCCTGCTGAACGACGACGACCTCTCGTACGCCAAGATCCGGCTCGACGAGGACTCGCTCGCCGTCGTCACCGAGAACCTCGGCGGCTTCACCGAGTCGCTGCCGCGCGCCCTGTGCTGGGCCTCCGCCTGGGACATGACCCGCGACGGCGAACTCGCCGCCCGCGACTACCTGTCGCTCGCCCTGTCCGGCATCGGGCGCGAGAGCGACATCGGCGTCGTCCAGTCCGTGCAGCGGCAGGTCAAGCTCGCCCTCGACGCCTACACCGACCCCGCGTGGCGCGAGGAAGGCCTCGGCCGCTGGGCCGCCGCCGCCGAGGAGCACCTGCGGACGGCCGAGGCGGGCAGCGACCACCAGCTGGCCTGGGCCCGGACGCTCGCGGCCGTCGCCCGCACCGACGGGCAGCTCGGCCTGCTCGCCGGGCTGCTGGACGGCTCCGCCGAGATCAAGGGCCTGGCGGTCGACACCGAGCTGCGGTGGACCCTGCTGGTCCGGCTCGCGGCCACCGGGCGCGCCGACGAGGCGGCGATCGCCGCCGAGCTGGAGCGCGACAACACCGCGGCCGGCCAGGAGCACGCCGCCACCTGCCGCGCGGCGCGGCCCACCGCCGAGGCCAAGGCGCAGGCGTGGGCGGCGGTCGTCGAATCCGACACGCTCACCAACTACGTGCAGGAGGCGACGATCGCCGGCTTCCAGCAGGCCGACCAGCGGGAGCTGCTCGAACCGTACGCGGCGAAGTACTTCGCGGCCGTGAAGGGCGTCTGGGAGACGCGCAGCCACGAGATCTCGCAGCAGATCATCGGCGGGCTGTACCCGGCGCTGCAGGTGTCGCAGGCGACGGTCGACGCGACCGACGCGTGGCTGGCCTCGGCCGACCCGGCGCCGGCACTGCGGCGCCAGGTCGTCGAGGCGAAGGCCGGGATCGAGCGGGCGCTCCGGGCGCAGGACGCCGACCGGGCGGCGGGGGCGCGCTGACGCCACCGCTGGGAACGCCCGAAGGGGCGCCGGACTCGGTCCGGCGCCCCTTCGGGGTCGTGCGGGTCTTCGGTGGACGGCCTGCGGACCGTCGGGCTACTTCTTCTTGCCCTTGCCGTACGGCATGCCCGCGAGGGCGGCGATGATCGCGAAGGCCGCGATCGGGACCAGCACGTACAGGCCGATGGTCTGGCCGATGCTCAGGCCATGGCCCGGGTCGTCGCCGTCGTCCCGGGTGAGGGCCATGGCGGGCGACGACAGCAGCATCATCAGCGTGACCGTTGCGGAGACCGCGCCGGCTCGCAAAGCGTTCCTCTTGTCCACGTTTTCCAACTTACCCGGGGCTTACGGGGTGGCGCGCGTCGGGGTGGGCCTGACGGGACTGCGGGGATGAGGGTGCCCTCCGGGCGGGAGTGGCGGCAGGGACAGGTGGGGCTCCGGTGGGGTGGCGCGCGTCGGGGTGGACCTGACGGGGCGCCCGGGTCAGGGGCGCCCTCCCGGCGGGTGGGGGTCAGTTGGGGCGGCGTTGCGGGGTGGGGGCCAGGAGGCCGGCCAGGAAGAGGGCGGTGGGGTTGGTGGCCAGGGTTTCCAGGGTGACCGGGTGGCCGGTGCCGTCGGCGATCGGAAGGCGCCAGTTCGGGTACTGGTCCCACGTGCCGGGGAGGTTCTGCGGGCGCGGGTCGCCGACCAGGTCCGGCAGCCACACGCCCACCAGCCCCGCCCCGGTGGCGCCCAGGAAGCGGTACAGCACCGGCATCGACAGCGGATCCCCCGGCGCCAGCAGCCCCAGCCGCGTCAGCGCCGTCCGCCACTCGGCCAGCTCCCCCGCCGCCTCCGCCTGCTCCTCCCCCAGCGGCCGGGCCAGCAGCCCCAGCCGGTGCCGCAGCTCGACGTGCTCGCCGGAGAGCCGGGCCGCCGTGCTCGGCAGGTCGTGGGTGGTGAGGGTGGCCAGGCAGCCCTTTCGCCAGCGGTCCGGCGCCAGAACCTCCCCGCCCGCCGTCCAGTCCCGTTCGAACCACAGCACGGACGTCCCGAGGATCCCGCGCTCCGCCAGCTCCTCCCGGACGCCCGGCTCCACCGTGCCCAGGTCCTCCCCGATCACCGCCGTCCCGGCCCGGTGCGCCTCCAGCGCCAGCACGCCCAGCATCGCCTCGGCGTCGTAGCGGACGTACGCGCCCTCCGTCGGCGCGTGCCCCTCCGGCACCCACCACAGCCGGAACAGCCCCATCACGTGGTCGATCCGGACCGCCCCCGCGTGCCGGGCCGCGGCCCGCAGCAGCTCCGCGTACGGGGCGTAGCCGGCGGCGGCGAGCGCGTCCGGGCGCCAGGGCGGCAGGCCCCAGTCCTGGCCGTGCGCGTTGAACGCGTCAGGCGGGGCGCCGACCGAGATGCCGCCGGCCAGCACGTCCTGCAGCGCCCAGGCGTCGGCGCCGTCCGGGTGGACGCCGACGGCGAGGTCGTGGATCAGGCCGACCGGCATGCCCGCCCCGGCGGCGGCCGCCTGGGCGGCGGCCAGCTGCTGGTCGGCCTGCCAGGCGAGCCAGCGGTGGAACTCGACCCGGTCGGCGAGCTCCTTCCGGGCCCGCTCGACCCCCGGACCGTCCGGGTGGCGCAGGCCCTTCGGCCAGCCGTGCCAGTCCGGGCCGTGCTCCTCGGCGAGCGCGTTCCACAGCGCGTACCGCTCCAGCCACTCGCCCTCGCGGCGCAGGTACGCCCGGTACGCGGCGTCGCGGCCGACGCCGCGCGGCACCTCGTGCAGCAGCTCCAGCGCCTCGCGTTTGAGCGCCCAGACGGCGTCCCGGTCGATCAGGCCGTCGTGCACCAGCACCTCGGCGCGGAGCCGGGCGGCCCGGCGGCCCAGCTCCTCGGCCTCGGCGCGCTGCTCACCGGTGAGGTAGGCGTACTCGGGGACGGCCTCGACGCGCAGGTGGACGGGGTCGGCGAAGCGGCGGGAGGAGGGGCGGTAGGGGGACGGGTCGGAGGGCGCCCCGGGGAGGCCGGCGTGGAGGGGGTTGATCTGGACGAAGCCCGCGCCGAGGTCGGCGCCCGCCCACTGGGCGAGGTCGGCGAGGTCGCCGAGGTCGCCCATGCCCCAGGAGCGGTCGGACAGGAGGGAGTACAGCTGGGCGAGGAAACCCCAGCTGCGGGTGGGGAGTTCGGGCAGCTTGTCGGGGGCGACGATGAGGGCCGCCCGCGCTCTGCCGCTGCCGGTCTCGGCCTTGAGGACGTGACGGCCGAGGGGAAGGTCGGCCGGGAGCCAGTGGGAGTGGCCGCTGGGCAGCTCCCACACGCCGCCGTCCTCGAGCTCGACGCGGAGGCGGGCGTCGGCGGGAACGTCCAGCGCGGTGCGGCGTCCTTGGCGCACGACGACGCAGGGCGGCAGCAACCGGGCCTGGAGTTCGGCCCGGTGGCGCTCCAGCGCCTCCCGCGCCTCCTCCGGCGTCCCCGCCTCGACCCCGAGCGCCCGCAGGACCGCGATGAGGGTCCGCGCTCCGACCGGCACCCCGCCGGGCCCCGGATCCCGCGGGTCCACCCCGTACGCCTGCGCCAGCGCCATCAGTTCGGGCGGCGGGGCCGGAGCGTCCTGCGCCGGCACCTTGAGCCCTTCGGCTCCGTCACGGTCGAGATAAGCGGCCACTCGCGGCTCCTGCGATGTCTCGGCAACGCCAGTTCAGGACGACCACAGTCCTACCCGCGTGACGACCCGATGACCCTGCGCGACACGAGGACGACTGGTCGATCGGTTGCCGGGTGAGGGGGAGGGAGAGGGAAAGAAGGGTGGGAGCGCGCGGCCGGCATGGGGGCGACTGCGGGGGTGGGCTGGTGCGGGGGCGTGGCGGGTGAGGTGTGGAGCGGGTGCGGGCGGCAGACGATCAGTAGATGATCAACGGGGCAAACTAGACATACGCGACGACGGCGTTGACACCGGGTTGGGTAGCTGGTGGGGTTGCGGCGATGTGGTCCAGGCCTGGCGAGGAGGCTCCTGTGCAAGCCCGAGTTTCCGTTGTGGCCGGGCGGCGGCTGCGGCACCAGTTGGAACAGAGCCCTGCGTTGCGGGACGTGCTGTACCACCCTGCGGCGCTGGCGGCCCGGCGGGCGACCGCGCGGACGTGCCGTCAGCTGGCGCCGAAGACGGCGGACCGGCTGATCGCCGACCTCAAGGGGACGGAGCCGCTGCTGGCGGCCGTCCGGGCGGAGCGGGCGGCCGGAGGCAGGCAGCCGGGGCGGCGGGCGATGCAGATCGCGGCGGGGGTCGCCGCGGCGGCCGTGGTCGGCGGTCTGCTCGCGGGGCCGGTGCCCGCGGCGGCGGCCTACTCGGCGGCGCCGGGTCCGGACGTGGTGAGCACCGCGCCGCAGACGCCGCTGGGGAGCGTGACGAACCCGCAGGTGTTCCCGCGGCCCCAGGAGCAGACGGTGGCCGGGAAGCCGGTCGTGGTGCCGGCGGCGGTGACGCTCGTGACGGCGCCGAAGGCGGACCACGGCGCGGTGGACGCCGTCCACGAGGTGCTCGGGATCGCCGGGGCGACGGACGTCACCCCGCAGCCGGACCTGAACGCCCCCCCGGCCGCGGGCTCTCTCGTGGTGTACGTCGGCGGGCCCTCCGAGGGCGCGGGCAGCGCGGTGGACCGGGCGCTGCGCGACCTGGCCGCCGCGGCCGGAGCGAAGGACGGCGCCGCGCCGTCGCTGATCGGGCTGCCGATCGGCGGCTACGTGCTGGCGGCCGGTCAGCTGCCCGCGCAGGGCGGCGGGACGTACGGCGCGGTGGTGCTGGCGGGCGCGGACGCGGCGGGCACCTTCTACGCGGCGCAGAGCCTGCGGCAGCTGCTGGCCGCGGTGCCGGCCGGGCAGGGGCAGAACCAGGCGCCGGGCGCGTCGGGGCTCGGCCTGCCGGGCATCACGCTGCGCGACTGGCCGTCCGGGGCGCCGGTGCGCGGCACCGCGGAGGCGTTCTACGGCACGCCGTGGACCGCGCAGCAGCGGCTGGACCAGGTGGATTTCCTCGGCCGGTCGAAGCAGAACTTCTACCTCTACGCGCCCGGTGACGACCCGTTCCGGCTGTCCCGCTGGCGCGACGCGTACCCGGCGGAGCAGGTGGCCGAGCTGCGCGAGCTGGGCAGCCGGGCGGCGGTGAACCACGTCACGCTCGGGTACGCCGTCGACCCGGGGCAGTCGTTCTGCTTCAGCTCGGGCAAGGACGTGGACGCGCTGGTGGCCAAGCTGGACGGGCTGCGCGCACTCGGCTTCACCGCGTTCCAGCTGCAGTTCCTGGACGTGAGCTACGACGAGTGGCACTGCTCCGACGACCGTTCGGCGTACGGCACCGGCCCGGCCGCGGCGGCCAAGGCACAGGCGGCGCTGGCCGCGAAGGTGCAGGACCGGCTGATCTCGAAGAACCCGGGCCTGGCACCGCTGTCGATAGTCCCGACCGAGTACCACCAGTCGGGGTCGACTCCGTACCGCAAGGCGCTCGCGGACGCGCTGCCGGCCGGGGTGCAGGTGGCGTGGAGCGGGGTCGGGGTGATCCCGGACAAGATCACGGGCGCTCAGGCGGCGGACACCGCGGGCCTGTACGGGCACCCGCTGGTCACCATGGACAACTACCCGGTCAACGACGCCACCCCGGACCGCCTCTACCTCGGCGCCTACACCGGGCGCGACCCGGAGGTGGCGAGCCGTTCGGCGCTGATGCTGACCGGCGCGATGCAGCAGCCGGTGGCCTCCCGGATAGCCCTGTCGACGGCGGGCGACTTCGCCTGGAACCCGGCCGCGTACAAGCCGGACGAGTCCTGGCAGGCCGCGCTGCGCGCGCTGGCCGGGCCGACCGGCGCCTCGGCCACCCCGGCCGGGTCGGCGCTGTCGGCGGTCACCGCGCTGGCCGGGAACAGCGTGTCCTCGCCGCTGTCCAAGCAGGAGTCGGGCTATCTGACCCCGCTGCTGGACAAGTTCTGGGCGACGGCCGAGCCCACCTCGGGCGCGACGCCCGACCTCACCAAGCTGATAGACGCGGCGGGGCCGCTGCGGGACGCGTTCGGCGCGATGGCCACGGCCCAGCAGACGCTGGCCGGCACCCAGGCGACGTCCGCGCTGGCCGCCGAGGCCGCGCCGTGGCTGGCGCCGCTGCACGACTACGGGCTGGCCGGGCAGGCCGCGCTGGACATGCTGCTGGCCCAGCACGGCGGCGACGGCGCCGCCGCGTGGAAGGCCCGGGTGGAGCTGAACCGGCTGCGCGAGAAGCTGGCCCAGAACCCGGCGACGATCGGCGCGGGCGTGCTCGGCCCGTTCCTGGAGCACGCGCTGCGGGCCGCCGACAACTGGGCGGGCGTGGTCAACGGCGGCATCACCCCGACGACGACGATGGGCTCCGCGCACGACCACGTGCCGGCCCTGATGACCGACGGCCAGGCCGACACCTTCTACTGGAGCTCCGCTCCCCCGCAGCCGGGCGACTCGGTCGGGGTGGACCTCGGCTCCGGGCGCCCGGTCAGCGGCGTCACCGTCCTGATGGGCGGGTGGGGCGACGGCCCGGACGCCCAGACCGCGGTGGACGACTACATCCGCGACGGCGTGCTGGAGTACTCCACCGGCGAGGGCGGCTGGAAGCAGCTGGCCGTGGTGAAGAACCAGAAGACGGTCAGCGCCCAGGTGCCCGCCGGCACGGTGGTGCGGGCGGTGCGGCTGCGCGCCACCGCCGCCCAGAAGACCGCGGTGGCGGTGCGCGAGTTCACCGTGACGGCGCCGGACGAGGCCCCGGCCAGCGTCAGCGGCGGCCCGGCCGCGCTGCCGGGCTCCTCGCCGGCCGCCGTGCTGGACGGCAACCCGGACACCGCGTACCGGGCGGCCAGCGCGCCGACCGCGCAGGACGAGCCGCTGACCGTCGAGCTGGGCTCCGCCCGCCCGGTGGACCGGCTCACCGTGCTGACCGACCCGAACGTGAAGGCCACCGCGACCGTCTCGCTGCGGCGCCCGGACGGCACCTGGTTCGACATCGGGACGGTCAACCCCGGCTACAACGAGCTGCCGGCCGGCGGGCAGCCCGCCGACGCGTTCCGCCTGACCTGGAAGCCGGGCGGCGACCCGCCGGTCGTCAACCAGGTGATCCCCTGGTACGCGGACGCCCCCGCGGCCCGGCTCACCCTGGCCGACCCGTCCCTGGACGTGGTGACCGGCGTGACCGCGCCCGTCCAGACCCAGGCGACGGTGACGGCCGGCCGCCCCGAGGGCACCTCGGGCGCCCTGCAGGCCGCCGTGCCCGCGGCGGCGAAGGGCCTGACGGTGGTGCCGGCGGCCGGGGTGACGGTGCCGCGCGGCGGGAAGGTCGGGGTGCCGCTGCTGGTCAGCGCCGCCGCCGGGACGCCGTCCGGGACGTACCAGGTGCCGGTGCAGTACGTGGCCGGCTCGACCGTCGTCAAGCAGGTCCTGCAGGTGCACGTGGTGCCGCCGACCGGCGGGCCGGACCTGGCGGTCGGCGCGAAGGCCACCTCCTCGGGCAACGAGACGCCGAACTTCCCGGCCTCGAACATCGCCGACGGCGACCCGAAGACCCGTTGGTCCTCGCCCGCGCAGGACGACGCCTGGGTGCAGCTGGAGCTGCCGCGGGCCGTCGACCTGGGCGCCGCCGTGCTGCACTGGCAGGCCGCGTACGCCGCGTCGTACAAGGTCCAGACCTCGGCGGACGGGGTCACCTGGACGACCGCGGCGAGCGTGGACAGCGGCAAGGGCGGCGACGAGACGGTGCGCTTCGACGCCCCGAACACCAAGTTCGTTCGGGTGCAGGGCGTGTCCCGGGCCACCAAGTACGGCTACTCGCTGTGGGGCGTCGAGCTGTACGCCGTGACCCCGCCCGCGCAGCCGCAGGCCCCGGTGGCTCCCCCGGCGCAGCCGGGCACCCCGGGCACCCCGGGCACCACGGGCACCACGCCGGCGCAGCAGCAGCCGGGGCAACAGGCCCCGGGCCAGCAGGCGCCGGCCGCCGGGACGCCGCCCAAGCAGTAGCGGCCGCCGCGTACCCCACCGGGGCACACGGCGGGCCGCCGCGCTCCCCGGTGGGGTGCGCGGCGGCCCATGAGGCGTACCGAGATGTGACGGGGCAGGCCCTTGTGGAGCGGGGTCAGGCGGAGAGCGGTTCCGGACGCTCGCCGCGGCGGACGGGGGCTGTGTGGGCGCCGTGCGCCCGGCCGATCGGGACGGAGTGGTTGGGCTCGGTATGGTCGTGGTGCTCGTACTCGCCCCACTGCGGGGCGCGCAGCTGGTCGGCACCGCCGTACGGCTCCAGGTAGGGCCGCCAGCGCGGGTCCTTGATGCCGGTACCGATGATCCGCCAGGCGAGCCCGGAGGGCGGCGCCGGCGGGCGCTTCATGCGCCAGCCGAGTTCGGTGAGGTGGCGGTCGGCCTTGGTGTGGTTGCAGCGGCGGCAGGCCGCCACGACGTTGTCCCACCGGTGCTGGCCGCCCCGGCTGCGCGGGATGACGTGGTCGACGCTGGTGGCGGCGGCCCCGCAGTAGACGCAGCGGCCGTGGTCGCGGGCGAACAGCGCCCGGCGGGTGAGCGGGACGGGCCCGCAGAACGGGACCCGGACGAAGCGGGTCAGACGGACGACGGACGGCGCCGGAAGGGCGCTGGTGGCGCTGTGCAGAGTGACTCCCGAATCCTCCAGGCTGACCGCCTTGTGGTTGAGGAGCAGGATGAGTGCGCGGCGCATCGATACGACGCCGAGTGGCTCGTAGGACGCGTTGAGGACCAGGACATGCGGCACGGATGCCTCCTTGGACGCCTGCGGCGCGTGGCTCGCGCCGGGACGAGCGGTTGGATCACCCAACGGGTGAGTGATCTCCCCCAGTGTCGCCTTACGCCTTTGTACGGCGCCACCACTCCTGTGTAACGGACCTGACGTGATCTCCGGGTGTGGTTTCCGTCATACCCGATATGCCCGGGGGAAGGTCGGATTGCACCCGGGTGCCCGGCCGGTGCCCCCGCGCGCCCTCCTGGGGGACGGCTCGGCCGGTCGGAGCAGCGGTGAGGCCGTGGGGAGCAGTGGCGCAGCGCTGCAGGGACGCGTACGCGCAGGAGCGCACCGGGGCGTTGACGGGGCGTCCGGGGTGGCCCTCGCGCCGTTCGGTCGGTCCAGCCGGGTGCCCGGTGCCCGCTAGGCTAGGCCGACGGTCCGCGGGCCGGGCTCGCTGCGGCACGGGACCGGTGATGCCCCCTGCAAGGAAGGTCCCGCACGTGTTCCGCTCCGGCGCCCTCGGCCTCGCCGACGCGTCCACCCACCCGGCGACGCCGTCCCCCAGTCCGACCGCGCCGCAGCTGCCCCAACTGGACCTGCGGATCCCGACCAGCACGCAGGAGGTCTCCGACACCACCAAGCAGGCCGCCAGCTGGTTCGACACGCACTGGCAGTCCTGGCTGGCCACCGGGGCGCGGATCGTCTTCGTCATCGTCCTGGCGCTGCTGCTGCGCGCGGTGGTGCGCAAGCTGATAACGCAGCTGATAACGCGGATGGCGCGGGCGCACGAGGCCCACGAGGAGCACGGCCGGATCACCGGGCTGCTCGCCAACACCGGGGTGGTCAACCCGGAGCGGCGCCAGCAGCGCTCGGAGGCGATCGGCTCGGTGCTGCGCAGCGTCGCGTCCTTCACGATCATGGGCACGGCGGCGCTGATGGTGCTCTCCGCGCTGGGGGTGAACCTGGCACCGCTGCTGGCCAGTGCCGGTGTGGCCGGTGTGGCGATCGGTTTCGGCGCCCGCAACCTGGTCACGGACTTCCTCTCCGGGGTCTTCATGATCATGGAGGACCAGTACGGCGTCGGCGACGAGATCGACACCGGGGTGGCCTCCGGCACGGTGCTGGAGGTCGGCCTGCGGGTGACCAAGCTGCGCGGCGCGAACGGCGAGATCTGGTACATCCGCAACGGCGAGGTGAAGCGGATCGCCAACATGAGCCAGGGCTGGTCGACGGCCACCGTGGACGTCCAGGTCGGGTACAAGGAGGACCTCGTCCGGGCCGAGGACCTGATCCAGGAGACGGCCGAGGCGATGTCCAAGGAGCCTCCGTACGACGAGCTGATCTGGGAGCCGGTGTCGGTGCTCGGCGTGGAGTCGGTCGCGGCGGACTCGGTGGTGGTGCGGGTCGAGGCCAGGACGGCGCCGGGCAAGGCGTCGACGGTGGCGCGGGCGATGCGCCAGCGCCTGAAGGCGGCCTTCGACGTGGCCGGGATCAAGGTGAAGGAGGAGGCGACGGCCACGGGCGTGGCGATCGCCGCGGCGCCGGACCCGTCGCCGCCGTCCTCGCTGGCCGATCCGACCTCGGCGCGGTACAAGGCGACCGAGCCGATACCGCTGCCGAAGCCGCCGGCGGACGACCTCACCCGGCCGTAGCGCCCGCCGGGAAGCGTTCGCAAGCACGGACGAGAGCCCCGCTCCCACCACGTGGGGGCGGGGCTTCGTGCTGTCCGGTAACGCTTCGGCATCCACCGCTCGGCGGGCCATTGACACTCGCCGACGCGGACCGTACGGTCCTTCCCAAGCGACTGGAAAGTTTCCTAACAGTTCACGGTCGCCACGCCACCCGCACCGCCCTCGGGAGTCCCCCTGGTACTCCTTCACCTGCCGGAAGAGGAGGATTCTGCGCGTGACCAAGACCACCGCCAAGGCCCCCCTCGCCGGCACCCCCAGCCTCCTGCGCGCCATCAACGACCGCGCCGCCCTCGAACTGCTGCTGGAGAACGGACCGCTCTCCCGCACCCAGATCGGCACCCTCACCGGGCTCTCCAAGCCCACCGCCTCCCAGCTGCTGGCCCGCCTGGAGGCGGCCGGGCTGGTCCTGCCGGTCGGCACCACCGCGGGCGGCCCCGGTCCCAACGCGCAGCTGTACCAGGTGAATCCGGCCGCCGGGTACGTCGCCGGGCTGGACGTCACCACTGCCGAGATCCGGGTCGCGATCGCCGACATCACCGGCAGCACGCTCGCCGAGCACGTCGTACCGGTGAAGGGCGCCCCGGCCGCCGGGACCGTACCCCGGGTCGCCGCGGCGGTCGCCGACGCGACGCGGGCGGCCGGGATCGCCGCGGACGCGCTGCACACCGTCGTGATCGGCGTCAGCGGCGCGCCCGACCCCGTCACCGGCAAGCTGCGCTACGCCTCCCACCTGCCCGGCTGGCACTCGCCGCGACTCGTCGAGGAGCTGTCCGGGGAGATCGGCGCGCCGGTGTCGATCGAGAACGACGTGAACCTCGCCGCCGTCGCCGAGCAGGCCTCCGGCGCGGCGCGGGGCTCCGAGGACTTCGTCCTGCTCTGGGCCGGTGCGGGCACCGGCGCCGCGATCGTGATCGCCGGGCGGCTGCACCGCGGCTTCACCGGCGGCGCCGGGGAGGTCGGCTACATGCCGGTGCCCGGCTCACCGGTCGTGCGGGACGTGCGCCGCCGCAACTTCGGCGGGTTCCAGGACCTGGTCGGCGCACCCGCCGTCCGGGCGCTGGCCCGCGAGCACGGGCTCGGCGCGCCCACCGCCGAGGAGACGATCGCCAAGGCCCTGGTGACCCCGGGCGCCGGCGACGAGTTCCTCCGCGAACTGGCCGGCCGGCTCGCCGTCGGGCTGGCCGTGATCGTCGCCGTCGTCGACCCCGAGCTGGTGATCCTCTCCGGCGGCGTGCCGAGCGCGGGCGGCGAACGGCTGCGCGCCCTCGTCCAGGAGGAACTGGCCCGGCTCTCGATCGCCCGGCCGGAGGTCCGCAGCAGCGCCCTGTCCGGTTCACCCGTCCTGCTCGGCGCGCTCCAGCGCGCCCTGGCCGCCGCCCGCGAGGCGGTCTTCTCCACCCACTGAGCCATCCACTGAGCCACCCACCGACCGCTCCCCTTGCCACCTGAACGCCCCTGCACACCTCTCCCCCAACCCCGACCGCGGGCGACGAGGCGATGACGCCTGCCCGCGCACCCCCAGGAGGACCCCGAAGTGCACCCCACCACTCCCCGCAGAGGCCGCCGCACGATCGCCGCCGTCACCGGCAGCGCCGTCCTGGCCCTGCTCGCGACCGCCTGCACCGGCAGCAACGGCGCCGGCGGCAGCGACGACTCGGCGAGCGGCAAGGACGTCACCATCACCTTCTGGCACGGCTGGAGCCAGGACAACGAGGTGAAGGCGATCAACGACAACATCGCCGCGTTCGAGAAGGCCCACCCCGGCATCCACGTCAAGGCCGTGGGCAACATCGCGGACGACAAGGTCAACCAGGCCCTGCGGGCCGGCGGCGACGACGCGCCGGACGTGGTCTCCTCCTTCACCACCAACAACGTCGGCATGTTCTGCTCGACCAAGGCCTTCATCGACCTCAAGCCGCTGCTGGAGAAGAGCGGCATCGACGCCGCCAGGACCTTCCCGTCGGCGATGCTCAACTACACGCAGTTCCAGGGCAACCAGTGCACCCTGCCGCTGCTCGGCGACGCCTACGGCCTCTACTACAACAAGAAGGCCTTCGCCGCGGCCGGCATCACCTCCCCGCCGAAGACCTTCAGCGAGTTCGCCGACGCCGCCGCCAAGCTCACCGTCCCGGACGGCGACGGCTTCAAGCAGCTCGGCTTCATGCCGAACTACCACGGCTACGAGTCCACCACCGAGCACTTCCTCGGCCAGTACGGCCCGACCTACTTCGGCGCCGACGGCAAGTCGACCATCGCCACCGACCCGAAGGTCGCCGCGATGCTCACGTGGCAGAAGGACCTCACCGACAAGCTCGGCGGCTTCGACAAGCTGGAGAAGTACCGCTCGGCCTTCGGCGAGGAGTTCAGCGGGAAGAACCCCTTCCACACCGGCCAGGTCGCGATGGCCATCGACGGCGAGTGGCGCACCGACTCGCTCGCCGGGAGCAAGCCCGACTTCGACTGGGCCACCGCCCCGTTCCCGGTGCCGGACGACCAGGCCGCCACCTACGGCCGCGGCTACCAGACCGGCACCGTCATCGGCATCACCCGCAGCAGCAGGAAGCAGGCCGCCGCCTGGGAGCTGGTCAAGTACCTGACCACCGACACCGACGCGGTCGTCGGCTTCGCCAACGCGATCCACAACGTGCCGAGCACCTTCGACGCGCTCAACTCGCCGAAGCTCACCAGCGACCCGAACTTCAAGACCTTCCTGGACATCGCGAAGAACCCGAACTCCGGCACCACCCCGGCCAGCGCCAACGGCGGCGCCTACCTCGTGTCGCTGCAGAACCTCGGCTACGCGTACGAGTCCGGCAAGCAGACCGACCTCGCGGCCGGCCTCGCCGCCACCGCCAAGGAGATCGACGCCGCCATCGCCCAGGCGAAGTAGCGCTTCGCCGGCAGAACTTCGCAGCAGAACCTCGGAGCACCCCATGGCACTCGCGTTCGGCACCCGCAGGGGCACCGGACCCGCCGACCCGGCGGCGCCCTCCACGCAGCACCTGCTGCGCCGGAAGCGCCGCCGGGAGGCGGCCCGCACCCTCGCGTTCCTCTCCCCCTGGCTGATCGGCTTCGGCGTCTTCTTCCTGTACCCGCTGATCTCCACCGTCTACTTCTCCTTCATGAAGTACGACGGGTTCTCGGCCCCCACCTTCGACGGCCTGAAGAACTGGGACTACGTCTTCAACCACTACCCCTTCTTCTGGCAGGGCCTCGGCAACACCCTCTGGCTGGTCGTCGTCATGGTGTCCCTGCGGGTGGTGTTCGGGCTCGGCACCGGGCTGCTCATCACGAAGATCAAGAGCGGCGTCGGCTTCTTCCGCACCGCCTTCTACCTGCCCTACCTGGCCCCGCCGGTGGCCGCGACGGTCTCCTTCGCCTTCCTGCTCAACCCCGGCACCGGCCCGGTCGACCACTTCCTCGGCGAGCTCGGGCTCCCGCAGCCCGGCTGGTTCGCCGACCCGAACTGGTCCAAGCCCGCGCTCACCATGCTCGCCGTGTGGGGCATCGGCGACCTGATGGTCATCTTCATGGCCGCCCTGCTGGACGTGCCCAAGGAGCAGTACGAGGCGGCCGAACTCGACGGCGCCGGACCGCTCCAGCGCTTCCGGTACGTCACGCTGCCGAACATCGCGCCGATCATCACGTTCGCCGTGGTCACCGGCGTGATCCAGACGATGCAGTACTACACCCAGGCGATCGTCGCCGGGCGGGTCGCCAGCGGCATCGCCGGCAACTCCGGGCAGCAGTTCGAGCCCGGCTTCCCGCAGGGCTCCACCTGGACCCTGCCGCAGATGGTGTACAACCTCGGCTTCCAGCGCTTCGACACCGGCTCGGCCTGCGTCGTCGCCCTGGTCCTGTTCGCCATCGCGATGGCCGTCACCTCCCTCCTGCTGCGCCGCCGCTCCGGCTTCATGGCGAGCGAGGACTAGCGCGTGTCCCGCGGACACAGCGGACCAGTGAGGACCCTTCCATGACCACCAGCACCCCCACACTCACCAAGTCGCCCTCCTCGCCCGGCGGTTCAGCCCTGGCCGGGACCGCGCTGCGGGCCGCCCGGCGGCGCGCCGCGCTCAACTGGGTGGCCGTCCACGCGCTGGGCATCGCCGCCGCGCTGTTCTTCGTCCTCCCGTTCGTCTTCGCCTTCCTGACCTCCGTCATGACGGACGGCCAGGCGCTCACGACGAACTACTGGCCCACCTCCTGGCAGTGGGGCAACTACACCAAGGTGTGGGAGGCACCCGGGTTCCTCACCTGGTGGCGCAACACCCTGGTCTACGCCGGCGCCGGCACGCTGCTGACCGTCGTCTCCAGCCTGCCGGTCGCCTACGCGCTCGCCAAGTTCCGCTTCCGGGGCCGCAGACTGGCGCTCATGGCGGTCATCTCGATGATGATGCTGCCGCCGCAGGTCACCATCATCCCGATGTACCTGTTCTGGGCGAAGCAGATGCACCTCACCGGCACGCTGTGGCCGCTGATCGTCCCGATGGCCTTCGGCGACGCCTTCTCCATCTTCCTGCTGCGCCAGTTCCTGACCACCATCCCCAAGGAGTACGTCGAGGCGGCCCGGATCGACGGCTGCGGCGACGTGCGCACCCTGCTGCGCGTCGTGCTGCCGATGGCCAGGCCGGCCGTCGCCGCCGTCGCCCTGTTCCAGTTCTTCTCCTGCTGGAACGACTACTTCGGCCCGCAGATCTACGCGAGCGAGAACCACGCCGCCTGGACCCTCGCCTACGGCCTGGAGTCCTTCAAGGGCGCGCACCACACCAACTGGAACCTCACCATGGCCGCCACCCTCCTCGTGATGGCGCCGGTGATCATCCTCTTCTTCTTCGCACAGAAGGCCTTCATCGAAGGCGTGACACTGACAGGGGTCAAGGGCTGATGTCCGCACTCAAGTCCGCCGGGTCCGCTCTCAAGCTGGCGATCGTCGGCGGCGGTTCGACGTACACCCCGGAACTGGTCGACGGCTTCGCCCGGCTGCGGGACACCCTGCCGATCGGCGAGCTCGTGCTGATCGACCCGGCCGCCGAACGGCTGGAGCTGATCGGCGGGCTGGCGCGACGCATCTTCGCGAAGCAGGGGCACCCGGCGGCCGTGTCCCTCACGACGGACGTCCCGTCGGGCGTGACGGACGCCGACGCCGTCCTGCTCCAGCTGCGCGTCGGCGGGCAGGCCGCCCGCAACCAGGACGAGACGTGGCCGCTGGAGTGCGGCTGCGTGGGCCAGGAGACCACCGGCGCCGGCGGGCTCGCCAAGGCGCTGCGCACCGTCCCGGTCGTCCTGGACATCGCCGAGACCGTCCGCCGGGCCAACCCGGACGCCTGGATCGTCGACTTCACCAACCCGGTCGGCATCGTCACCCGTGCCCTGCAGAACGCCGGGCACAGGGCCGTCGGCCTGTGCAACGTCGCGATCGGCTTCCAGCGGAAGTTCGCGGCGCACCTCGGCGTGGACCCGGAGCTCGTCCGGCTCGACCACGTCGGGCTCAACCACCTCACCTGGGAGCGCGGCGTCACCCTGCTCGACGCGCCGGGGGCGGCGAGCGGGCGGGAGGTGCTGCCGGAGCTGCTCCGCGACTTCGGCAAGGAGATCGCCGAGGACCTGCACCTGCCGCGGAACGTCATCCAGCGGCTCGGCGTCGTCCCGTCCTACTACCTGCGGTACTACTACCAGCACGACGAGGTCGTCGAGGAGCTCAAGGCGCAGGGCTCGCGCGCCGCGCAGGTCGCCGAGATCGAGCGGCGGCTGCTGGAGCTGTACGCCGACCCGGCCCTCGACACCAAGCCCGAGCTGCTCGGCGAGCGTGGCGGCGCGTTCTACTCCGAGGCCGCCGTGCAGCTCATCGCGGCCCTGCTCGGCACGGGCGGGGGAACGTCCGTGCAGGTCGTCAACACCCGCAACGACGGCGTGCTGCCGTTCCTGCCCGACGACGCCGTCATCGAGGTGCCGGCCGAGGTCGACGCCGCCGGCGTCCGCCCGCTGCCGCAGCGGCCCGTCGAGCCGCTGTACGCCGGCCTCGTCGCGGCCGTCACCTCGTACGAGCACCTCGCCCTCGCCGCCGCCCTGCACGGCGGACGCGACCGTGTGTACGACGCCCTGCTCGCCCACCCCCTGGTCGGCCGATTCGACCTCGCCGACCGGCTGACGGACCGGCTGCTCGCCCACAACCGCGAGCACCTCGCCTGGGCCTGACGTCGCCGTGGACGGCCCGGCCCGCGATGTGAGGGTGTCGCGGGCCGGGCTCCGCGAGCGGACCGCCCACCCCCGGCCGGAACCCATCGGCCGGGCCACGTACGAGTCGCAGGGACCTGATGACCCACCAGCCCGAACCACTCCTGCCCGGCGTACTCGCCATCGACGCGGGCAACTCCAAGACCGACGTCGCCCTGATCGGCGCGGACGGCACCGTCCGCGGCACCGCCCGCGGCGGCGGCTTCGCGCCGCAGAGGATCGGCGGCGCGGCGGCCGTCGCCGGCCTCGCCCCGCTGGTCGAGCAGGCCGCCGCCGCGGCCGGGTACCCGTCCTGGAGCGGCAGGCTGACCAGCCACGTCAGCGCGTGCCTCGCCAACGCCGACCTCCCGGTCGAGGAGGAGGCGCTGCGCACCGCGCTGGAGTCCCACCCCTGGGGCGCCAGCAACACCGTCGTCAACGACACCTTCGGCCTGCTGCGCGCCGGCACCGACGGCCCGCGCGGCGTCGCCGTCGTCTGCGGCGCCGGCATCAACTGCGTCGGGCTCCTGCCGGACGGCCGCACCGCGCGCTTCCCCGCCCTCGGCGAGCTCACCGGCGACTGGGGCGGCGGCGCGAGCCTCGCCGGCAACAGCATGTGGCACGCCGTGCGCGCCGAGGACGGGCGCGGCGGGCCCACCGCCCTCGCCCGGGCCATCGCCGAGCACTACGGCCTGCCCAGCGCCGGCGCCGTCGCCGAGGCCGTCCACCTCGGTCACCTGCCGGCGGTGCGCCTGCACGAGATCGTCCGGGTGCTGTTCGCCGTCGCCGGCGGGGGGGACCCCGTCGCGCTGGAGCTCATCGACCGGCAGGCCGACGAGATCGTGCGGCTCGCCGTCGTCGCGCTCACCCGGCTGGAGCTGCTGGACGCGCCGACCCCGGTCGTGCTCGGCGGCGGGGTGCTCGCCTCCCGGCAGCCGCTGCTGCTCGACAACCTCACCGCGCGGCTCGCGCAGGCCGCGCCGCTGGCCGAGCCGCGGGTCGTCGTCGCGCCGCCGGTGCTCGGGGCGGCGCTGCTCGGACTCGACCACCTGGGGGCCGGCGCCGGGGCGCAGGCCCGGCTGCGGGAGGCGTACGAGGCCTCGCGGCCGGTCGCGGCGTAGGCCGCTGCGTGAACCTCCCGTCCCCGTCGGGTCCGCACATCCGACGGGGGCGGGAACCGGGCCCCGACCGGCACACGTGTACCCGGATGTCCGCGTCCGCCACACCGCCGGGGAGACTGGTGCCATGGCCGCGCCCCGAATCCTGCTCACCGCCCTGCTCTCCTGCACCGCCGCGGCCATCACCGTCGTCGGCCTGGCGTCCTGCACCCCGGCGGACGAGAACCCCACGGTCATGAGCGCGTCCGGCGAGCTCGGCGGCTCGAACGACGACCCCGACGACCCCGGCGACCCGACGGACGCGTCCGACGACGCCGTCGAGGCCGCCCCGCCCGCGCCGTCGTCCTCCGCCGCCCACTGCTCGCCGGCCGGCGAGCGCCCCGGGCACAGCGTGCTGCGCGTCGTCGCCGCGGACACCGTCGACCCCGCCGAACTCACCGCCCGGGCCACCCGGTACGTCTGCGGGCCGAACCGCTTCGAGCCCGCGGGCGACCCGGTGCGCTACTCCTTCGCCGCGGCCGGCGTCGACGCCGCCCTCGTCGATGCCTCCCTCGTCGACCAGCAGCAGGGCGACCCCGCCAAGCC
This sequence comes from Kitasatospora sp. NPDC001660, assembly GCF_053596725.1. Lineage (NCBI taxonomy): Bacteria > Bacillati > Actinomycetota > Actinomycetes > Kitasatosporales > Streptomycetaceae > Kitasatospora > Kitasatospora sp. NPDC001660. The sequence goes on along the minus strand of NZ_JBSFGU010000021.1, from coordinate 69,524 downwards.
GGTGCCGCTGCCCGCGTTGCTCAACCACCTCGACGACTGCCTCGCCTCCCGCGCTCCCGACGCCCCGTACGGCTGCTACGGCAACACGTACGACGTCGTCCTCGACTCGCACGGGCGCATCATGCGGATCACCGAACTCGCCCGTCCGTAGGGCCTCGGTGCCTTTGGGCGAGTGTTCCCGGGGCCCGCCCCTCGCGATAGGTTGGCGCCCCAGGAGATTCGGAGGAGCGGGCGACGTGCGTGCACACGAGCCGGGCGGCGCGGGGGGAGCGGCGGACCGTTGCCCCTCGCCCGAGCGCTCGCCCGGCCGCGCCCGCGCCATCGCCGGCAAGATCGACCACCTGATCTCCCGCGAGGCCGCCCGGGCCGGCGGACGCACCCCCACCTACCGCGAACTCGCCGACCGCATCAACACCCTGGCCGGCCGCGACGTCATCTCCAAGGACACCATCCGCAACCTCCACCACGGCGTGACGCAGAAGGGGCAGAGCCCCAACCCGACCGTCGACACCCTCGACTGGCTCGGCCGCGGCTTCGGCATCCGGCAGGGCGCGGCCTACTTCCTGGACGACCGGAGGACCGCCGAGGTCGACGAGCATCTCGACCGCCTGGAGAAGTTCGGCGACCTGCAGCAGGCCCTCGGCAACTCCGGGGTGGTCAGTCTGGTCAAGCGCGCCTCGGGACTGTCCGACAACAGCCTGGACATGCTGCTCGCGCTCGCCGACCGGCTCAAGAGCCTGGAGGAAGGGGCGCCGGGCGCAGCCCGGATCGTCGCAGGCCAGAACACCGCCGTCGAGCCTCCGGCAGCGGGCTGACCGGGCAAAAGCGAGCCCCGGCCGGGACGACCCGGCCGGGGCCGCGGTGTGTTGTGCGGACGGTCTCCATACTGTTCAGGAATTCCCCTCCGAATGTTGATAGACGGCTTCGCTACGCGCATCAATGCGCTCTGAGCTGCGACCTTTTGAACTTCGCTACGGTACGGCTGGGTTTCCTTTGCTTCCGATCTCGTTGACCCGCTTTCAGCGGCTCTGCTTTGCTTCGGGCCTTCCCTTCGTCCCAGTGAACTGCCGGCGCTCCCCACACCTTTGTGCCGGCAGGAGAGAGGAACCCTCACGATGGGCATGTCCCCCACGTCCAGAGTCCTGACCGGTCTGTCCTCGCTGGTGCTCGCCGCCGCGGGCTTCGCCGCCGCCACGCCCGCCCAGGCGGACCAGCCGAGCAGCGAGTTCGCCGGGCACACCCACCCCTACCGGCACGGCGTCGTCCCGACCAAGGAGGCCGGCGCCGCCTCGGCCGGCAAGCGCACGTCGAACCTGAACTACGGCGGCGGCGTCGACGGCATCGGCGTCACCACCGGCGCGCCCAAGGTGTACCTGGTCTTCTGGGGCTCCCAGTGGGGCACCCAGGGCACCGACGCCAACGGCTACACCACGCTCTCCGGTGACCCGAGCGGCATCGCCGTCCGCGCGCAGCAGCTGTTCAAGGGCCTGGGGACGAACAACGAGACCTGGTCCGGCGTCATGACGCAGTACTGCCAGGGGATCGCCAAGGGCGCGACCTCCTGCCCGTCCACGGCCGCCCACGTCGGCTACCCGACCGGCGGCGCGCTGGCCGGCGTCTGGGTCGACTCGTCGGCCACCGCTCCGGGGCAGGCCACCGGCAACCAGATCGCCAACGAGGCCATCGCCGCGGCCGGTCACTTCGGCAACACCACCTCCGCGGCCAACCGCAACGTCCAGTACGTGGTGCTCTCCCCCACCGGCACCCACCCGGACGGCTTCAACACCACCAGCGGCAACTTCTGCGCCTGGCACGACTGGAACGGCGACACCACCCTGAGCGGCGGCGCGGCCGCGTCCCCGTACGGCGACCTCGCCTTCACCAACGACCCGTACGTCACCGACATGGGCACCTCGTGCGGCCAGAACTACGTCAACACCGGCAGCGCGGGCCTGCTGGACGGCGTGACGATGGTGTACGGCCACGAGTACGCCGAGACCGTCACCGACCAGAACCCGGCGGGCGGCTGGACCGACTCGTCCGGTTCCGAGAACGCCGACAAGTGCGCCTGGAAGGGCACCGGCGGCGTCGGCGGCGCGCAGAACGTGACGTTCGCGACCGGCTCGTTCGCGATGCAGGGCACCTGGGCGAACGACTACAACGGCGGTGCGGGCGGCTGCGAGGTCTCGCACCCGGTCGTCCCCTGAACCAACCGGACCAACTGACGGCCGCCGGAAAGCGGGCGCCGGGGTGGGCCGTGTGGGCCCACCCCGGCGCCCGTGCCTTTCGGCTACGGCGCGACCAGCCCGAACTCGTAGGCCTGGATGACCAGGTGGACCCGGTCGCGGGCGTCGAGCTTGGTGAACAGCCGGGCGACGTGCGCCTTCGCCGTGGCCACGCTGATGACGAGCTGCTCGGCGATCTCGGCGTTGGAGAGCCCGCGCCCGACCAGCGTCAGCACCTCGCGCTCGCGCTCGGTGATGTTCTGCGCGACCGGGCGGCGCGACGGCGCGGACTGCGGGCGGGCGGCGAACTCGCCGATCAGGCGGCGGGTGATGCTCGGCGCGATCAGGGCGTCCCCGGCGGCGACCACGCGGATGCCGTCGAGGATGGTCTCCAGGGCGAGGTCCTTGACGAGGAAGCCGCTCGCGCCGGCGCGCAGCGCGCCGTACACGTAGTCGTCGTCGTCGAAGGTGGTGAGGACGAGCACGTGGGTGGCCGTGCCGGGGTCGGCGACGATGCGGCGGGTGGCCTCGATGCCGTCGACGCCGGGCATGCGGATGTCCATGACGGCGACGTCCGGGCGCAGCCGGGTGACCAGTTCGACGGCCTCGGCGCCGTCGCCGGCCTCGCCGACCACCTCCAGGTCGGGGGTGTCGGCGATGAGCACGCGCAGGCCGGTGCGGATGAGCGGCTGGTCGTCGACCAGGACGACACGGATCACGGTCCCACCTCCACGGGGAGCGGCAGTCGGGCGGCGACGCGGAAGCCGCCTTCGGGGCGCGGGCCGGCGCTGAACTCGCCGTGCAGCAGGCCGACCCGCTCGCGCATGCCGGCGATGCCGTAGCCGGACCCGGTGTCCGGACCGGCGCCGGAGCCCAGGTCGACGACGGTGACGGTGACGGAGTCCGGCTCGTACGCGACGGTGACGTGGCAGTCCCGGGTGCCGGAGTGCTTGACCACGTTGGTCACGGCCTCCTGGACGATCCGGAAGGCGGCGAGGTCGACGTCGGCGGGCAGGTGGCGCTGCTCGCCGGTGCGGGTGAGCACGACGCGGACGCCGGCGCCCGCGGTCTTCTCCACGAGCCGGTCCAGCTCGGCCAGCCCGGGGGCGACTTCGAGCGGTGCGGACTCGCCCTCGCCCTGCCGCAGCGCGCCGAGCATCCGGCGCAGCCCGGCGAGGGTCTCGCGGCTGGTGGCCTCGATGGCGTCGAGCGCGTTGCGGGTCTCGGCGGGCTGGGTGTCCATGACCCGGCTGCCCATGCCGGCCTGGATCGCGATGATGCCGATGCTGTGGGCGACCATGTCGTGCAGCTCGCGGGCAATGCGCAGCCGTTCGGCGGTGACGGCCTGTTCGGTGGCGCGCCCGCGCAGAGCCTCGGCGTGGCTGCGGCTCTGGTGGACGGTGTTGCCGACGAGCCAGGCGATCGCGACGGTCGCGGCGAGGCCGCCGTAGGCCATCGGGTTGACGGGGTAGCCGTTGAGGGCGCCCCAGAGGAACAGGCCGACGAGCATGGCGACCGGCATCCCCGCGGCGCACACGGAGACGAGCCGGGAGCGGGTGGCCGCGCAGTAGCCGACGACCGCGTCGGCGATCAGGAACTGCACGACCGTCGCCTCGGGGACCCGCCACATCCCGAGCGAGAAGAGGCTGCCCGCGAGCGCCACCGCGATGGCGGCCGGCGGCAGGCGGACCAGCAACGCCGCGACGGCCGTGGTGACCACCGCCGTGACCACCAGCGGCATGTCCTCGGGGTTGCCGTTGTAGGTGAGGAGGTGGCGCAGTTCGTCGTCGCGGGTGAAGAACCGGAAGACGACGACGGACACCCAGAACGCCGCCACCCACACGCCCGGGGGCAGGCGCCGGAGCAGGGGCGGGCGGGGTTCGGTGATCATCGCCCGATCGTATCGATCACCCGCCCGGCGGCACATTGGTCCGCGGGCCTAAGCCCCGGGGCCAGTGCGGTGACCGCGCGTTGTGTCCCGTCGCCCGATGCCCGGGTGCGGGCCCGACCGCCACCGTTGTCCCCGTGATCGAGATCGAGCGGCTCAACAACTGGTACGGCGACAAGCTCGCCGTCGACGACCTGTCCTGCACCGTCCGGGCGGGCACCGTCACCGGCTTCCTCGGCCTCAACGGCGCCGGCAAGGGTCGAGACGGCGCGCGATCGCGGCCGGCAGCGGGTACGGACGCTCGGGCGGCAGCAGGCGCTGGGCCTGCGCCGCCCGGCCTGCGCGGACCAGGTCGGCGATCCGGTGCACCTGCGGGGTGAGGTCGGTGAGGCCGACCACCCACTCCTCGGCGAAGGTCCGGATCAGCGAACGGCCGACGCCCACCTGGATGCTGTAGTGGTTGAGCGCTCCCCCGCGCAGCGTCCGCTCCGGGTCCCACTGGACGTGCACGTCCGCACCCGCGACCTCGTCCGGGTGCGCCGTCGTCAGGACGGCCCGGGACAGCGCCTCCTCCCAGCCGGCCCGGGTGATCCGGACCGCCAGCACCCGTGTCTGGCCGGGCTTGCGCGCCCAGTTGCTGCGGTGCATGAGCCAGCGGAACGACGGCTTGATCCACGTCATCCGGTGGAACGAGAACGGCGCCGTGAACCGGCCCGCCGCCAGCGCCGGTTCGGCGACGGCGGGGGCGTACGCCTGGTAGAGGACGATCGTCCGCTCGTCGTGGTCGGCCCGGATCTCGCGCAGCGCGGTCATACCGGGGGACGTTGCCAGGGCGGGTGGTCCGGCGGCAACCGAATTGGCGGGCCGACGGCGGGTCAGCGGGCGGCGGCGGCCTTGGCCCGGAAGGCGGCGAGGGTCTCCGGGGTGACGCCGCAGGCGGGGAGGAAGGCGGCGGCGCCGCCGTGGCGGGTGCGGACGAGGTCGAGGAAGACGGCCATCGCCTCGGCCGGGGCCTGCAGCAGCGGGGCCGGGATGTGCAGGTCGCGGCGGTCGTTGAGGGCGGTGCGGTGGCGCTCGGCGAGGCCCGCGAAGATCTGCGGCAGGGCGTCGGCGGTGCGGACGTAGTCGGCGACGATGCGCTCGGCCGGGACGTCCAGCAGGTCGAGCAGCAGCGCGGTGAGCAGGCCGGTGCGGTCCTTGCCGGCGGCGCAGTGCAGCAGGACGGCGCCCGGACGGGCGGCGGCCTCGACGGCGGCGACGACGGCCGCGGGGGCGGACTCGGCCATCAGCACGTAGAAGTGGCCGAGGTCGGCGGCGGTGGTCATGGTGCGCATGCGCTCGGCGAGGCCGTCGGTGGCGGGGTTCACTGGGGCGGCGACGACGGCTATCCCGGCGGACCCGGCGGCGGCCCAGTCGGCCGGGTCGGTCTCGAAGCCGTCGCGCAGGTCGACGATGGTGCGGATGTCGCGGGTCCGCAGCTGCTCGACGGTGGCGGCGTCGGCGGCCGGGAACGGCTGGGCGGAGCGGTAGAGCACACCGGGGCGCACCCGCCGGCCCTCGGGGTCGCCGAGGACGGCGGAGTCGCGGAAGTTGAGCAGGGACATGCGAGGCCTTTCGAGCGGCTGTGCAGGACATCTAGACGTCTAGATGTGTCGTCCGGATGTCTAGCCGCTCCGGGGGGTCGCGGGCAAGCCGCCGCCTCCTGTGCTTCCTTCCATGGCACCGCTGCGGACGGGAATCGTCGACCCGGAAGCCTTCGTAGGATCGAGCCTGTGGCGACCAACCCTCCCGACACCCCCGTCTACCGCCGCCTGGCGCGGCAGCTCCAGGAGCGGATCGACTCCGGCGCGTACCCGGCGGGCGCGCGACTGCCGAGCGAGCCGGAGCTGAGCGCCGAGTTCGGTGTGAACCGGCTCACGGTGCGGCAGGCGGTGGCGGAGCTGGAGCGCGCGGCCGTGGTGGAGATCCGGCGCGGGGTGGGCACGTTCGTCCGGCCGCCGGCGGTGCGCGTCTCGATCGCGGTGGACCCGCGCAGCCAGCGGTTCGACCTGGGCAGCGTGCACGGCGCCCTGCCGGGGGGCGGGTCCGACGGCGAGTTCGTCGTGGGCGCGCCGCCGGTGGCCGGCTCGGCGCAGGACGAGGAGGCGGCCCGGCAGCTGGGCCGCGGGCCGGGCGAGCTGTCGCGGGTCGACACGGTGATCCGCCTCGGCGGGCGGGCGCGGGCGGCGTGCAGCTACTGGGTGGCGTTCGGGCCGCTGCCGGCGGAGCTGGTACGCCCGGGCCGCCCCGGCAACCTGGTGCTGGACCTCGCCCGGGCGGCCGGGGTGGAGCTGGAGTACGACTGGCGGGCGTTCGGCGCGATCGGCGCGGACCTCGCGGACGCCGAGCTGCTGGGCGTCCCCGCGGGCACGCCACTGCTGGTGCGCGAGGGCGTCAGTTGCACCCCGGACGGCGCCCCGGCGCTGTACGTGCGGCGGCGGATCGACGGCAGCAGCGCCCGGTTCGTCCTGCACTTCCGCGAGCCGGGGCCGGACGCACCGCGACCGTGCGGGCCGTGAGGCGAACCCGGACAAGGGTGCGGGCGCAAGGCTCCCGGTCGCCGAGGTGCACCCGGCCCCGGAACCGGCCACCGCGCGATCCCGCGGCTCGGCGACGCGACGGGGCCCGTCACGGCCTGGCGGCGGAACACGCCGGTCGACCGATCGGGTTGTCCTACGACCAAGCCCCGTGCGTGGCGCGCGAGTCGGCGCCTCACGCCCGGAGCTAGCTTGTCCGCATGGGCGCTCAGGAACTCGACCTCACCGGGCTGCGCCGGGTCTACGGCCGCAGGGGAAGCCGGCTGTTCTACACCCGGGTGGCCCGCAACGCCCGGCACTGGGGGTGGACCGAGCCCGGGCAGTCGAAGTGGCGCCTCTGGCGGGCGCAGCGGCAGCTGGAGGACGTGCTCGGCCGCAAGCTGGCGCTCCCGCCCGGCTCCCGGGTGCTCGACGCGGGCTCCGGGGCGGGCGTGGTGGCGCGGGCGATGGCCGCCCGGTTCGGGCTCGCGGTCACCGGCGTCGACGTGCTGGACTTCCACGTCGACGCGGCGAACCGGCTGAGCGCCCGCGCGGGGCTGGCGGACCGCACCTCCTTCTCACGGGGCGACTACCACCGACTCCCGTTCCACGAGGACACGTTCGACGGCGCCTACTCGATGGAGACGCTCGTCCACTCCTACGACCCGGCGCGCGCCCTCGCCGAGTTCCACCGGGTGCTGCGCCCGGGCGGACGGCTGGTGCTGCTCGGCCCGATGAGCACCGTTCCGCTGGACGAAATGGCCGCGGACGCAAGGGCGTTGCTCGAACCGTACCTGGACGCGATGGTGATGACGGGCGCGAAGGTGTACCACGCCCGGAACCTCCCGCGCATGCTCGCCGAGGCCGGGTTCGAGGTCGAGGAGGCGCTGGACGCGACCCCGTACTACACGCCCACGACGGAGGCCGTGCACGCGTACTTCCGGCTGCCGTGGGCGCTGCTGCGCCGGCTCGGCGATCCGGCCCGGTGGCTCAACCTCCGCTCCACCGTGGAGATGTACGCCGTGCGGGAATACGTCGCCTGGTACGTCCACACCGCCGTCAAGCCGCCGAGGTGAGCCTCCGTCACGCCCCCACCCCACGTCGCGCAGGAAGTCGACCTGGTCGATCTCCTGCGCGAGGCCACGGCCACAGGGGATTGTCCGCTTGTCGCCTACGCCTTTCGCCGGCCGGCGGCCAGCAGGTCCGGGACGGTGGCGAGCTTGACCCGGGGCCGGCCTTCGGCTTCGCCCCGGGTGCGTTCGGTGCGGTCGACCGCCCGTAGTTCCTTCAGGCCCACCGCGTCGGGGCGGCGGCGGTGGACGAGGCGGTCGAAGTCCTTGCGGGTCGCGGACGGGGCGGGCAGGGTGCGGGCGGTGGCGTCGTCCAGGAGGGCGTCGACGGTCTCGCGGGCGCAGGCGCGGTTGGCGCCGATGCCGCCGGACGGGCCGCGCTTGGCCCAGCCGACCACGTACGTGCCGGGCAGGCCGTCGACGCGGCTGCCGTGGTGGGCGACCGTCTGCGCCGCCTCGTCGAACGGGAGGCCGGGCACGGGGACGCCCCGGTGGCCGATGGAGCGCACGACCAGGCCGGTCCGGATCACGTCCTCCTCCCCGGTCGTCCGCCGGACGGACATCGCCGTCACGCCGTCGCCGTCCCCCGTCAGCGCCACGGGGGACGAGAAGAAGCGCAGCACGATCCGCCGCCCCGAGCCCCCCGGTTCCGTCTCGCCGTCGAGCCGTTCCAGCGGGAGTCCGGCGAGCAGCGATGCATGCGGCGAGTGCGGCGAGTCCAGCGCGGCCCGCACCTGCGGGTGGTCGTCCACCACCACGTCCACGCCCGGCAGTCGGCGCAGCGCGAGGAATTCCGGTCGCGTCCACGCCGCCTGCGCCGGCCCGCGCCGCGCGAGCAGCACGACCTCGCGGACACCGCTCCCGCGCAGTGCCGCCAGCGCGTGGTCGGCGATGTCGGTGGCGGCGAGCCGGTCGGGGTCCGTCAGCAGGATCCGCGCGATGTCGAGGGCGACGTTCCCGTTCCCGACCACGACCACCCGCCCGCCGGCGGAGGCCGGCGACACCGCGTCGGCCGGCACGGTCGGTTCGGCGTTGTACCAGCCCACGAAGGTCGTGGCGGGCAGGCTGCCGGGCAGGTCCTCGCCGGGTACGCCGAGCCGCCGGTCGGCCGCCGCGCCGACCGCGTACACCACCGCGTGGTGGTGGGCGGCGAGTTCGTCGTGCGTGACGTCCGTCCCGACCTCCACGTTGAGGTACATCCGCAGTCGCGGGTCGTGGAAGACGCCGGCGAAGCTCTCCGCGATGCGCTTGGTCGACTGGTGGTCGGGCGCGACGCCGTGCCGCAGCAGGCCGCCGGTGACGGGCAGCCGGTCGATCATGGTGATCTCGGCGCCGGTGGTGCGCAGCAGTTCCTGCGCGGTGTACCCGGCGGACGGCCCGGTGCCGACCACGGCGACCCGCAGCGGCCCGAGGCCGTCGGGCAGGCTGCGCGGGAAGCTGGGCGCGCCCCAGGCGTGGTCGCTCGGGTGCTCGCGGTACCAGTCCCGGTTGAGCTCGCCGAACACGGTGTCGGGCCCGCGCAGCCGGTCGACCGGGAAGACCGCGTCCACCGGGCAGGCGTCCGCGCACGCGCCGCAGTCGATGCACGCCGCCGGGTCGATGTACAGCATGTCGGTCGTGCCGAACTCCGGTTCGTCCGGGGTCGGGTGGATGCAGTTGACCGGGCAGACGGACACGCACGAGGCGTCGTTGCAGCAGGTACGGGTGATCGCGTAGGCCATGGCCGGGGGTGGGTCCTCACTGGACGGGAGAGGTCTGAGGAAGGGACGTCAGAGCATGTCGACGCGGCGGTAGACGGCCGCCGAGCGCTGCGTGAGCAGCCCGGTCTCGGCGAGGAAGGCCATCAGGTGCCGGGAGCTGGTGCGCATCATGGCCTTGCGGTGCTCGTTGCCCCGCACTTCGGCGAGCGCCCGCGCGACGTCGAGCCCGGCGGCCTTGTACACCCCGGGGTGCACCATGCTGGTGACGATGACGTACGCGCCCATGGCGATGCCCGTCGCGGAGGTGCGCCGGCGGACGGGGCCCGCGTGCCGCATCCGTTCGCGGATCTCCTGCCGGGCGAACTTCATGTGCCGGGACTCCTCGACGACGTGGATCCGGGAGGTGCCGCGGACGATGTCCAGGACGTTCTCGCCGCGCATCCAGTCGCGCTGCATGACGTCGAGCACCTCCTCGGCCACGAGGATGCCGCCGTAGGCGAGTTCGCCCTTCGCGAGCGACTTGAAGGCCCGGCCGGCGTGTGCGATCAGCTTGTTCGGGCGGTACGCCGGGACGCCCATCTTCTGGCAGGCGCGCGCGAACATGATCGAGTGCCGGCACTCGTCGGCGATCTCGGTGAGCGCGAACTGGAACTCGGCGCCGGCGGGGTTCTTGAGGTACTGGTCGCGGAGCACCATCTGCTGGAGGATCAGCTCGAACCAGATCCCGGTGTTCATGATCGAGCAGACCTCGTGCCGGGTGAGGGTCACCCGCTGCCGCTCGGTCATCTCGTCCCACAGCCGGGTGCCGTAGAGGGTGCTCCACTCGGGGTTGAGGCCGTAGTGGCCGTCGGGGAGGGGGGCGTCCCAGTCGATCTCGGTCGACGGATCGTAGGAGAGCATGGCGGCCGACTCCAGCAGCCGCTTCGAGACGTCGTCGTCCGCCGCCGTGTGGCCGTGGGGGTGACGGTCGCCGCGGTCGTGTCTCCGGGCCACCGGACCGGTGAGAGCCATGGCTGCCTCCAGGTGCCTGCTCCTGCGGGTTCCCGCTCACCCGCTTATTAGACGGACAGTACAATAAGAGCCCGCCCCCGAGAACCCCCCGTGCGACGGTGGGGGCGCACAGCGAAAGGCCCGCGCCCCCGGGAGCGGATCCCGGGGCCGCGGGCCCATGGCGCGATGCGTCTTCTACCGGAGTGCCTGCCGAAGCACCTACCGGAGTGCCGCCCGCAACGCCTGCGCCGCCTCCGCCATCGCCTCGCGGAACCGGTGCCCGATCCCGATGTAGTTGGCGTACCCGTGGATCAGGTCCGACTGCCGGCTCAGCTCCACCGCGACCCCCGCCGCCCGCAGCGCCTCCGCGTACGCCTCGCCCTCGTCCCGCAGCGGGTCGAAGCCCGCCGTGCCGACGTACGCGGGTGGCAGGCCGGCCAGGTCCTCGGCGAGCAGCGGCGAAACGCCCGGGTCGGTCCGGTCGACCGGCTCGGGGGCGTAGCGGTCCAAGAACCAGTCCATGTCGGCGCTGGTGAGGAAGAACCCGTCGGCGAAGAGGTCCCGGGACGGCCGGCGCACGGACGCGTCCGTCGCGGGGTACAGCAGCAGCTGGAAGACGGGCGCGGGACCGCCCCTGCGCACGGCCCGCCGGGCGGCGACGGCGGCGACGTTGCCGCCCGCGCTGTCGCCGCCGACGGCGATCCGCTCCGGGTCCGCGCCCAGGTCGCCCGCCTTGGCGAGCGCGAAGTCCACTGCGGCCAGGGCGTCGTCGGCCGCCGCCGGGTACGTGTGCTCGGGCGCGAGGCGGTACTCCACCGACAGCACCCGCACCCCGGCCTGCTTCGCCAGGAACCGCGAGACGTGGTCGTGGCTCGCCCGGGAGCCCACCACCCAGCCGCCGCCGTGGAAGTACACGAGCAGCCCGGACCGCTCCCCCAGCCCGGCCGGGGTGTACAGCGTCGACGCCAACTCCCCTTGATCCGACGGGATTTCGACCTCCCGGACGGCCACCGGCCCGATCGCCGGCCCGCCCACCAGGTACCGCGCGTACTCCATCGCCACCCGCGACGGCCCGACCCCACCCGGCATCACCAGGGTCGCCTTCGACAGCCGCTGCAGCTTGAGGATCAGCTGCGCGTCCAGCGCGAGCGTCTGCCCGTCCCGCACGACCGGCGCCCCCGCGATCGCCCGCCGCACCCCCTCCGGCAGCGCGTACGCGCCCCGGACGACGGCGGCCTGGATCCGGACGGGGAGTGGAATCGTCATCTCTGCCTCCTGGGGGGCTCTCCTGGGGAGCCCCATGATGGGCCCGCTCGCCGACCGGGGGAAGCCTCCTCGACGCCCGCTCAAGGCGGCCGCGACCGCCCGGGAGGTCAGCCCGGTCGCCTTGAGCTGTTGGGGGACGGCATCGCGGTCCTCACCTCCTCGTGACGGTGGCGCAGGACACTCGTCTCCCTCTCGCGATGCCGTCGGACCGGGCGGAAAGTGGATAGGAGGGCTTCAAGGGAGGCGTGATGGTCATGGATCGGTATCCGCCCATCGCTGACCACGGGCTCGTCGGCGACCTGCAGACTGCGGCCCTGGTCTCGTCCCAGGGGGTTGTCGACTGGTTCGCGGCTCCCCGGTTCGACTCGCCCAGTGTCTTCGCCGCCTTGCTGAGCCACGATCGCGGCGGCTATTTCCTCCTCGCCCCCGAGGACCGGTCCACCGTCTGCAAACAGCTCTACTATCCGGACACGGCGGTGTTGGTGACGCGGTTCATGTCGCCGGAGGGGGTCGGCGAGGTCTTCGACTTCATGCCGACGGACCGGATGGGAACACCCTCCGAACGGCACGTTCTGGTCCGCGGGGTGCGGGTCGTACGCGGAACGGTCCGCTTCGCCCTGGAGTGCCGGCCGCGGTTCGACTACGGCCGGGCCACCCATGAACTCGACCTGCGGGACGGCACCGCCGTCTTCCGGGCGCCGGGGGTCACCGCCCATTTGCAGAGCACCTTTCCCCTGCAGGTGGACGGCCGGGACGCCGCCGACATACGGGGTGCGGTCACCCTGAACGCCGGGGAGGTGGCCGGCGCCGTCTTCACCGTCGACGGACCGGACGGGGAACTGCCGCCGCCCCCGACCCCGGACGGCGTGACCGAGCTGCTGTGGCAGACCGTGGACTTCTGGCAGCAGTGGGTACGCGGTTCCCGGTATCGAGGCCGGTGGCCGGGCGCGGTGAACCGCTCCGCCATCACGCTCAAACTGCTCACCTACGCTCCTACGGGTGCCCCCATCGCCGCGGCCACCATGGGTCTGCCCGAGCAGGTCGGCGGCGAGCGGAACTGGGACTACCGGTACACCTGGGTCCGCGACGGCTCACTGTCCGTACGGGCACTGCTGGACCTCGGGTTCACCGAGGAGGCGGCGCAGTTCACCCGCTGGCTGGGGGACCGCCTGTGGAGCCACGAGGGCGCCGGTGGCGAACCGCTCCAGATCATGTACCGGGTCGACGGAGACCCCGAGCTGACGGAGGAGGTCCTCGAACACCTGGAGGGCTACCGCGGCTCGTACCCGGTGCGGGCCGGGAACGCCGCCGCCGATCAGCTCCAGCTCGACATCTACGGCGAGGCGCTGTACGCCCTGGCGGAGGGCCGCGAGATCGGCATGCGGGCCGGCTACCACGGCTGGAAGAACCTCGCCCGGACGCTGGACTGGCTCGCCGACTCCTGGGACCGCCCCGACGAGGGTATATGGGAGACCCGCGGCGGACGCAACGACTTCACCTTCAGCCGGATCATGTCCTGGGTGGCCTTCGACCGTGGCCTGCGCCTGGCAGCCGAGTTCAGCCGTCCTGCCGACACCGTCCGCTGGACCGCCGCTCGCGACACCATCCTCGAACAGGTGATGCAGCGCGGCTGGAACGCGAAGGAGCAGGCCCTCGTCCAGTACTACGGAGGCGATGTCCTCGACGCCTCGCTGCTGCTGATCCCCCGGGTCGGGTTCATGGCCCCCCGGACGGAGAGCTGGCTGTCGACCCTGGACGCGATGGAGCGCACCCTCGTCTCCGACAGCCTCGTCTACCGCTACGACCCCGAGGCTTCTCCCGACGGTCTGCGTGGCTCGGAGGGCACCTTCAGCCTCTGCACCTTCCTCTACGTGGACGCCCTCGCCCGCGCCGGGCGCCTGCGCCCGGCGCGCTACGCCTTCGAGAAGATGCAGACGTATGCCAACCACGTCGGCCTCTTCGCCGAGGAGATCGGCCCCAGCGGCGAGCAGTTGGGCAACTTCCCGCAGGCGTTCACCCATCTGTCGCTGATCATGGCGGCCACCACCCTCGACGACGCCCTCGACCGGCAGCGCGACCGCTGACCGGAGGTCCCGTGCGTCTCGGCCCGCCGCTCACGTGCGGCGGGCCGAGGCGTGACGGAGTGGGGTCGGACTACTGCCGGACGCCGTCGAAGGCGATGCCCAGGTGCTGGGGGCCCCTGAGGACCGCGTTGCGGCGGTACGGGGGCGGGTCCTCGACCAGGCGGGGGTTGTCGAGTCGGCGGACGAGTTCGGCCAGGGCGAGCTGGGCCTCCAGCCGGGCGAGGGGAGCGCCGAAGCAGCTGTGCACGCCACTGCTGAAACCGAGGTGCTGGTTGTCGGGACGGTCGGGGATGAAGCGGTCGGGGTCGAGGAACCTCTGGGGGTCCCGGTTGCCGGAGGCGAGCACCAGCCAGAGGGAAGCGCCCTTGGGGATGGTGGTCCCGGCGATCTCGATGTCGGCCAGCGTGGTCTTCTGCGGCAGCAGGTGCACGGGCGGCTCGTAGCGCAGCAGCTCTTCCACCAGCGGCACGACCAGGTCGGGGTCGTCACGCAGCCGCTGGAGGACGTCGGGGTTGCGCAGCAGGGTGAGCATCCCGTTGGTGATGAGGTTGACCGTGGTCTCGTGGCCGGCGATCAGCAGCAGGATCGAGGTGCTGACCATTTCGACCGGTGACATCCGGCCGTCCGGTCCGTGGCCGGCGGCCATCGCGGAGAGCATGTCGTCGCGGGGTGAGCGGCGGCGCTCCTCGATCAGGGCGGCGAGGTAGGCGGCGAGGTCGGTCCGGGCCCGGCGGAAGACCTGCAGCTGCGCTTCGCGCTCCTCGGCCGTGCCGTGGGCGGGATCGACGCTGGCGGCGATCGTGTCGGCCCAGCCGTGGAAGCGCGCCTCGTCCTCCCGGGGGATCCCGAGCAGCCTGCAGATCACCGTGACGGGGAAGGGGTAGGAGAAGTCCTCCACGAGGTCGACCTGTCCCCGGTCCCGGAAGCCGTCGATGAGTCCGGACACGATCTCGCCGAGTTCGCCGCGCATCTCGTACACCCGTCGAGGGGTGTGTGGCGGCCCGAAGGGCCGCATCGCCAGTCCGCGCAGCCTGTCGTGCTCGGGCGGGTCGAGCCTGATGAAGGCGGGCGGCAGGTCCGGGTCGTCCTCCTGGGAGACGGTCCTGGTTGCCTCGGGGCTCAGGTTGCGGTTGTCGGAGCTGACCCGCGGGTCGTGGAGCAGGCTGTGGATCTCCCAGTACGTGCTGACCAGGTAGGGACCGTCCTCGTCCCGCACCACCGGGGTCTTGCGGAGCTCGGCGTACAGGGGGTACGGGTCGGCGCGGTTGGCGTAGTCGGTGATCTGGCGCAGGAGTGCGACCGACGTCATGGCGTGGGTCCTTCCGAGTCAGGCGTGGAGGGGGGTGAACGAGACGCGCCGGTCGGACGGCGAGTGGCCGCTGAGGGTGACGGTGGGGCCGTGGCTGGGCAGGGAGGGGTCGGGGAAGGCGGCCGGTACCGGCCGCATCCCCTCGGGGCGCCGGTCGACGGTGGTGAACTCGGGAGGGAACGGCGCGGCCTGTTCGATCTGCTTCTGGTAGAACTCCAGCCATTTCGCCTGGTCGAAGGTGACAGCGGCGATGATGCGGCCCTGGTAGCCGTAGGCCGCGGTGAAGCAGTGCTCGTCGAGGGACCCCTGGGTGACGATGATCTCGTCAGCCATGGGCGGCACGCCGACGGACTTGATGTTGACGCCGAACTGGGCGGACCAGAAGGACGGCGTCCAGAGGTGCGGGCGGCGGTCCGGGCCGGAGCTGATCATGTTGTGGGCCGCGATCTCGGCCTGCGCGACCGCGTTGCCCCAGTGCTCCAGGGAGAGGAACTGGTAGCCGAAGAGCGCGTGGGGGGAGCGGGCGACGTCACCGGCGACGAAGACGTCGTCGGTGACGATGCCCCGCACGTCGAAGGCCCGGCAGCCGGCGTCACAGGCGATCCCGCGCGGGCCGGCACCGAGACCGGATGACGCGAGCCATTCGGTGTTGCGGGTCGCCCCCAGGCAGACGACCGCCACTTCCACCTCGACCGAGCTGCCGTCCGACAGGTGCGCACGCCGCAGGCGTCCCGCGGAGTCCCCCTCCAGCCCGGTGACCATGAGACCGCACCGCAGGTCGACGCCGTGCTCGCGCTGCAGCTTCGCGGCCACCTCGCCGACGACGCCGCCGAGTGCGCCCACCAGGGGAGCCGCGCCGCGCTCGACGACGGTGACGTCCAGTCCGCGCTCACGGCAGGCGGAGGCGATCTCGGAGCCGGTGAATCCGGCCCCGATGACCAGGACCCGGTTCGGGCCCGCGCTCAGCCGGCGATGCAGGCGGGCGGCGTCGTCGCTGGTGCGCAGCACGAAGACCCCGTCCAGGTCGGCCTCCAGCTCGTGCGGCCAGGGCCGGGCGCGGACGCCGGTCGTGATCAGCAGCCGGTCGTACTCCAGCGAGTCGCCGTCGGCGAGGTGCACCCGCTTGGCTGCCAGGTCCAGCCCGGTGGCCGCGACGCCGAGCCGCCACCGCGCGTCCAGCGCCCGGCGCCGGGGCAGCTCCGTGTGGTCGGCGGGCACTCTGCCGAGCAGGACCTGCTTGGACAGCGGCGGCCGGTCGTACGGCTCGTGCGGCTCGTCACCGACCAGGGTGAGGGTGCCGGCGAAGCCTTCGTCGCGGAGCGTCTCGGCGGCCCGCAGGCCCGCCAGAGAGGCTCCCACGATGACGATGTGTCCCTCACGCCTGAGCTTCTGCAGTGAACCGTCAACCGACACGGGAGGCACCCGCCCTCTCCGCGATCAACGCCCCGTCCGTGCCTTCCACGGTGATGGCCTTGACCGGGCAGGCGTGCGCTGCCCGCATCACGTTCTCCCGCTGCGCGTCGTCGGGTTGCGGGTCGTACATCAGCGCCTCGTCACCGTGCATGGTGAACGCCTCCGGGGCCAGGAAGGCGCACTGTGCGTACCCCTGGCACCGGTTGAGATCAACGACAAGCCTCATCAGGTCTCCGCTTCATCAGCGTCGTGGCACTGCCACTGATCCGCTCCCCCGCCTTCGGCCGGGAGGTGCCCCATGATCCGCGTGCAGCCCGGACACGTGGTGTCCCCGGTCCACCATGGAAGGCCCTCCCGGCACGGCGCACGTCCACCGGGCCGATGAGGTGAGACACCCCGCGCCGCGGCCGACCCGCCGGAGCGGTGAAGTCAGCGGTGATCCGGACCGGGTCCTCCCCCGGACGGACCAAGGGCGCGAGCCGAGCCGCACCGCGTACTGGTGCTCGTGCTTCTGTTCCGTGTACCGCCGCAGAGAGGGAGAGACATCGATGGGCACCAGCACCGGCGAGAGTCACGCGACCGCCGCCTATTCGCTGCTCAAAGGCCAGAAAGCCTTGGTGACCGGCGCGAACTCCGGAATCGGCAAGGCCACCGCCATCGGCTTGGGAAAGGCCGGTGCCGATGTCGTGGTCAACTACGTGTCCGATCGCGAATCCGCCGAAGAGGTGGTGCGGGAGATCGAGAGCTCCGGGGTGCGGGCCTACGCGCACGAGGCCGACGTCTCCCAGGAGAACCAGGTGGCCGGGATGATCTCCCACATGGTCGACGAGTTCGGCACGATCGACGTCCTGGTGGCCAACGCGGGCCTCCAGCGGGACGCAGCCGCCACCGACATGACCCTGGCGCAATGGCAGAAGGTCCTGGACGTCAATCTGACCGGCCAGTTCCTGTGTGCCCGGGAGGCGACCAAGGAGTTCCTGCGCAGAGGAGTCGTCCCGGAGGTCTCCAAGTCCGCGGGAAAGATCATCTGCATGAGTTCGGTCCACCAGGTCATTCCCTGGGCGGGGCACGTGAACTACGCGGCCTCCAAGGGCGGCGTCCTGATGATGATGCAGACCCTGGCCCAGGAGCTCGCACCTCACAGGATCAGGGTCAACGCGGTCGCCCCTGGAGCGATCCGCACCCCCATCAACCGAGCCGCCTGGGACTCTCCGGAGGCGGAGGCCGACCTGCTCCGCCTGATCCCCTACGGCCGGGTCGGCGACCCGGAGGACATCGCCACCGCAGTGGCCGCGCTGGCATCCGACCTGTTCGACTACGTCGTGGGCGCCACACTCTACGTCGATGGCGGGATGACGCTGTTCCCCGGCTTCGCCACCGGCGGATGACCGTCGACAACGTGGACGGACCCGCTCACAAGCAGCCCCGCGCAGCTCGGACCGACTACGTCAGCGCGCTCTACGGATCGATCCTCGCCGCATCGGTCGTGGCCGGGGCCGGCCTCGGCCCCTTCCCGCGGATCCAGCTCGTGCTGCTCCTGCTCGTCACCGCGCTGGTGTTCTGGGCTACGCACGTCTACACCGCCCTCGTCGGAGACCGGCTGGCGCACAAGTCCTTGACCTGGGAGGAGATCCGCCGCGAGGGCGCCCGCGAGTGGCCGATCGTCATGGCCGCCGTTCCTCCGGCCGCTGCCGTGGCGATCAGTCCGCTCCTGGGGATCGGAGTGACGGGAACAGCCTGGTTCGCCCTCGCCGTGGCCGGGGCCGAGCTGGTCGGCTGGGCCAGTGCCGCACTGGTCCGCGCCGGCGCGACTCGCCGTCTGGTGGTGGTCAGCGGCGCCGTCAACCTTCTGCTCGGGCTGATCATTGCCGCCGCCAAGGCCGCACTGCAGCACTGACGAATGCAATGAGGCCGGTCAACCCGACATTTCGTCGGGTTGACCGGCCTCATTCGGTCGGTTGACCTTTGTGCGCGAGGGGGGAGTTGAACCCCCACGCCCTTTCGGGCACTGGAACCTGAATCCAGCGCGTCTGCCTATTCCGCCACCCGCGCATCTGGGTGATGAGTAAATAGTAGCCCACCCGGAGGGGTGCTTCTGACCACCCCGGGGTCAGGAGGGGAAGTCGCCGGCCCGGACGGCCGCGACGAAGCTCGCCCAGGCGGGAGCGGGGAAGACGAGGGCCGGGCCGTGCGGGTCCTTGGAGTCACGCACCGGGACGGCGCCGGGAAGGAATCCGGGGGCCACCTCGATGCAGTTGCCGCCGTTGGTGCCGCTGTAGCTGCTCTTCCGCCAGGCGGCTGCGGCGAGCTCGTTGCTCATCATCCCTGAAACCCTCCAGCACCTCGGCGATCAACCGAAGCGAGTCGCTCTCTGACAGGCACTCAGAACGGAGCTGATCATAGCGACGCTGATGCTTGGCTACAGCGGCAGAATCACCGCTCAGATACCCTCGATCGAGGCTCTCCGAGTAGAGCCAATGCTCCTCGTCCGGTAGCTCCAGCAACACCATAGCCGCGTCGATGAGAGTCCGCCGAATGGTAAACGGCGCCACGTGGATGACGACGTTGGGGAGTTGGGCCACCCGCAGGAGGTGTTCCATCTGGCATCTCATCACGGTCGCCCCGCCGATAACCGTACGGATGGCACTCTCGTCGAGAATGACAAGCAACAACGGCCCATCAGGCTCAAGCCAGCGCGTCTGCCGACTGAGTCGAGCCCTGGTCAGCTCCTCGATCTCCTCCGGTTTGCCGACTGCATCACCGGTTCCGAAGAGTGCGCGCGCGTACTGCCAGCACTGCAACAGGCCGTACATCACGCTGTTCTGGTACACCCGCTGCGCGATCGCGATCGCCTCCAGGTCCACGTACTCCTGGAACCAGTCCGGGTGCTCGATCGAGGCCTCCCAGTCGACACGGCCGTACAGCCGCATCAGCAGGTCGCCGGTGTTCAACAGCCGACCATACTCCTCGACTTCCTCGATCGACGGCTTCCGCCTGCCGCCCTCGGTCCGCGTGATCACCGTCCGGTCGCAGTGCAGGAGCTTGCCCAACTCCTCTTGGGTGTAGCCCGCTGCCTTGCGCGCGTGCCGGAGCTCCTCGCCGAACAGGACCGCCGAGCTCGCCGTCGGTCCTTGCCGAGTCTTCGAATGTGCCATCACTGCCCCCAGATGTGTGGTGCACGGCGTGCACCCCGATCTGGTCGTCACCGTAGCCCCGCACCCGGATGATTGAGACCGGAACGCAATCATCTGCATGCATAGCGTGATTGCGCGCCCCTCTCACACTCCCCCCATCCGCCCCCCGAGGTCCCCCCATGCTCAAAACCGCCCGCCGCCCCCGCACGTTCGCCGCGCGCCTCGACTCCCGGGCCTCCTCCACGCCCGTCGCCCGCCAGTTGCTCCGTGCGTACCTCTCGGCGCTGCCCTTCGGCGACCGCTACTCCGGCACCGCCGAACTGCTCCTCTCCGAGCTCTTCTCCAACGCCGTACAGCACTCCGACGCGCCCGCCGACCGTCTGATCGAAGTCCGCTTCGCCCTCATCAACCGCCGCCTTCGCCTCGAAGTCCATGACGCCGGCGCCGGCCGCCCCTCCCTCCTCCCTGCCATCCCCACCAGCGAACACGGGCGAGGCCTCCTCCTCGTCAACGAGCTTGCCGAGCGCTGGGGTTGCTGCCCCCGTGCGGGCGGGATCGGCAAGTTCGTCTGGGTCCTCATCGCGCCCGCTCCCGCCCTCGCCCCCATCTCCCTCGCCGTCTGAAGGCCGCCGATGCACCTCGTCACCCTCGCCCGGCACCTGTTCGACACCGGCTCCACCCCCGCCGACGCGTACGCCTCCCTCGCCCGCCGCACCCGTGAGCCGGCGGCCTCCGCCCGTGCCGTCTGCCTCGCCCTCGGCATCTCCCCCACCGAGACCACCCGCCGGATCGACGAGTACTTCGACGCCCTCCTCGCCGATCCGCGCCCCAACTCCGAGGCCGACACCGGTGAAGTCCTCGAAGCGCTCGGCGTGTTCGACGTCCCGAAGCCCCTGGACGCCCACGACCTGGCCGTCGTCGACCAGTTCCTCTTCGCCATCGACGCCCTCGGCGTCATCCGCGCCGGGCACCAGCACGGCATCGCCCGCTGGTTCGTCACCGGCAACCTGACCGCCGTGTTCCTCTCCCTGGCGGCCACCCAACCCCGCCCCGGCGTCGGCGATCCCGCCCACTACTGGTCGGCCCTCGTCGCCGCCGGCGAACTCCTCGCCTCCCGTACCCCGCCGGACCCCCGCATCAAGCCTGCCCTCACCCGCTGCCGGGAGCGCGCGAACACCACCCCCCAGTGATGTACTGAGGGCCGACGACCGCCGGAGGGGGAGCCATGCGCGAGATCGCCGAGGAGTGGGGCGGGCCCATCGCCGTAGTCCGGAACGCGCCGCCCGAGTGGCGGGTGACGCTGGGCTCGGGATCCTCCGACGGGTTCCTCTGCCACCTCGACGTGAACTACCACCAGGACCGCGAACTCGTCGCGATCGTCCAGAGCTCCCGGCTCGTGCCGGCCAGCCACCGGGTGCGACCCGTCTCGACGCCCGAGAGCCAGCTGTGGACCTTCCTCGCCGACTCCGGCCGCATCGAGCCCACCTCAGCGGACTTCGGCATGCCCACCGCCTACATCGGCCGGGACATCCACTTCAACGGCCTGCGCTTCCCCGTCCACGTCCACCAGGCGCACGGCTGCTCCAGCACACTGATCCCCCAACTCCCCGACCGGGAGCGGTACATCATCGTCACCGCGCCCGACGAGCACTGGGCGACCGTCACCGACCTCGTCCTGTGTCCCCCGGAGTCCCTCTGACTCCACCCGAACGTGGGGTTTGGCTCAACGAACCACCGCTCGGGTGCCGAAAGGCCAACGGGGTGGCGGCGCTGAGGGCCGCCACCCCGCCCCCTCACACCGTGGCCAGGAACTCCCTCACGGCGGCGGCGAACTCGTCGGCGGCGGTGGTGACCACCAGGTGGTCGGCGTCCAGCTGCACCCGGGCCGTGCCGGGGCGGCGGGCGGCCATCTCCTCGGCCTGCTCGGCCGGGAGGACGCCCGGGCCCTTCGTGCCGTGCACCAGCAGGGCGGGGCAGGTGGTGGCCGTCCAGTCCGCCCAGTGGTCGCCGTGGACGTCCTCCTCGGAGGCGTACATGTCCTGCGGGTGGAACGGCAGGCGCCAGCTGCCGTCCGCGTTCTCGCGCAGGCGGTCCTCGAAGTACGGCGCGGCGGGGCCGAGCGCGGCGACGAGCGCGTCGCGGCTGGAGGCGTCGTACGGCAGGTGGAGCAGGAAGCCCAGCGGGTGGCTCCCGTCCAGCCCGAGCGCCGCCGGGCCCTCCGCGTTGACCAGGGCGGCGACGCGCTCGGGATGCCGGGCCGCGAACTGGTAGGCGTTGATGCCGCCGAGCGAGTGCCCGAGGAGCACGACCCGGGCGAGCCCGAGGTGGTCGAGCAGCGCCTCGATGTCCGCGAGGTACCCCTCGCGCGAGTAGTCCCCGGCCCGCTCCGACTCCCCCTGCCCACGCTGGTCGGGCGCGATGACCCGCCACTCCGGCCCGAGCGCGGCAGCCAGCTGCCCGAACACGGCGCCCTCCGAGAGGTGCCCGTGCAGGGCGAGCAGCGGGCGGCCGGTGCCGCCGAAGTCGAGGTAGGAGAGCCGGCGGCCGTCGATGGCGAGCTCGGAGCGGATGGCGTCGTCCATGGTCGTTCCCCCTGTGAAGCGGTTGATGAGATGACCATACCCAGGAGTCAGACGATCGTGCAACACAAACGTCCAAGACATTTGTTCAGCCCCGGTCAGGCCCCCTCACACCCCCGGAACGCCCGCCGGCACTCGCGCGGGGGCACGCCGACGCGGGACGTGAAGGCGGGGCGCAGCGACACCGCCGAGCCGAAGCCGCAGCGGGTGGCGACGGCGTCGACGGGCAGGTCGGTCTCCTCCAGCAGGCGCTGGGCGGCCAGGACCCGCTGTTCGAGGAGCCAGCGCAGCGGGGTGGTGCCGGTGGCCTCGGCGAAGCGGCGGGCGAAGGTGCGCTCCGACATCAGCGCGGCGGCGGCCATCCGGCGGACCGTCCACTGGGTGTCCAGCGAAGCAAGGATCTCCGTGCGGGCGGCGGCGAGCGGATCGGAGGCGCGAGCGCCCAGTGCGTGGTGGCCTCCCGGCCGTCCATCAGCCCCGCCTCCGCCAGGACGAACGCTCGCCGCCGAACTCGCCCGCGCCACCAGCACCGTGCTGCACGCGATGCGGTTCGCGAAGGTGGTCACCACCGAGGCCGTGCTCAAGGCGGCCGGGCGTCGGATCGGCGGCTCGTAGGCGCAGCCCTCCGGCGGTCACCGCGGACCCGGGCCCCGGGCCCCGCTCTCGGGGCGGGAGCGGTTAGGTTGCCTGTGCTTCAGCCAGTGAGCCGACGGGGACGAGGAAAACACACGGTGAATCAGATAACCGCACCTGCCGATCAGTTCGAGGGGCACCGGTCCCATCTGCGCGCGGTCGCGTACCGGATGCTCGGCTCGGTCGCGGAGGCCGAGGACGCCGTCCAGGAGACGTGGCTGCGCTACGACCGCACCGACACGAGCGGAGTGGCCAACCTCGGTGCCTGGCTGACCACGGTCGTCTCCCGCGTGTGCCTGAACTTCCTCCGCTCGCGCACGCAGCGCCGGGAGGAGCCGCTGGACGCGGGCGAGGCCGGCGGCGCGCCGCGCATCCCGGACCCGCTCCTCGGGCGGGAGGGCGTGGTGGACCCCGAGCAGGAGGTGATGCTCGCGGACTCCGTCGGCCTGGCGCTGATGGTCGTGATGGAGTCGCTGTCGCCCGCCGAGCGGGTCGCGTTCGTGCTGCACGACCTGTTCGCGGTGCCGTTCGAGGAGATCGCGCCGCTGATCGAGAAGACCGCCGCCGCGACCCGCCAGCTGGCCAGCCGGGCCCGCCGCAAGGTGCAGGGGCAGGCGCCCGCGCCGGACAGGGACCTGGCCCGGCAGCGGGCCGCGGTCGACGCGTTCTTCGCGGCCGCGCGCGAGGGCGACCTCGAAGCGCTGGTGGCCGTGCTCGACCCGGACGTGGTGCTGCGCTCGGACGGCGGCACGGCGCGGGCCCGGCACTCGGTGGTGTTCGCGGGGGCCGCGACGGTGGCCGGCCAGGCGGTGCTGTGGGGCAGGCTGGCGCCGTTCGCGCGCCCGGCGCTGGTCAACGGCACGGCGGGCGCGGTCGTCATCGGACCGGGCGGCAGGGCGATGTCCGTCATGGCGTTCACGGTCGTGGCGGGCGCGATCGTCGCGATCGACGTGCTGAACGACCCGGAGCGGCTGGCAGCGCTGGACCTGTCCCTCTTCGACTAGGCAGCAGCGGGCGGGCTCCCTCCAGGAGGAGCCCGCCCGGCGCCTCAGCGCCCGACCGCGCCGTCCAACTGCTCGCGGATGATGTCCGCGTGCCCGGCGTGCCGGCCGGTCTCCTCGATCATGTGGACGAGCACCCAGCGCAGCGACGGCGCCTCGCCGTCCGGCCGCAGCGAGCGCACCCCCGGCCGGTCGAGGTCGGCGCCGACGGCGGCGGCGATGGCGTTCGACCGGGCGATCGCCGCCCGGTACGCGGCGATCTCGTCCGCCACCGAGGCCTGGCCCAGCGAGAGTCCGTCGGTTTCCAGCGGCTTCTCGCCCACGCCCCGGTAGGCCCACTCGAACCAGTTGGACTCGACCACCGTGAGGTGCCGGACCAGCCAGAGCAGGCTCGTCCCGGAGGCGACCCCGGGCTGCGCCGCGTGCTCGTCCGGGAGCCCGGCGAGCTTGGCGATCACCGCCTCGCGCAGGTAGTCGAGGAAGGTCAGCAGGGTGGTCGGCTCGTCGGCGTTGACGCCGGGCGGGCGGGCGTCGGGGCGTGGCAGCGACGGCGCGGTGTTCTCGGTCACGGTCTCACCCTACGACCGGCCGAAACGCCGTCACCAGCCCTGCGCGGCAACCCACTCGGCGAGGTGGCGGGCGCAGTCGTCGACGGACTCGCGCCACGAGTGGGCGGCGCCGTCGCCGGCCTCGTCGCTGACGTGCTTGACCAGGCGCACCGGCAGGCCGGCCCGGTGGGCGACGGTGGCGACGGCGTAGCCCTCCATGTCGACCAGGTCGGCGTGCTCGGCGAGGCGGTCGCGGGCGGCCGGGTCGGAGACGAAGAGGTCGCCGGTGGCGAGGATCGGCCCGTCGCCCTTGCCGACCACGAGCGGGGCGCCGTAGGTGCGGCCGGTGAGGGCCAGCAGGGCGGGCGAGTCGAGGTCGTGCTGGATCACCTGGGTGACGTGGTGCGTGCCCTCCCAGCCGGGACGTAGCGCGCCGGCCGTGCCGAGGTTGATCACCTCGGAGGGCTGGTCGCCCCGGGCGAGGACGGTGGCGAGCGCGGCGGCGGCGTTGACCTTCCCCATCCCGGTGAGCAGCACGGGCAGCCGGTCGTCCAGGTGGGCGGCCTCCTCGCGGACGGCGACGACGAGCAGCGGGCGGTCAGGGGTGATCGTTCCAAGCAGGCGCATGGCCTCATCGTACGGAGCGCCGGCCCCGGAGCCCGACGGCGGCGGCCGGACGGACGGCGGGCGGGAGCGGGAACCGTTCGGGGGACGATCCGCGTCGCAGCGGTCGCCGCCCACGCCGCACGGGGGTCCGCACGGGAAAACGTATGAAGAATTCGCGGAGGCTGCGGGCCTCACCTGTGCACGGCAAAGCTCAAGACCGGCGCAACTCGGGTGTGGCCGGAGGGAGTCACGGCCATACTGCTGGCATCGGCCGGGCCCCGGAGGACGGGCCGGCCCCAAAGGAGGATGAGGCGGGTGGCGACACCAGTAGGTAGCGGCACGGCGGGCGCCGTGGTCCCGGTACGGCCGAACCGTCCGCCGGCGGGACCGCCCCGGCCGGGTGCCCCGGCGCCGCGGCCCGGCGGGGTGCCGGCGGAGCGGCAGCCCTCGGCGCTCACGCCGTCCGGCCTGAAGGCCCGGCTGACGCGCGCCGCGCGCACCGCGCCGGGCCGGCTGCGACTGGCCGGGGCGGTACTGGCGGTGCTCACCGTCGCGTTCGGCGGGCTGACCGCGGGGCAGCTGGAAAGCCGGGCGCAGGCCGCCGAGCGGGTGGTGTCGTACAGCCAGCCGTTGAGCCAGGCCGCCGCGGACATCCACCGCTCGCTCGCCGACGCGGACACCACCGCCGCCACCGGCTTCCTGCTCGCGGGCGCCGAGCCGAAGGCCGTCCGGGACCGCTACGAGCAGGACCTCTCGACGGCCGCCCGGCTGATCGCCGAGGCCGCCGCCCGGACCACCTCCTCCTCCCCCGCGCAGGGCTCGCTGGCCCGGCTCAACCAGCAACTGCCCGTCTACGCGGGTCTGGTGGAGAGCGCACGGGCGGACAACCGGCAGGGCTTCCCGCTCGGTGGCGCCTACCTGCGCTACGCCTCGGACCAGATGCGCAACGTGCTCCTGCCGGCCGCCGCCGAGCTGACGGCCTCCGAGAACCAGGAGCTCGCCGACGACTACGCCGAGGCGAAGTCCGCCCCCTGGGCCGGGTACGCGCTCGGGGTGCTCACCCTGGGCGCGCTGGTCTGGGTGCAGGTGGTGCTGTTCCGCCGCACCAACCGGGTGTTCAATCTTGGGTTGCTGGGCGCCACCGCCGCCGTCCTCGCGGGCGCGCTCTGGCTGGCCGTCACCGGCGCCACCACGAGCGCCGCGCTGGACGACAGCGACCGCCACGGCGCCTCCCCTCTGCGTGCCCTCAACATCGCGCGCGTGGACGTCCTGACCGCCCGACTGGCGGAGAACCTGCACTACGTGGCCCGCGGCTCGACCACCATGTACGCGGACCTGTGGTCCAGGACCACCGAGCACCTGTCCAAGAGCGTCCCCGCCGGCACTCCGGAGGAGTCCCGCTCGGGCTCGCTGCCCGACGCCTACCGGCTCACTCCCCCGGCCGCCCGGGGCACCGTCGCCGAGGCGGCGCAGCAGTACGACACGTGGACCACCCGGCACGACGCGGCGAAGAAGCTGGAGACGGACAACGCGGACTACCAGGGTGCCCTGGACGCGACCGTGACGGCGGACCCGGCGAAGGCGCCGAACACCGCCGACGCGTCCTTCAACGCCACCGACCTGACGCTCGCACACGCCGCCGACATCGAGCAGCAGCAGTTCCGCAGGGCGGCCGACGGCACCGACGGGGACCTGCGCGTCACGGCTGCCGGGGTCGCCGTCCTCGGCCTGCTGGCGGCCGCGACGGCGCTGCGCGGCCTCGGCCGCCGACTGGCCGAGTACCGGTAGAGGGGGAACGGACATGCGCAAGGGGACCGTACGGATCCGCGCGGTGACGGCGCTGGCGCTGCTGGCGTCCTGCGCGGTGGTGCTCTGCGGGGGCGGCCCGTCCGGCGCCGCACCGCTCACCGCGGGAGCGGTGCCACTGGCACCACGGCAGCCGCAGGCCGAGTCCTGCGACGTCTACAGGAGCGTCCCGCCGAGCAGCCAGGACGGCCCGGCGGTCCAGGCCATCAAGGGCAGGCGCGACCTGGTGATCGGCGTGGACCAGAACAGCTTCCGCTGGGGCGCCCGCAACCCGAACACCGGCCAGATCGAGGGCTTCGACATCGACCTCGCCCGCGCGATCGGCGCCGCCATCATGGGCGACCCGAACAAGGTCGTGCTGAAGCCGGTGGCGACCGCCGACCGGATCGACGCCATCCAAAAGGGCCGGGTCGACCTGATCGTCCGCACCATGACGATCAACTGCAGGCGGATGGAGGACGTGGCGTTCTCCAAGCCGTACTTCAACATCACCCAGCGGGTCCTGGTACCCCGCTCGTCCCCGGCGAAGAGCATCGACGAGGCGATCGACGGCAAGACCGTGTGCGCCGCGAACGGCTCCACCGCGCGGACCGTGCTGGACGCGAAGAAGACCGCCGCCAAGATCGTCCCGGTCGAGAACCAGCTGGACTGCCTGGTCCTCATGCAGCTCGGCAAGATCGACGCCATCATGACCGACGACGGCCTCGCGGCCGGCCAGGCCGCCCAGGACCAGACCGTGCGGATCGTGGACGGCGAGGTGCAGCCCGAGGTCATCGGCGTCGCGATGCTCAAGACCAGCCCCGATCTCACCGCGCGGGTCAACCAGGTGCTGGCCGACTACTACGCGAGCGGCGCCTGGCGCAGCTCGTACGAGCGCTGGCTCAAGCCGTACATGCTCAACGACGCCGACCACTACTGGCCGGGCGCCACAGCCCACTGACGGTCCGCCGACGGCCGGCCGACAGGCCGCCAGCGGCCCGCCGGGCGCCCGCGGCGCGCACGCGGGCCGTTGACGCCGTCTTGACGCCCACCGCCCGCTCCACCCGAAGGAGCACCGGCTAGGGTTCGGGACGATCACCACGGGGAGACCCGTCGTGCACGGGGAGGTCCGGCGCTTGGCACGGCCGGATCGGTGAAGGAAGGAAGGACGGCGGTGGCATCTGCTGGCCCGGTACTGAGCCGGGAGGAGGTGGACCGCGCGCTCGTGCGCCTCGGCGCGGAGCGCGACGCGGTCGAGTCGGCGCTGCTGGCCCTGCAGGACCACCCGGGCCTGCGGCTGCTCGACGGCGCCGAGCTGTCCGGGCGGACGCAGGAGCGCTGGTCCGTCGCCGGACAGGGCCTGCCGCTGCTGTGGGCGCTGTTCGACCGCTACGCGGAGGCGCTGGCCTCGGCGCGCGCCGTCCGGGCCCGCAGGGCGAAGCCCGGTTCGGCGGAACTCGCCGAGCTGAGCGAGCTGTTGACCGGCGACACGGTGACCGTCCCGGGCGGCGCGCTGCCCGACGGGCCGCAACTGCTCGGCGCGCCCGCCAAGCTGGTCGAGCGGGTCAGCCTGGACGCGCTGATGACCCGGATGAACTCCTGGTACGCCACCGTCCTGGAGGTGGTCAGCGCCGCCGACGCGGTCTGGTCCGCGCTGCCGGCCCGGATCGACCTGCTGCTCGCCGAACTGCACCGGGTGCAGACCCTCGCCGCCTCGCTCGGCGTCCACGCCGCCACCCACCCGCTGGGCGACGACCTGGCCGGGCTGGCCGCCGACCTGACGGCCCTGCGCGCCGAGGTGCGCAGCGACCCGCTCGCGCTGTGGCGCCCGGCCCGGGTGCCCGCCCAGCGCGGCACCGTGCCGGAGGGCGGCGCGTTCGCCTCCCCGTCCGGGGTGGTGGACACCGAACGGTTCGACCGGGCCGGGCGGGCGCTGGACGGCGTGCGGCTGGAGCTGGAGAACCTGCTGCGGCTGCGCGACGACGCCGAGGAGCGCCTCCAGGGCGTCGGCGACCTGCTCCAGCGGGCCGACGCGACGCTCGCCGAGGCCCGCCGGGCGCGCGGCGAGGTGCTGGCGAAGATAGCCTCCAGCGACGTCCCCGCGGTGCCGGGCCCGGCCTCGGCGCTTCGCGAACGGATCGTCGTGGCACTGGAGTTGCGCCAGGGCGGGCAGTGGGGCCGGCTGGCGCCGCTGCTCGACGCGCTGGAGGACGCCGCCGCCAAGGAGCTGGCCCGCGCCCGCCAGTCGCTGACCGAGGTCACCCAGCCGCTCGCCGTGCGGGCGGAACTGCGCGGCCGCCTGGACGCGTACAAGGCGATGGCCGCCCGGCTGCGGGTGTCCGAGGACCCGGAAGTGATCGAGCGGTACGAGAAGGCGCGCTGGCTGCTGTGGAGCGCGCCCTGCGACCTGCGGGCGGCGGCCGCCGCGGTGGCCCGCTTCCAGCAGTCGCTGCGGCCGGCGCACGCCGAGACCGCACACGAGGAGGCCGGCCAGACGCCGGTCGACGGACAGGTACAGGGGGGCTGAGGTTCATGGGCGAGGTGTGCGTACGGCCGGATTGCACCGGCAACGGGACGATCGACGCCGACGGCTACTGCGACGAGTGCGGGCTGGCCCCGGCGGGCGGCACCACCACGGCGCCGGCCACCGCACCTCCCGAGGCGGCGGGCCCCGGCTCCCCCTGCCCGCGCGACTGCTCCGGCACGATCGACACGGACGGCTACTGCGACGAGTGCGGCCTCACCGCGCCCGGCGGTGACACCGGGACCGCCCAGCCGTACGTGCCCGCGGCCCGCGCCTTCGGGGACTCGGCGCGCAGCGGCTCGCTCCGCTCGCTGTCGGCCCGCACCGGCTCCTCCCGCTCGATGTCCGGCCGCTCGCGCTCGCACCGCTCGACCCGCACCGGCAGCAGCCGCTCGGTCTCGGTGCGCAGCGGCACCCGCGGCAGCGTCAGCGCGGGCACCCGCAACCGGCTGGGCGCCGGCCTGGTGACCGTCCCGACCGTGGAGAGCGCCGACCCGTCCCAGGCGGTGCTGGAGAACCCCGAGGTGCCGGAGCGCAAGCGCTTCTGCGCCAAGTGCGAGGCCCCGGTGGGCCGGGAGAAGAACGGCCGCCCTGGCCGCCCGGACGGCTTCTGCACCAAGTGCGGCACGCCGTACTCGTTCACGCCCAAGCTGCGCCGCGGCGACCTCGTCGGCGGGCAGTACGAGGTCGTGGGCTGCCTCGCACACGGCGGACTCGGCTGGATCTACCTCGCGGTGGACCGCCGGGTCAACGACAAGTGGGTCGTCCTCAAGGGCCTGCTGAACACCGGTGACGAGGACGCGCTGGCCGCGGCCGTCGCCGAGCGGCGCTTCCTGGCCGAGGTGGACCACCCGAACATCGTCCGGATCATCAACTTCGCCGAGCACCTGGACCTGACGTCCGGCTCCACCGACGGCTACATCGTCATGGAGTACGTCGGCGGCAAGTCGCTCAAGGACATCGCCAACGACCGCCGCAACCCGGACGGCCGGCGCGAGCCGCTGCCGGTCGAGGTGGCGATCGCGTACGCGCTGGAGGCGCTGCCCGCGCTCGGGTACCTGCACGGCCGGGGTCTGA
This sequence comes from Kitasatospora sp. NPDC001660, assembly GCF_053596725.1. Classification (NCBI taxonomy): domain Bacteria; kingdom Bacillati; phylum Actinomycetota; class Actinomycetes; order Kitasatosporales; family Streptomycetaceae; genus Kitasatospora; species Kitasatospora sp. NPDC001660. The sequence goes on along the minus strand of NZ_JBSFGU010000021.1, from coordinate 39,137 downwards.
TCTACTGCGACTTCAAGATCGACAACGTGATCCAGAGCGGCGACGCGCTCAAGATCATCGACATGGGCGCGGTCTGCCGGCTCGACCACGACGGCCCGATCTACGGCACCGTCGGCTACCAGGCCCCGGAGATCGCGAGCCTCGGCCCCTCCCCCGCCTCCGACCTCTACACCGTGGCCCGCACCCTCGCGGTGCTCACCTTCGACTTCCAGGGCTACAGCACCACCTACCGCGACTCGCTGCCCGGCCCCGAGGACGTCGAGGTCTTCGCGAAGTACGAGTCCTACTACCGCTTCCTGGTCCGCGCCACCGACCCGGACCCGGCCCGCCGCTTCGCCTCCGCCGAGGAGATGGCCGACCAGCTCACCGGCGTGCTGCGGGAGATCCTGGCCCTCCAGGACGGCCGGGCCCGGCCCGCGCTCTCCACCCTGTTCGGCCCCGAACTGCGCGTCGTCGACACCGAGTTGGTGCTGCCCACCGAGAACACCGGACAGCTCAGGGTGGCCGCCCTCGACCCGGCCGCCGCCGCCCTCGCGCTGCCCGTCCCCCGGGTCGACCCCGGCGACCCCAACGCGGGCTTCCTCGCCACGCTGCTCGCCACCGACCCCGAGGAGGCGCTCGCGGCCCTCGCCGGCGCGCCCTCCGACTCCGCCGAACGCCGGCTGCGCGAACTGCGCGCCCTGCTCGAACTCGGCCGCCACAGCGAGGCCCTGGCCGCGCTCGCCGCGCTGGAGCAGGACCACTCCGACGACTGGCGGGTCGTCTGGTACCGCGGCCTCGCCGCCCTCGTCGGCGCCCGCGCCGAGCCGGACGCGCCGGACGAGGCCTCGCTGCGGGCCGCCGCCGAGGCCTTCGACGCGGTCTACGACGCCTTCCCCGGCGAGAGCGCCCCCAAGCTGGCCCTCGCCATCTGCGCCGAACTGCTCGGCGACGGCGGCGACGCGGCCGAGTTCTACCGGCTCGTCTGGACCACCGACCAGTCCTACCTGAGCGCCGCCTTCGGCCTCGCCCGGGTCCACCTCGGCGAGGGGATGCGGCCCGACGCCGTCCGCATCCTGGAGTCCGTCCCGGCCACCTCCAGCCAGTACACCGCCGCCCGCATCGCCGCCGTCCGCGCCCGGCTGCGCGAGCGCGCCGCGGACGAGCCGATCGGCGCCGACCTCGCGGCCGGCTCCGACCAGCTGACGGCGCTGCGCCTGGACGACCGGCGCCGCGAGGAGCTGTCCGTCGAGGTCCTCCAGGCCGCCCTCGGCTGGGTCACCGCCGGCTCCGCCGGGGCCGGCCAGGCCGGGCAGCCGACCGTGCTGGGACGGCCCGCCGTCGAGCGGGAACTGCGCTTCGCCCTGGAACAGTCCTACCGGGTACTCGCCCGGTTGGCCGACCGGGCCGAGACCAGGATCGAGATGGTGGAGCGGGCCAACCGCGCCCGCCCCAGGACGTGGGTGTAGCCGATGCCGCAGCAGACCGTGTGCCCGAGCTGTTCCGAACCGCTGGACCCGGAGGACGCCTTCTGCGGCGCCTGCGGGACCGGCCGGGACGGCCGGCCCGCCCCGGGCGCGATGCCCGCGAGCTGGGCCTCCGCCCACGCCGAGTCCGTCCCCGCGCAGCAGCACGGGCCGGCCTGCGTCCACTGCGGCCTGCCGCAGGTCGGCGCCGACGGCTACTGCGAGGCCTGCGGCGGCGCCCAGCCGCGCCCGCGCGACCACATGGAGAAGGCCCTCGCGGGCGTCGCCGGGGTCAGCGACCGCGGCGTGCGCCACCACCGCAACGAGGACTCCTTCACCGTCGCCGCGACCTCGCTGCCCGGCGGCGAGCCCGTCGTCGTCGCCGTGGTGTGCGACGGCGTCTCCTCCTCGGACCGTCCGGACGAGGCCTCCGAGACCGCCGTCGACGCCGCCTCCGAGTCGCTGCTGAGCGCCCTGGAGGCGGGCCGCGAGCCGGGCGCCGCGATGCGCCAGGCCATCGCCGACGCCGCCAAGGCCGTCGCCGGCCTCGCCGAGGACGGCGCCGGGCCCGCCCGGCCCGACCTCAACGCGCCCGCGTGCACCTACGTCAGCGCCATCGCGGCCGGCGGCCGGATCACCATCGGCTGGGTCGGCGACACCCGCGCCTACTGGATCCCGGACGACCGGGCCGCCGCCGAGCCCTTCCGGCTCACCCAGGACGACTCCTGGGCGGCCCGGATGGTCGAGGCCGGGCTCATGGGCGAGGCCGAGGCCTACGCCGACCCGCGCGCCCACGCGATCACCGGCTGGCTCGGCGCCGACGCCGAGGAGGTCGTCCCGCACACCCTCGACTTCACCCCGCACGTCCCCGGGGTGCTGCTGATCTGCACCGACGGCCTGTGGAACTACGCCGAGGCCGCCACCGACCTCGCGTACTACGTGCGGCCCGACGCCCGGACCGAGCCGCTCGCGGCGGCCCAGACCCTGGTGAAGTTCGCGGTCGCCGCCGGCGGCCACGACAACATCACGGTCGCCGTCCTGCCGATCGACCCGCCCGCCCGGGAGGACGTCGAGGAGGCCGAGCAGACCCCGACGGCCCTCGACCTGCCGGTGATCACCCCGGCCGGGCCGCGACCGGACCCCGCGGACGACCCGGACTACGAGCCGACCCTGCCGGACCTCCCGGTGATCGGCTCCCCCGCCGCCCCGCTGCCTCCGCGCGTCCCGGCCCCGGCCCCGCCGGCACCCCCCGCACCGCCCGCGCCCCCGGCCGGCCCGCCGGGCGCACCCGCGGTGCCGCCCGTCCCGCCACAGCCGCCGCACCCGCCGACGGCCTGACGGCCCGTCCCGCCCGGCCCGACCGCGCGGGGCCCACCGACCGACCCGCATCAACCCTTCATCCCGACGGGAGCCACCGGCCCATGGCAACACTGGCTAAGCCGAACCTGCCCAGGTTCGATGTGGAGATCTTCCAGAACGAGTTCCTCGCCGACGGCGCCCGCGAGGTCAACGCCATCGTGACCGTCACCGCGACCGGCGGCGGCACCTCGGGCGGCCGCCCGCTCGGCATCGCCGACTCCGGCCCGCAGGGCGCCGCCACCGCCGCCGCCGTGGTCATCATGGTCGACTGCTCCGGCTCGATGGACTACCCGAAGAGCAAGATCAACGGCGCCCGCGAGGCCACCGCCGCCGCCATCGACGCCCTGCGCGACGGCACCGCCTTCGCCGTCGTCGCCGGCACCCACGAGGCCCGCGACATCTACCCGGGCGACGGCACCCTCGCGATCGCCTCCAACAGCACCCGCGAGCACGCCAAGGAGGCGCTGCGCCGCCTCACCGCGGCCGGCGGCACCGCCATGGGCACCTGGCTCGCCAAGGCCGACAAGCTCTTCCTGACCCGCCACGACATCGCCATCCGGCACGCCATCCTGCTCACCGACGGCAACAACGAGCACGAGTCGGCACAGGACCTGGCCCGCAACATCGAGCGCGTCACCGGCCACTTCACCGCCGACTGCCGCGGCGTCGGCACCGACTGGCGGATCGACGAGCTGCGCAAGATCTCCTCCGCGCTGCTCGGCACCGTGGACATCGTCGCCGAACCCGGGGGCCTCGCCGACGACTTCCGCTCGATGATGGCCGGCGCGATGGGCAAGCAGGTCGCCGACGTCGCACTGCGCATCTGGACCCCGGCCAACGCCTCGGTCAAGTTCGTCAAGCAGGTCGCCCCGAGCGTCGAGGACCTCACCGCCCGGCGTGCCGAGGCCGGGCCGCGGGCCGGCGACTACCCGACCGGCTCCTGGGGCGACGAGAGCCGCGACTACCACGTGTGCGTCGAGGTCCCGGCCGCTTCCATCGGCAACGAGATGCTCGCCGCCCGGGTCAGCCTGGTGCTGCCCCCGCAGGCCGCCGGCGGCACCCCCGAGGTGCTCTCGCAGGGCCTGGTCAAGGCCGTCTGGACCGACGACCTCGCCTCCTCCACCCGGATCAGCCCGCAGGTCGCCCACTACACCGGGCAGGCCGAGCTCGCCTCCTCCATCCAGGAGGGCCTGGAGGCGCACCGCGCCGGCGACGTCGACACCGCGACCGCCAAGCTGGGCGCCGCCGTCCGAATCGCACACGCGACCGGCAACGAGGGCACCTACAAGCTGCTCCAGAAGGTGGTGGACGTGGTGGACGCGAAGGAGGGTACGGTTCGGTTCCGTAAGAACGTGAGCGAGGCCGACTCGATGACCCTCGAGACCCGGTCGACCAAGACCGTACGTGTGAAGAAGTGACCGTTACCGCTGAAGACGTGACCGGGCCGCGGCCCGGCGCGACCGCCGGCCGGAACTGAGGGGGACCTGATGCCGATCTGCCCGAGGGGCCATGAGTCGCAGGCCGAGGACTGGTGCGACTTCTGCGGCTTCCCGATGACTCCGCCGCCCCCGGCGCCGCCCGGGGCCCACCCGGGGACGTACGGAGGCGCGCCCGTGCCCGGTGCACCCGCCGGGTACGCGGAGCACGGGGGTGCACCGTACGGGGCGCCCATGCCGCCGATGCCGCCGGGCGCCGTGCCGCCGCCTCCGTCGGCGCCCCAGGGCCTCACCGAGGGCCTGGCCGTCTGCCCGATCTGCCGCAGCCCGCAGACCGGCCGGTTCTGCGAGGAGTGCGGGTACGACTACGACCTGTCCACGCCCTCGCGCCGGCAGACCCCGGCCGTCGCGGCCCCGGTGCCGCCGCCGGTGCAGCCGCCCGCCCCGCTGAACATCCCGGCGGCGTACGGCGGCACGGTGCCGCCGGCCCCGCAGCCGCCCGTCCAGCCGCAGGCTCCGGCGCAGCCGCACACCTACGGCTACCCTCCCTCCTCGCCCGCCAACGGGCTGGGGGCACCTCCCGGCGGGCAGGCCGGGGGAGAGGGGCCCACGGCGGCCGCGTTCCCCGAGGCCCCGGTGCGCGAGGACTCCGGTCCGGTCTACGCCGACCCGGGCAACCGCGACTTCGGCACGTCGTTCAACCTGGCCCCGCCGCTGCCGCCGCAGCCGCAGCCCGAGCCCGCCCAGCCGGAGCCGGTGCGGACCAACTGGATCGCCGTGGTCGCGGCCGACCGCGAGTACTTCACCGAGATGATGGCCCGCAGCGGCCCCGAGGCGGCCGGCCTGTTCTTCCCGCCGTACTGCCCCGAGCGGCGCGTCCCGCTGACCGGCCGCGGCCAGCTGCGGATCGGGCGACGCAGCCAGCACCGCGGCACCGTGCCGGAGATCGACCTGTCGGTGCCGCCGGAGGACCCGGGCGCCTCGCACCAGCACGCGCTGCTCGCCGAACAGGCGGACGGCAGCTGGGTGCTGGTCGACCAGGACTCGACCAACGGCACGACGATGAACGGCGGTGCCGAGCCGGTCACCCCGCACGTCGCCGTGCCGCTGAACGACGGTGACCGGATCCACATCGGCGCCTGGACGACCATCACGTTGCACCGCGCCTGACCAACGATCAACAGGGCCGAGCGGATTGGAACAATCCGCTCGGCCCTGCTTGTTCCCGGTTCCTCAAACTACGCACAAATCCCTTGTCGGTGACGTGCATAACTTCCGATGGAAGCCCTACGCTCTGGGCTCATGACTGCAGCTATATCCGCCGACGGCATCCGTCAGCGGTACGGGGACGTGCAGGCTGTCGACGGGGTGTCACTCACCGTCGAAGCCGGCGAGTTTTACGGGATCCTGGGGCCCAACGGCGCCGGGAAGACCACCACACTGGAGATCCTGGAAGGGATCCGCAAGCCCGACGAGGGCCGGATCGAGCTGCTGGGGATGGCCCCCTGGCCGCGCAACCCGCGACTGCTGCCGCGCATCGGCGTGCAGTTCCAGGCCTCCGCCTTCTTCCGGAAGCTGACCGCCCGGGAGACCATCCGCACCTTCGCGTCGTTCTACGGGGTCGGCCCCAAGCGGGCCGACGCGATGCTGGAGCGGGTCGGCCTGGTCGACAAGGCCGGGGTGATGACCGAGCAGATGTCCGGCGGCCAGGCCCAGCGCCTGTCGATCGCCTGCGCGCTGGCCCACGACCCGGAGCTCGTCTTCCTCGACGAGCCCACCACCGGCCTCGACCCGCAGGCCCGCCGCAACCTCTGGGACCTCCTGCGGGACATCAACCGCGAGGGCCGCACCGTCGTCCTGACCACCCACTACCTGGACGAGGCCGAGATCCTCTGCGACCGGGTCTCGATCATGGACCACGGCAAGATCCTGCACACCGGCGCCCCCGCGGCGCTGATCCGCGAGATCGACGACACCGTCCGGATCGGCGTCGAGTCCGGCCAGCTCGCCCTCGACCGGGCGCGCGAGCTGCTCGCCGCGGCCGGCGCCGAGACCGCCTCCCTGGAGGACGACGGCACCACGCTGTCCCTCTCCACCCGCCTCCCGGCCCCGATCCTGGCCGTCCTCGCCGAGCACAACGCCCTGCGCGGCCTCGAAGTGCGCGGCGCCACCCTGGAGGACGTCTTCCTCCAGCTGACCGGACGGGAGTACCGGGCATGACGTCAACCACGTCCACCGAGCCGAAGGTGCCCGCCCAGCGCGGCGGTTCGGCCGGCGGCGGCGCCGACGCCGGCCAGGAGCGGGTCAGCGCCTTCTGGAGCCTGTCCCGGTCGATGCTGCTGTCGTTCAAGCGCGACCGCAGCGCCGTCTTCTTCGTCTTGCTGTTCCCGCTGATGTTCCTGCTGCTGTTCGGCACCCTGCTCAAGGGCGCCACCAGTCCGCACGCCAAGGTCGCCCAGGTCGGCGCCGTGCAGGTACTGGACTCGGTGCAGGGCGAGGGCCGCACGGAGCTCGAGAAGGTCCTGGAGATCAGCAAGGTCGACGACGAGTCGGCCGCGCTCACCAAGGTCCGCAAGGGCGACCTCGACGCGCTGATCGAGCAGGGCCCGGACGGGAGGATCGAGCTGCGCTTCAGCGCCGCCGACCAGGTTCGCGCCGGGTCCGTCCAGGGCATCCTCAACGCGATCGTCCAGCAGGCCAACCAGGCCGCCTACCAGCAGGCCACCGGCAAGCCGCCGACGTTCTCGCTGGACGCCGGCCAGGTCGAGGACCAGTCGCTCAAGCCGATCCAGTTCCTCACCCCGGGCCTGCTCGGCTGGGCCGTCGCCACCGGCGCCGTGTTCGGCGCCTCGCTGACCCTGGTCGGCTGGCGCAAGCAGAAGGTGCTCCGCCGGCTGCGGCTGGCCCCGGTGAGCGCCTTCTCGGTCATCGCCTCGCGGGTCGTGGTGTCGGTGATCACCGCCCTCGCCCAGACGGCGGTCTTCCTGGCCGTCGCCACCACGCCGTTCTTCGGGCTCAAGCTCACCGGCAACTGGTGGCTGATCATCCCGCTGGTGATCTGCGCGACGATCGCGTTCATGTCGATCGGCCTGCTCGCCGGTTCGATCGCCAAGACCGAGGAGGCCGCCAACGGCATCTCGCAGATCATCGTGCTGCCGATGTCGTTCCTGTCCGGCTCCTTCTTCAAGATGGACGACGCCCCGAGCTGGCTGAAGACCATCTCGGAGGTCCTGCCGCTGCGGCACCTGGTGGACGCCGCCGGGTCGGTGCTCAGCCGTGGCGGCGGCGTCATGGACGCGCTGCCCGCCATGGGCATCCTGCTGGGCTTCGCCGTCGTGCTGACGCTCATCTCGGCGAAGCTGTTCAAGTGGGACGACGCCTGATCGTCGCTCCCCGGTAGCCGAACCCCACGGGGTCGTACGCCTTTGGTCCCGGTGTACGGCCCCGTCGGCGTCTGCGACCATGGTCGGGTGAATGAGATCCGGCGTGGCACGCTCAGCGAGGAGAGCTTCTTCGACAAGGTCGGCGGGGAGTCGACCTTCCGGCGGCTGGTCCACCGGTTCTACCAGGGCGTCGCCGAGGACGAGTTGCTGCGGCCGATGTACCCCGAGGAGGACCTCGGCCCCGCCGAGGAGCGGCTGGCGCTCTTCCTGATGCAGTACTGGGGCGGCCCGCGCACCTACAGCGAGCACCGCGGCCACCCGCGGCTGCGCATGCGGCACGTGCCGTTCAAGGTGGACCGCGCGGCGCACGACGCCTGGCTCAAGCACATGCGCGCGGCCGTCGACGACCTCGCCCTGCCCGCCGAGGACGAGCGGCAGCTGTGGGACTACCTCACCTACGCCGCCGCCTCGATGATCAACACCGAGGGCTGAGCCCCACCGGGTTCACCGGACGGGGCTGAGCCCCAGCCCCGCGCCGGGCGCGGCCGCCGTGCGGACCGCCACCGACCCGGCCGGGGCACTCAGCCGCAGCCAGCCGCCGGCCCGGTGCACGGTCAGCGGGGCGTCCGGCTTCAGGAAGCCGATCACGTAGGCCGCGTGGACGGCCCGCAGGGGCAGCTCCGGCAGGACCGCCACCGGGCGGGACCAGATCTCGTCGGCCAGCGCGTCCAGCACCGCGCGGCTGCGGTGGTGCGCCGGAACGGCCTCGCTGCGCTCGCGGAACTCCCGCACGCCGGCCATCAGTTCGGGGTACACCCGGGCCACCGGCGGCTCCCCGACCGGCCGCCAGCCGGTGCGCGGCGGCAGCAGCCCGGCCCAGGCCGGGCCGGTCACCGGCGCGGGCAGGGCGACGGTGCCCGCCCCGGCGTCGACGCCGTCCAGCAGTTGGCCCGCCGAGACGGTCCGGTCGACCGGCTCGCCCAGACCGGCCAGCCGGGCGGTGCGGATCGCCAGCGCGCCCGAACCGCCCAGCGGCAGCCGCCCGAAGACCGCCAGCACGCCGTCGCCCCCGACCGGGGCCACCGCCTGCAACCGCACCGCCGCCGCCTTGTCGAAGCGCAGCAGGCGCAGCAGGAAGGCGGACAGGTCGGCGGCATCGCCGGCGTCGGTCAGCGCGAGGCGGTCGGTGGTGGTCAACGCGGTTCAGCTCGAATCGGTAGGAGGTTTCTGCACTCAGGCGACGACGACGGCGGCTTCGTCCTTGCGCGTCGCAGCGGACTTGTCCATGCTGCGGTCGTCCAGGAAACGGGACAGGAACTCCCGCTCCACCTCCGAGATCCGGCGCGGGCGCTGCTCGGCCAGGTCGAAGGGCACGACCACCGTGGACGCGCGGACGTAGACGAGGTCGCTGCCGTCCTCGGCGATGTCCTTGATCTCGTACGCCACGGTCAGCGAGGCGGCACCGATCTTGGTCACCCAGGTCTCGATGGTCACCGGCTCCGGGCGGTGCACCAGCGGCCGCTTGTAGTCGATCTCGTGGCGCGCCACGACCGACCCGCCCGCGAACTCCCCGGCGCCGGCCTCGGCGGCCCGGGTGAACATGAAGTCGATCCGGGCCTCCTCCAGGTAACGCACGAAGACCGCGTTGTTGACGTGCCCGAAGGCGTCCATGTCGGACCAGCGCAGCGGGCAGGCGTAGATGTGGCGGGCCACAGGTGTTCTCCTCGGTGTCCGGTCGCCCGCCGCCGGTCGGTGGCGGCGGGCCGCGGCCCGGCAGGCCGCCCCGGAGGGCGGTCTGCCGGGCCGTCGTGACAGCTGGGTGTCAGCCGCGGGTCAGCTTCTTGTAGGTGGCCCGGTGCGGACGGGCTGCCTCGGCGCCCAGCCGCTCGATCTTGTTCTTCTCGTACGACTCGAAGTTGCCCTCGAACCAGAACCACTTGCTGTCGCCCTCGTAGGCGAGGATGTGGGTGGCCACTCGGTCCAGGAACCAGCGGTCGTGGGAGATGACCACGGCGCAGCCGGGGAACTCCAGCAGGGCGTTCTCCAGCGAGGAGAGCGTCTCGACGTCGAGGTCGTTGGTGGGCTCGTCGAGGAGCAGCAGGTTGCCGCCCTGCTTGAGGGTGAGCGCGAGGTTCAGGCGGTTGCGCTCACCGCCGGAGAGCACGCCGGCCGGCTTCTGCTGGTCCGGGCCCTTGAAGCCGAAGGCCGACACGTAGGCGCGGGACGGCATCTCGACCTGGCCGACGTTGATCCAGTCCAGACCGTCGGAGACGACCTCCCAGAGGGTCTTCTTCGGGTCGATGTTGGCACGCGACTGGTCGACGTAGCTGATCTTGACGGTCTCGCCGACCTTGACCTTGCCGGAGTCCGGGGTCTCCAGGTCCTGCAGCATCTTGAACAGCGTGGTCTTGCCGGCGCCGTTGGGGCCGATGACGCCGACGATGCCGTTGCGCGGCAGGGTGAAGCTGAGGTCGTCGATCAGGATCTTCTCGCCGAAGGCCTTGGAGAGGTTCTCCACCTCGATGACGACGCTGCCCAGACGCGGGCCCGGCGGGATCTGGATCTCCTCGAAGTCCAGCTTCCGCATCTTGTCGGCCTCGGCCGCCATCTCCTCGTAGCGGGCCAGACGGGCCTTGGACTTCGCCTGGCGGCCCTTGGCGTTGGAGCGGACCCACTCAAGCTCTTCCTTGAGGCGCTTGGCGCGCTTGGCGTCCTTCTGCCCCTCGACCTTGAGGCGGGACTGCTTGGTCTCCAGGTAGGTGGAGTAGTTGCCCTCGTACGGGTACGCGCGGCCGCGGTCGAGCTCGAGGATCCACTCGGCGACGTTGTCCAGGAAGTACCGGTCGTGGGTGACGGCGACGACGGTGCCCTTGTACTTCTCCAGGTGCTGCTCCAGCCAGTTCACCGACTCGGCGTCCAGGTGGTTGGTGGGCTCGTCGAGCAGCAGCAGGTCCGGGGCCTCCAGCAGCAGCTTGCAGAGCGCGACACGGCGCTTCTCACCACCGGAGAGCTTGGTGACGGCCCAGTCGCCGGGCGGGCAGCCCAGGGCGTCCATGGCCTGCTCCAGCTGGGCGTCCAGGTCCCAGGCCTCGGCGTGGTCCAGTTCCTCCTGGAGCTTGCCCATCTCGTCGAGCAGCGCGTCCGAGTAGTCGGTCGCCATCAGCTCGGCGATCTCGTTGAAGCGGTCGAGCTTGCCCTTGATCTCCTTGACACCGTCCTGGACGTTCTCCAGGACCGTCTTGGACTCGTCGAGCGGCGGCTCCTGGAGGAGCATGCCGACGGTGAACCCGGGCGAGAGGAAGGCGTCGCCGTTGGAGGGCTGCTCCAGACCGGCCATCATCTTCAGCACGGTGGACTTACCGGCACCGTTGGGGCCCACGACGCCGATCTTCGCTCCGGGGAGGAAGCTGAGCGTCACGTCGTCAAGGATGACCTTGTCTCCGTGCGCCTTGCGCACCTTGCGCATCGTGTAGATGTATTCCGCCACGTGAGATCGCTCCGGCGTCGTCGGGAGTAATTCGGCTTGCAGCCTTCCATTGTGCCGCACCCGACCGGAAGCCCCGAACCGCCCATCGCCCCCGGGTAGCCACCCCCGGCGGGCCTCCTGGGATCGGGGCACGGGCCCGCGGGGCGCCGACGCCGAAGCGGCACGCACCCGACCCGGGCCGGGCCCGGGGCCTACTCGCCACCGCCTCGCGACCGGCGGAAAGCCGACGGCCCGGCTCCCCGCAGCGGGTGCGGGGAGCCGGGCCATGGCCAAGGGGTACTGCTAGTCGGTGCTACCGGTTCAGGCGGCGTTGCCACCGTGGCGGCCGCGACGGCGCAGGAAGAAGACCGCGGCACCACCGGCGATGACCAGGGCGCCGGCAGCGCCGGCCAGGATCGGGGTGTTGCTGCTGGCACCGGTCTGGGCCAGACCACCGGTGCCCGGGGCCGGGCTGGTGGTGGCCGGGGCCGGGTGGCCGGCCGTGCTCACCGAGGCGGACGGGGTGGACGGGGTGGTCGGCTTGCCGGAGGTGGCCGGGGTGGACGGACCGGAGCTCGGGGTCACCGGGGTGCCGGTGCCCTTGCAGTCCAGGATGCCCTTGAAGTTGTTGGTGTAGCCGTTCGGGCCGGTGACGGTGATGTCGTAGGCGGCCTTGTTGTTGACCGGGACGACCAGGCTCTCGGTCTTGCCCGGCTGGACCGTCAGGCTCTTGCCCGGCTGCACGTTGACGGTGGCGGCCTCGTCACCGCCGTTGGCGACGCTGACCCGCACGCCGTTGCTGTCGCACTCGACCTGGGCGATGCTGTCGAGCAGCGCGCCCTTGCCCTGCTTCCAGGTGGCCTTGGCGGTGGCGCTGACGCTCAGCTTGCTGGAGCCGGCGAGGATCATGGTCTGGCTGTGCCGCTCGGGGGTGTAACCCTCGCTGAGGAAGACACGGCCACTGGGCACGACCGTCTCGGCGGAGGCGGTGAGGGTGGCGGCGCCGTCCGGGGTGCCGGCCGGGACGTCCAGGAAGAGCTGGGTGTCCTTGGCGATCTGGCCGTTCAGGGCACCGCCGACCTGCTTGCCGTCCTTGTCGAGGACCTTGACCTTGTCGGCGGCGTCGCCGGAGACCGCCAGCTTCACCTGGGTGGCGCTGGAGTTGAGCGTGAACGGGCCGAGCTTGCCGCCCGACTTGCCGGAGACCGAGTCCGGGGCGAGGGTGAGCGAGGGCTTCGGCTCGGCCGCGACGCCCTTGTTCTTGTCGCTGATCAGGTAGTCGCGCAGCTGCTTGGCCCTGGAGTTCTGCGGGGTGGCGTTCTTGCCGTCCGAGAACCTCCAGATCGCGGCCTGGGTGCCGGCCGCGGCGTCCTCCGGGGACAGCTGGCCGTCGACACCGGCGTCCTTGGACAGCTTCGCGAGGTCGCTGACCTGCGGGTAGGAGTTCTCCAGGATCCAGCGGATCTTGGAGGCGTCCTGCGCCTTGTCCTTGCGGCCGAGCGAGCTCGACTTCCAGTCCGACTCCTGGTACTTCGCCCCGCTGTCGAGGTACACGGGGTTGCCGAAGTCGATGCAGTAGGTCTGGAGCTCACCGCTGTCCGTCTTGAGCGTGAACAGACCGCCCTCGACGGTGTTGCCGCCCTGGATGTCGATCGGCTCGCCGAGCATCGTGTCCTGGACGACGGCGGTCACGCCCGAGCCAGGTGCGGCCGCAGCCGCCGCACCGGCCGCGAACAGACCTCCGCCCAGCGCGAGGCTGGTCGCGAGCATGACAGTAGCTATGCGGGGAAGACTCCGCCTCTGCATCTGGACCATCTGGTTTCCCTCCGGGCCGGGCCGTGCCGATGGGCAGCCCGCCGACTTGCCTTGCCGCTGGCGCCCCGTATGGCGCCGCTGCGGGGTATGAACCAGACGAATCCTATTGAGCCCCAGAGGCCCGCAAACCCCCATGCGAAATCAGGACGATTCCGTATCTGTATCGTTATCAACCCCCTCAGTTTCCACACAAGCTGACGGTAGACCAGAAACTCCTCGCCACTTTCTGTTATCCGCTCCCGATTGCGCGTGCGGGTGCAACAACCGCCTCGATCTACATATTTGTCGACAGTTTTGGTCGACTCCGGGTCAGATCAGCACCCCCTGCGCATCATCTCCGCTTTCCTTTTCGGACACCTCGTCACCTTCACCGGACGCCCTTGCCGGCACCGCATCCTCCCCACCCGCCCCGCTTCCGGGAGGCATCGCGGCCACCGCCGACGCCTTGCGCGCCGCCAGGGCGTCGGCGATCCACCCCGGCACCACCTCGCCGTCGGGCGACCCGCCGGGCTCGCCGCCGACCGCCCCGGCCGCCGTCGGCGGGTGCCCGCGCGTGCCCGCTGCCCAACGGAACGCCGAGGTCCCGCGGTTGAGATCGTGTCCGACCGATCTGGCGTCGATCTCGACCCGGCTGCGCCTCCCCTCGCCCTCGCCCCACTCCCGCACCCGGAGCCGGCCGCTCACCACCACCGGATCGCCCTTGGCGAGCGAGCCGATCAGGTTCACCGCCAGCGCCCGCCAGGCCGTCACCGTCAGCCACTGCGTCTCGCCGTCCACCCAGCACTGGCGCTCGCGGTCGTACCGCCGCTCGGTGGACGCGAGCCGGAAGTTGGCCATCGGCACGCCGCTGCCCGTTTCGCCGTAGCTCACGTCGGTCACGACATTGCCGATCACCGTCACCTGGGTCTCGTTCACAGCGCACTCTCCGTTCTCGCCGATGCACCGTATGGAATCGACCGATGCGGAACGAGAGTGCGCTTCACGGGAAATCCCCGCCGGGAAGTTCCGAAATCCTGTGGACAACTCACCCCTGTGGAAAACTCCTGTCACTCGCAGGAGTGAATTTCGCCCTTCCGCTCCCCCTCGGACGCCAACTCTTCGCGAGCATGACAACAATCGGGGCGCTTCCCGGCCCGCCTCCGCCACCGGGGAACGCGAGCCGGCCACCGTCTGCCCACGTCATCCGACCGAAGGGGCCCGAATACGGCCCCCCACCCGCGCCGGACGCGGTAGTTTCTCCGTGTCGAATCCATAACGGGTGAGGCGGCAGCCCCGTAACGACTGCACAACGTCCGGCGCGGAACACTGCCAGAACGCTGCACACACGGCGTTCACCTGCGATTATCGGACCGCTCCACCGGAGCCGACACACCAACGGCGGTGCCGTCGAACCCGGCCGAGGAACTGGACACCCTTATCCTGTCCCCGACAGGGCGAGGGCCTGCCAACCCCCACCCCAACCCTCAGGTACGGGGCCGGACACGGGCGCCCCACGCGCTCGTCACCCGATCCCGGCAACGGTCACGCCCACCCGGGCGCCGCCCGTCCCGCCCCCATAGCTCAGCGGATAGAGCACCCGCCTTCTAAGCGGTAGGTCGCAGGTTCGAATCCTGCTGGGGGCACCACCTGCCAATTCCCGGGCCGCCGCCTCGGCGGCGGGGAAATCCCCCGCACACGCACCGCGCATAACCCGTGACAATGCGTGTCATGGCCACCGCGAGAAACTTACTCCGGCATTCCGCGCCAGTTCGGACCAAACGCACGACGCCCGCCGAACGACGGAAATCCGGCGAATCCCCCTTCGGGGCGCGAGTTCGCCCGAGTTCGCCCGAGTTCGGCCCACGACCGGGCCGCGGGCCGGCTCTCGCCCCGGCCCCACCCCGGCCCTCACCGCAGCTCCGAGCCCGGCCCTCACGCCGGTCCGCCGCCAGGTCCTCACCCGGTCCCGAGGTTCAGCCCGCGCCCGGTCCAACGGACCCGTCGGTCGCCGCCAGCCCCGCCAGGTGCGCGTCCAGGAGCGCGACCTGCCGCCCCGCCGGGAACTCCCCCGGCGAGAACAGCGCCTGCACCACCAGCCCCAGCACGAAGGCCTGCGCACCCGCCGCGAGCTCCGCGGCGTCCGCCCCGGCCGGCAGCTCCCCGAGCCGCTGGGCGTCCGCGACGTGGGCCGCCAGGGCCTCGCGCGAGCGCCCGTAGCGGCCCGCGTGGGCGGCCGCGAGCTCGGGGTCGGCCAGGGCGACGTCCCACGAGCCGACCCAGATCCGGTTGCCGGCCACGGCGGCCTCGTCCAGCGGCAGGATGTCGAGCAGCGCGGCCCGCAGCCGGGCCAGCCCTGCGGGCGGCGGGGTGCCGTCGGCCGGGTCGGTACGCCGGGGCCGGGCGAGGGAGCGCCGGTCCAGCTCCTCCAGCGCGTGGCCCAGCAGGGCCCGCTTGTTGGGGAAGTAGTGCGTCAACAAGCCGGTGGAGGCGCCCAGTTCGGCGGCCACCGCGCGCAGTGTCAGCCCCTCGAAGCCGCGGGAGGAGAGCACCCGCCAGACCCCCTCGGAGACTTCGAGGCGGCGGGCGTCATGGTCTCCACGGGCCGGTGTCATGGGGGCTATCGTACATACCAAACGTTTGTTATGAATGGATCTCCAGGCGGAACGCCCGCCCCGCGCACTCCCCGGAAAGGCCCCACCCTTGTTTGCCGTACCGCTCGCCGAGAACGTCGAACTGCGCCCGCTGGAGCCGTGGCAGGCCCCCGAGTTCCTCGCCCACATCGACCGCGCCCGGGCCCACACCGACCCGTGGATCCCGTGGGCCACCTTCTCCACCGACCTCGACTCGGCCCGCGCCACCCTGCAGCGCTACGCCGACCGCCACCACACCGACTCCGGCCGGATCTACGGCATCTGGCGCGACGGCACCCTGGTCGGCGGCGTGATGTTCGTCAGCTTCAACGCCCGGACCGGCATCTGCGAGATCGGCGCCTGGACCGAGCCGGCCGGCGAGGGCGGCGGACTGATCACCGCCGCCGTCCGGCACCTGCTCGACTACGCCTTCACCACCCGGGGCCTGCACCGCGCCGAGTGGTGGTGCTCCTCCGCCAACGCCCGCAGCCGCGCCGTCGCCGAGCGGGTCGGCATGACGCTGGACGGCACCCTGCGCGAGTGGTTCCTGCACAACGGTGTCCGCCACGACAAGGAGATCTGGTCGATCCTCGCGACCGAGTGGACGCCGCAGGCCTGACCGCGCGAAGCCGGGGCCCGGTGGCTTCCCCTGCGATCCACCGGGCCCCGCGCTTCACCACACCTCGGGCCGCTCAGGCCGCCGACGCCGGCCGCAAAGGCCGCTCAGGCCGCCAGCACCGGCCGCTCCACCGTCTCCGGCGCCCCGGGTGCCTCGGGTGCCCCCGGCGCCGCCTCCACCGGGCGCAGCCGCAGCGCGAGCAGCAGCACCAGCCCCATCACCCCGGCCGCCGACAGGAAGACGACGTCGACGGCGTCCGTGAAGCCGCGCACCGCGTGGTCCCGGGCCGCCCCGGTCAGTGCCCGGACCGCGCCCATCGACCGGCCGGGCTCGTCGGCCGCGAAGACCCGGGCCAGCAGGGTCCCGAAGAACGCCGCGCCGAGCGCGCCGCCGAGGGTCTGGAAGAACCGGATGCCGGTGGTCGCCACGCCGAGCTGGTGGCGCGGGGCGGCCTCCTGCACCAGGGTGATCAGCTGCCCGATCAGCTGGCCGAACCCGACGCCGAGCAGGGCGAGTTCGAGGCCCACCGCCCACAGGCCAGTGTCCGGACCGCTGAGCCCGAGCAGGGCCAGGGCGAGCGCCGCGCAGGCGGAGCCGGCCACCAGGAAGGTGCGCGGCGCGTAGCCGCGGGCGGTCAGCCGGCCGACCACCAGCCCGACCGCGGTCATTCCGGCGGCCATCGGCATCAGGTAGAGGCTGGCCGAGGTCGGGGCGATCCCCCGGGCGATCCGGATCTTCCGCACGGCCATCGGGCTGTTCGCCGAACGCGACTTCGACCAGGTCTCGGTGGCCGAGATCGCGGCCGCCGCCGAGGTCTCCAAGATGACCGTCTTCAACTACTTCCCGACCAAGGAAGACCTGGTCATGGGCCCGATGGAGCAACACCTCGACGAGCCCGCCCGGGTGGTGCGCGAGCGCGCCCCGGGCACCTCTGCGGTGGCGGCCCTGCGCGAGCACTTCCTGGCCGCGCTCGCCGCCTTCGACCCCGCCAGCGGCCTGAACGACGACCGGACGGTGCTCGACGTGGTCCGGCTGGTGCACCGCACCCCCGCCCTGGCGACGCGCGCCACCGCCGCCTTCGGCCGCGAGGCCCAGGCCCTGCTGACCCGCCGAACTGCTCGCCCAGGACCCGGCCCACGACGAGCTCACCGCCCAGGTCGCCGGTGCCCAACTGCTCGCCACCCGGCTGGTCCTGACCACCGAGAACCAGCTCCGGATGCTGGCCGGCGAGCGCGCCGCCCACGCCCTGCCGGAGGCCCTCGACCGCGCCCGCCGCGCCTTCGCCCTCGTCGAGCGGGGGATCGGCGACTACTGCGCCGGCGCCTCCTGAGAGAGTGGGCGCACCACGACCCTCCCGGAGGTGCTGCCGCATGGACCAGTCGCTGCTCACGCGGGACCGCGCCGCTCTGCCCGCCCACGCCGACGGGCTGCACGCCCACGTCGGCGAGGACGGCGTCGCGGTGCTGGAGTTCGCCCGCCCGCACCGGCGCAACGCGGTGACCCTGGCGATCTGGCAGGCGCTGCCGAAGGTGCTACGGGAGCTCGCCGGGCACGAGGGCGTCCGCGCCCTGCTGCTGACCGGCGCCGGCGGCACCTTCAGCGCGGGCGCGGACATCGCCGAACTCGCCGACGTGTACGGCGATCCGGACCGCGCGGACGCCTACCACGCGGTCAACGTCGCGGCCGAGGAGGCGCTGGCCGCCTTCCCGCACCCGACGATCGCCGCCGTCCGGGGCGCCTGCGTCGGCGGCGGCTGCCAGCTGGCCGTCGCGTGCGACCTGCGGTTCGTCGCCGAGGACGCCCGGCTCGGGATCACCCCGGCCAAGCTCGGCGTGGTCTACCCGGCGGTGCCGACGCTGCGGCTGGCCCGGCTGGTCGGCCCGGCACGCGCCAAGTACCTGCTGTTCTCCGGCGAGTTGGTGACGGGCCGGGACGCGCTCTCGCTGGGCCTCGCGGAACGGGTCCTGCCGGACGCCGAACTGGACGCCGCCGCGCTGGAGTTCGCCCGGCTGCTGACCAGTCGCTCGACACAGACGATCGGCGCGGTGAAGGCCGCCCTGGCCGTCCCGGCGGATCGGGCGGCGGAGGCGCTGGCACCGTGGGAGCGACGTTCCCGGGAGGCGTCGGACGTGCACGAGGGGCTGGCCGCGTTCCTGGAGGGCCGCCCGGCCCGGTTCTGAGCCCGCCTCCCGGGGAACGAGCCACCGTCCCGGGGAAACGAGCCGCGCCTCCCCGGGGAAGGGCGGCCACTCCAAGGAAATACGATCATCCGGCAAGCCCGATCCGAGCCGCCTGGAGCACTCCCCCGATGACCGAGCCCGCGACCGCCCCCACCACCACCAGGACGCTCTGGGCCCGGCGGATCACCGACGGCGTCGAGCCGAAGAACGTGATCATCGTGCTGCTGCCGCTGCTCGGCGGCCTGCGCTACGGCTGGAAGGGCATCGCCTGGGCGGCCTTCGCCGCGCTGTTCGCGGCCGTCATCCCGACCTTGTTCATCCAGCGCGGCATGCGCAAGGGCACTGTCGGGGACCGGCACGTCGGGCACCGGCAGCGCCGGCTGACGGTCCTGCCGTTCATCATGGGCTCGGTCGCGGTCAGCTTCGCGGCGATGCTCTGGCTCGACGCCCCGGCCGACCTGACGGCCCTGGTGGCGGCGATGTTCGCCTCACTGATCCCGATCCTGGTGATCACCGTGTGGTGGAAGGTCTCCGTGCACACCGCCGTCACCAGCGGCGCGGTGGTCTGCCTGGCGATCGCGCTCGGCCCGTGGTGGCTGCTGCTCTACCCGCTGGTCGCGGTCGTCGGCTGGTCCCGGACGGTGCTGCGGGACCACACCACCGCGCAGACGGTCGTCGGCACGGTGGTGGGCGCCCTCACCGCCGGGCTCACGTTCTGGGCGGCCCGGTGAGCAGCCGGTAGTCAGCGGATCGGCACCCCCGAGATCGCCCGGGCGATCACCAGCCGCTGGATCTCACTGGTCCCCTCGAAGATCGAGTAGATCGCGCTGTCCCGGTGCATGCGCTCGACCGGGTACTCCCGGGTGAAGCCGTTGCCGCCGAGGATCTGCATCGCCTGCGCGGTGACCCACTTGGCCGTCTCGCCCGCGTACAGCTTGGACATCGAGCCCTCGGCCGCGGTGAACGGCTGGTTGTTGACGGCCATCCAGGAGGCCCGCCACACCAGCAGCCGGGCCGCGTCGATCCGGGTCCGCATGTCGGCCAGCTGGAAAGCGACGCCCTGGTTGTCGATGATCGGACGGCCGAACTGCTCGCGCGTCTTCGCATAGTCCAGCGCGACCTCGTACGCGGCCCGCGCGATGCCGATCGCCTGCGCGCCGACGGCCGGGCGGGAGGCCTCGAAGGTGGCCATGGCCGCGTTGCCCCTGCCGCTCCTGCGGACGCCCTCGCGGGCCCGGGCCAGCCGCTCGTCCAGTTTCTCCTTGCCGCCGAGCAGGCAGCTGCCGGGCACCCGGACGTCGTCCAGGACGACCTCGGCGGTGTGCGAGGCGCGGATGCCGTGCTTCTTGAACTTCTGGCCCTGGCTCAGCCCCGGGGTGCCCGGCGGGACGACGAAGGACGCGTGGCCCCGGGCGCCGAGCTCCGCGTCGACGGTGGCGACGACGACGTGGACGGCGGCGATCCCGCCGTTGGTGGCCCAGGTCTTGGTGCCGCTCAGCACCCACTCGTCCTTGGCCTCGTCATAGACGGCGCGGGTGCGCAGCGCGGAGACGTCGGAGCCGGCGTCCGGCTCGGAGGAGCAGAACGCGGCCACCTTGACGTCGTCCGGGGTACCGAACATCTGCGGGGTCCAGGTGCCGATCTGCTCGTCGGTGCCGTTGGCGAGCACGGCGACGGCGGCCAGGGTGGTGCCGACGATGGACAGACCGATGCCGGCGTCGCCCCAGAACAGCTCCTCCATGACGATCGGGATGCCGACGCCGGAGGGGTCGAAGTACTGCTGGGCGTAGAAGTCGAGCGAGTAGATGCCGAGCTTGGCGGCCTCCTGGATGATCGGCCAGGGGGTCTCCTCGCGCTCGTCCCACTCGGCGGCGGCGGGTCGGACGACATCGGCGGCGAAGCCGTGCAGCCAGTCGCGCACGGCGAGCTGGTCCGCACCCGGATCCATCGAGAACGTGCTGCTCATGGTGCTTGCCTCCGAAGAAGGGGTACGGCCGACCGGGGTGTTACCTCGGGTAACATCGTCGGAGTCTGCTACTGATTGGTAACCGGTGTCAACGCCCAGGGCGGGCGCGGACGCCCAGCCCACCCCCGTATCCGAGGAGCAGCGCATGTCCCGAGAGCCCCGCCGCGAGCAGCTGCTCAACGCCGCCGACCGGGTCGTCCAGCGGGAGGGCCCGGGCGCGAGCATGAACGCCATCGCCGCCGAGGCCGGCATCACCAAGCCCATCCTCTACCGGCACTTCGGCGACCGGAACGGCCTGATCCGGGCCCTGACCGAGCGTCACACCAGCGGCCTGCTGGCCGCCGTCCGGGCCGCGCTCGCCGAGCCGCTGGAGCGCCGCGACCGGGTCGAGCACGTGCTGGACACCTACCTGGCCGGCATCGAGGCCCGCCCGCAGGTCTACCGGCTGCTCACCCACCCCGAACCCGGCGACCCGACCGGCGCGGGCAACGCGCTCGCCCCCGCGCTGCGGCAGATCGCCGAGGAGATCACCCGGGCCGTGCAGAGCCAGGTCGACCTCGGCGCCGACCGCGACCTGCTCGCCGAGGCCTGGGGCCGGGGCATCACCGGCATGGTGCTGGCGGCCGGCGACTGGTGGCTGGAGTCCAGGCCGTGCTCGCGCACCCGCATGGTCCAGGCCCTCGCCGACCTGCTGTGGGGCCGCCTCGCCGCCGCCGCGGACCTGCCGACCGCCGCCCTGCCGACCACGCCCGCCGGACCGGCCGGGGCGAACGGCGCCGTCTGACCCCTTGTGCCGCCCACGGCGCCGCGGGCATCATCGGGCCCCACCCACCGCCGTGCGAGGTCCGAATGCGCCTGCGCCGCACCGCCGTTGCCATCCTGCTCGCCACCACCGCCGCCCTGGCCGACGCCCCCGGCGCCTCGGCCCATGAGGCCCATGAGGCCCATGATGTCCCGGCGGCCCCGGCGGCCCGTTTCCCGACCGGCACCGCCACCGGCCCGGACGGCCGCACCGCGCTCACCGACGCCCACGGCCGCCACCTCAGGCTGCGCGGCTTCAACCTCGACAAGTACGCCGAGACCACCGAGGCGGACGTCAAATCCCTCGCCGCGCAGGGCTTCACGCTGATCCGCGTGGCGGTCTCCTGGAACAGGCTGGAGCCCGAACGCGGCCGCCTCGACCCGGCCGAACTGAGCCGCCTGCACCGGCTCCTCGGCTGGGCCGACCGGTACGGCGTGCTCGCCCTCGTCGACTTCCACCAGGACGTCTACGGGCCGGCGTTCGGCGGCGGCGACCGCGGCATCCCGCGCTGGGCCACCCGGGACGACGGCCTGCCGTTCACCCCCGACCCGGACGACTGGTTCGCCGGCTACTTCCAGCCCGCCGTCCAGGCCGCCTTCCGCCACCTCTACGACGACCCCGACCTGCGCGCCTGGCAGGCCGACTTCTACACCCGGCTCGCCCGCGAACTGCGCGGCCACCACTCGCTGCTGGGCTACGACCTGTTCAACGAGCCGTTCGGCCCGGTGGACGGCGACCCGGCCGACCCGGCCGTCCTCGCCGCCGCCTCCGCCGCCCTCGAACAGGGCCGGCTCGCCGGCATGTACCGCCGCCTGATCGCCGCGATCCGCCGAGTCGACCGCCGCGCCTGGCTGTTCGTCGAACCGACGGTCCTGGTCGGCCAGGGCGTGCCCACGCGACTGCCCGGCTTCGACGACCCCCGCCCCGGTGCGCCCCGGCTCGGCTACGCGCCGCACTTCTACGACACCGCCGTCGAGAACGGCGCCGACTGGGACCCGTCCGACGGCTTCGTCGAGCACTACACCGCCGCGATCACCGCCTACCCGGCCGCCCACCGACTGCCCGTCCTGGTCGGCGAGTGGGGGCCGCCCGACTCCCGCACCCCGGGCAACACCCGGCTCGTCCAGCGGCAGGTCGCGGCGATGGACGGCTTCGCCGAGGGCTGGACGATGTGGTACTGGTGCCGCGGCACCGGCGGCTACTGCGCGCTCGATCCGGCCGGGCGGCCCGCCCCCGGCGACGGGCCCGCGTTCGGCCCCTACCCGGCGGCCGTCGCCGGAACGGACGTGCACACCGACGCCGGCGGCGGCACCGTCCGCTGGAGCGCGGACGGCACCGGGCGCAGCAGCGAACTCGTCCTGCCGCCCGCCGCGTTCCCGCGCGGCGCACAGGTCTCCGTCTCCCCCGCCGGCGCCCGGGTCGAGGTCGAGCAGCCCGCGGGCGGGCGCGCGGGAACAGTACGGATCCGGCTCCCGCACGCCCGCCCGGGCACCCCGGTGACGGTCGCGCTCACCTCGAAGTGACGAGGGCCCCGAAGTGACCACCCCGGGGTGATCAGGGCCCCGGGGTGATCAGGCCAGCCCCCGGCGCGCCAGCAGCGGCCCGGTCTCCGGCGCGCGGCCGACCACCGCGCGGAACGAGTCCAGCGGGTCCCGGCTGAACCCGCGCGACAGCAGCTCGCGCCGGAACACCTCGCCGCTCTCCCGCACCGGGCGGCCGTTCTCCCCGAACCACCGCGCGGTGTCGGCGTCCAGCACCTCCGACCAGATGTACGCGTAGTACCCGGCGCTGTAGCCGCCCGAGAAGACGTGCTGGAAGTAGGCCGACCGGTAGCGCGGCGGGATCGCCGGCACCGCGATCCCGGCCGCCGCCAGCGCCTGCGCCTCGAACTCCTCGGCGTCGGCGATCTCCCGGCCCTCCGGCACCGTGTGCCAGGCCCAGTCCAGCAGCGTCGCCGCCAGGTACTCCACCGTCCGGAAGCCCTGGCCGAAGCCCTCGGCCGCGGCCATCCGCTCGACCAGCTCCGCCGGCAGCGGCTCCCCGGTCGCGTGGTGGCGCGCGTAGTTGGCCAGCACCTCCGGCCGGACCATCCACATCTCGTTGACCTGCGACGGGAACTCGACGAAGTCCCGGGGCACCGCGGTGCCCGCGAACAGCGGGAAGCGCACGTCCGAGAACAGCCCGTGCAGCGCGTGCCCGAACTCGTGGAAGAGGATGCGCACCTCGTCCCAGGTCAGCAGCACCGGCTCGCCCGGCGCCGACTTCGGGACGTTCAGGTTGTTCATCACCACCGCCCGCCGGCCGGTCAGCGCGGACTGCGACACCAGCTCGTCCATCCACGCGCCGCCGCGCTTGGACGCGCGGGCGTGGAAGTCCCCGACGAACAGGCCCAGCGGGGTGCCGTCCTCCTCGGACACCTCGAAGACCCGGGCGTCCGGGTGGTAGGCCGTCAGGTCCGGCCGCTCGGTGAAGCCCAGCCCGTACGCCAGCCCGGCGGCGAAGAACACGCCGTCGCGCAGCACCCGCTCCAGCTCGAAGTACGGGCGCAGCGCGGCCGCGTCGACGCGGTACGAGCCCTGCCTGACCTTCTCCGAGTAGTACGCCCAGTCGTGCGCGGCGATCTCCTCGATCCCGTCGGCCGCGGCCAGCTCGGCCAGCTCGGCGGCCTCCCGGCGGGCGATGGCCACCGCCGGCTCCACCAGGCGGGCCAGCAGGCCGTCCACCGCCTCGACCGAGCCGGCGGTCTCGTCGGCCACCACGTACGCGGCGTGGGTCGGGTGGCCGAGCAGCCGGGCCCGCTCGGCCCGCAGCCCGGCCATCCGGATCGCCAGCGGGCCGTTGACGTCCGCGGCCCGGCCGAGCGAGGCGGCGAGAAGGCGCTCGCGCACCGACCGGTCGGTCAGCAGTGCCAGTTCGGGCTGGCCCGAGGTGCTCCGCAGGCTGAGCACGTACTTCCCGTCGTGGCCGAGCACCCGGGCGTTCTCCGCGGCCGCGGCGACCTCGTCGGCGGACAGCCCGTCCAGCTCCCCGGCGGAGTCCAGGACCAGCGCGGCGGCCTTGGTGGCGGCGTTCACGTTCTGCTGGAACGTCGTGGCGAGGGCGGCGAGTTCGGCGTTCAGCTCGCGCAGCCGCTCCTGCTCGGCCGCGCCCAGCCGGGCGCCGGAGCGGACGAACGCGGTGTGCCGGCGCTCCAGCAGCCGCAGCGACTCCGGGTCCAGGCCCAGCTCGGCGCGGCGCCCGTACAGCTCCTCGATCCGGGCGAACAGGGCGCGGTCCAGGTGGATCGCGTCGTGGTGCGCGGCCAGCAGCGGGCTCACCTTGGCGTCCACCTCGTCGACCAGGTCGCTGGTGTCCGAGGCCACCTGGTTGCGGAAGACCGCGTCCACCCGGCGCAGCACCTCGCCGGAACGCTCCAGGGCCACCAGCGTGTTGGCGAAGGTCGGCGGCTGCGGATCGGCCGTGATCGCGGCGATCTCGGCCAGCTGCCCGGCCATCCCGTGCTCGTAGGCGGGCAGGTAGTGCTCGTCCCGGATCTCGGCGAAGGGAGGCAGTTCGAAGACCAGGGTGCTGGGCTTGAAGAACGGGTTCTCGGTCATTTCACGGACCATACGCCGTGTCCCCCGCGCTGCCTACGCGTCCCTTGCCGCGTCGTCCCCCGTTGTCGGACCCACCGGCTACCGTCGACCCCGGACCCTCGCGGACCCTCGCGGACCCTCACGGATCCGCACACGAGCACCCGAACCCGCACACCAGCCCGCGCACCGAGAGGAGGAGCCCCCGTGGCCCCCAGAACCGCCCTGGTCCCCGACCCGCACGGCCCCGGCGGCCGGCTCCAGCCGCTCGACGACGCCGGCGCGCCGCTCGGCCCGCCCGAACCGGTCCCCGACCTCGCCGCCGCGGTCGCCGCCCGGGAGGCCGCCGGAGGCGCTCGTCAGCCGGGGCCCCGATGGGTCTGGGCCGCCGCCGACAGCGCCTACGCCCCGCTGCTGCCCCGGCTGCCCGACCGGCTCGGCCGCTGCCACGACCTGCGGCTCGTCGAGGCCCTCCTGCTCGCGCACGAGGGCCGCTTCGGCGCGCCCCGCTCGCTCGGCGCCGCCTGGTCCCGGCTGCGCGGCCTGCCCGTACCGGACGACCTCCCGGAGCCGGGCTCGGCCGAGTCCGACGACGGACAGGACACCCTCTTCGCCCCCGACCGGCTCCAACTGCCGCCCGGCGCCGACCCGCTGGCCGCGGTCGTCGCCGTCCACGCCGAGCAGCAACGCCGGCTCGCCGCGATCGCCGACCCGGCCGCCCGCCACCGGTTCCGCCTGCTGGTCGCCGCCGAGTCCGCCGGCGCCCTGGTCGCCGCCGAGATGACCCACGACGGACTGCCCTGGCGCGCCGACGTCCACGACCACCTGCTGACCGAGCTGCTCGGCCCCCGCCCGACCGTCCCCGGCACCCAGCCCAAGCTGCTCGCCGACCTCGCCGCCGAACTCCAGCAGGCCCTCGGCGGGCGCCCGTTCAACCCCGACTCGCACACCCAGGTGCTGCGCGCCTTCGCCGACCAGGGCATCCACCTGGGCTCCACCCGCTCCTGGGAGCTCAAGGACGTCGACCACCCGGCCGCCCGGCTGCTCATCCGCTACAAGGAGCTGTCCCGGATCCACGCCGCCCACGGCTGGGCCTGGCAGGACGCCTGGGCCCGCGGCGGCCGGTTCCGGCCCGAGTACGTGGTCGGCGGCGTGGTCTCCGGCCGCTGGGCCAGCCGCGGCGGCGGCGCCCTGCAGATCCCGCGCATCCTGCGCCGCGCCGTCGTCGCCGACCCGGGCTGGCTGCTCGTCGTCGCCGACGCCGCACAGCTGGAACCGCGGGTGCTCGCCGCGCTCTCCCAGGACGCCGGCCTCGCCCGCACCGCCGCCGGCGGCGACCTCTACGAGGCCCTCGCCGCCAGCGCCTTCCGCGGCGACCGCGACAAGGCCAAGCTCGGCCTGCTCGGCGCCATGTACGGGCAGACCAGCGGCGACATCGGCCCGCTGCTCACCACCCTGCGCCACCGCTACCCCGCCGCGATGGGCTACGTCGAGGCCGCCGCCCGCACCGGCGAGGACGGCGGCGTGGTCGCCTCCCGGCTCGGCCGGGTCTGCCCGCCCGCCTCCGCCGACTTCCTCGACCTCACCGAGGCGCCCGACACCGCTGGCGAGGCCGGCGGCCGCCGGGCCCGCGCCCGCGGCCGCTTCACCCGCAACTTCGTCATCCAGGCCAGCGCCGCCGACTGGGCCCTCGCCCTGCTCGCGGCGCTGCGCCGGCGGCTGAACGCCCTGCCCGCGGCCGTCCCAGCGGACCGCCCGCACCTGGTGTTCTTCCAGCACGACGAAGTCGTCGTGCACACCCCGGCCAACCTCGCCGACGAGGTCGCCGCCGCCGTCGCCGAGGCCGCCGACGAGGCCCGGCTGCTGGTGTTCGGCGACACCCCGGTCCGCTTCCCGCTCACCACCGCCGTCGTCGACTGCTACGCCGACGCCAAATGACCGCCCCGCCGAGCAGCCGCTACAGCTTGCGGAAGGCGCGCGCCTCCTCGGCCGCCGCGACCACCTCGGCCAGCCCCGCCCCGGTCGAGGCGGTCACCACGGCGGCCACCGCGCCCTCCACGAACGGCGCGTCCACCAGCCGCACGCCCGGGCGCGGATCGTCCTCCAGCACGGTCACGGCGGTCAGCACCGAGCTGCCGAGGTCGGGCAGCACGACGACGCCCGCACCGCCGTCCGCCTCGCCGATCGCCCGCGCGATCAGGTCGTAGCTCGTGCCGAGCCCGCCGTCCTCCGTCCCGGCCGCGACCGCCACCCGCACCCCGTCCGGGGCCAGTTCCCCGAGCAGCTCCCGCAGCCCGGCGGCGAGTCGGGCACTGTGCGAGACCAGGACGACACCCACGTGTTCGGTCATGCCCCCGACCCTACGACCCGGCCCGCTGCTCCGGGAGGTGACGGGGATCGCGCGTGTCGCACCCCGTGCCGACCACCCCCGTCCGGCGTAGCGTCGGGGCAGCAGCGTCCACGGCGGTGACGGCCTCACCAGGCGCCCTCACCAGCGTCCTGACCAAGGGAGCGAAGAGCGTTGAAGAAGCTGATCAACACCCCGGAGAGCGTCCTGGAGGACGCGCTGGCCGGATTCGCCGCCGCCCACCCCGAGTTGACGGTGGACATCCCGAACCGGGTGGTCACCCGGGCCGGTCGCCCCGGCGCGCCGAAGGTCGCGCTGATCTCCGGCGGCGGCTCCGGCCACGAACCGCTGCACGCCGGCTTCGTCGGCCCCGGCATGCTCGACGCCGCCTGTCCCGGCGAGGTGTTCACCTCCCCGGTGCCCGACCAGATGCTCGCCGCCGCCAAGGCCGTCGACTCCGGCGCGGGCGTCGTCTTCGTCGTCAAGAACTACACCGGCGACGTCATGAACTTCGAGCTCGCCGCCGAGGAGGGCGTCGAGGTCCGCACCGTCCTGGTCAACGACGACGTCGCGGTCGAGGACTCCACGTGGACGGCCGGCCGCCGCGGCACCGGCGCGACCGTCATCGTCGAGAAGACCGCCGGCGCCCTGGCCGAACGCGGCGCCCCGCTCGACGACGTCGCCGCGCTCGGCGAGCGCGTCAACGCCGCCTCCCGCTCCTTCGCGATCGCGCTCACCGCCGCGACCGTCCCGGCCGTCGGCAAGCCCGGCTTCGACCTTCCCGAGGACGAGATCGAGGTCGGCGTCGGCATCCACGGCGAACCCGGCCGCCGCCGCGAGAAGCTGCGCCCGGCCCGCGACCTGGCCGCCGAGGTGGTCCGGACGATCCTCGCCGACCACCACCTCACCCCGGGCGACGAGGTCATCGCCCTGCTGGGCGGCCTCGGCGGCACGCCCCTGCTGGAGCTGTACGTCGTCTACGGCGAGGTCGCCGCCCGGCTCGCCGAGCGCGGCATCACGGTGGCCCGCAGCCTCGTCGGCAACTACGTCACCAGCCTCGACATGGCGGGCTTCTCGCTCACCCTCACCAAGGCCGACGGACAGCTGCTGGAACTCTGGGACGCCCCGGTCGACACCCCCGCCCTCAAGCGGGCCTGAGCGAGGAGACACACGTGGACTTCGACACCCCGCTGGCCGAGGCCTGGATCCGCGCGGTCGCCGCCGCCGTCGAGAAGGAGCAGGGCCGGCTCACCGAACTGGACTCCGCGATCGGCGACGGCGACCACGGCAGCAACCTCCAGCGCGGATTCGCCGCCGCCCTCGCCGCGCTCGACGGCCTCCGGCCGGCCGGCCCCGGCGCGGTGCTCACCAAGACCGGCACCACGCTGATCTCCAAGGTCGGCGGCGCCTCCGGCCCCCTCTACGGCAAGGCCTTCCGCGCGATCGGCGCCGCCCTGCCCGGGCCCGCGGGCCCGGCCGCCCTCGCCGAGGCCCTCGCGGCCGGCCTCGACGCCGTCCGCGCCCTCGGCAAGGCGGAACCCGGCGACAAGACCATCGTCGACGCCTACACCCCGGCCGTGGCCGCCTTCCACACCTCCGCCGCTGCGGGCATCACCCTCCCCGAGGCCGCCGCAGCAGCAGCCGACGCCGCCGAACAGGGCGCCACCGACACCATCCCCCTCCAAGCCCGCAAGGGCCGCGCCTCCTACCTCGGCGAACGCAGCAAGGGCCACCAGGACCCGGGCGCCACCTCCACGGCCCTCATCTTCCGCGCCCTGGCCGACGTCACGGCCGGTTAGGGCCAGGGCCACCGCTCCCTACCTCGCGCAGTTCCCCGGCCCCGAAAGGGGCGCGGGGAGCTGCGCGCATCGGAAGGCTCCCCCGTCACCTCGTCCCCAAGCGCCCCCGCGCCCTCACCCGTCCGTCCGACCAGCAGCTCGCCCGGCTTCAGCGTGAGCGCGGCGATCACCGGGACGACGGTCATCAGCGGCGCGAGGTAGCGCTCCTTGCCGGAGAGCAGGTCGGCCAGCCCGACGACGACGATCGCGGCGAACGCGGGGGTGGCCCGCCGCCAGAGCGGGACGTCCTGGAGGTCCGTGGCCAGCAGGGCATCGCGCTGCCGGTCCGACGGCAGCCCGGCGGCGGTGGGGGCCGCGGGCGACTGGGAGCGGCGGATCGGGAACACATATCGAACATAACGGACGATCAAGACAGCCACCCACCCGCCCACCCCGGCTCGGCCCACCACCCCCGCCGACCCGCCGGGGACTCGGCCGAAGCACACCGAAATGCCCTATTTGTCATACAGTACGACCAAGGCAGCCGCACAGATCAAGGTCATGACCGGTGTCCGGATACCGCAACACCTCGCGCTTCTCCACCCCCGGCCGGGCCCGCGACCCGCAGTCGCTGCACCGGCTGCGGGTCGCGGGCCCGGCCGTGATCTCCTTGGGTGGACTGCTGTGGCCGAGGATGCCGGTCCGCCCGGAACGAGCGGCGCCGATCCCGGCCCAGTTCCCGTCCGCCCCGGCGTGAGCCGCCCGGACGGCCATGCGATCCGCGTCACCACACCCCTCCGGGAGATACCCTGGAGGGGTATGGTGTCACCAGACCAGGAACCCGGGCGCCGCCCGGGGCCGCACACGATTTCCCGGAGGCCCGGATGTCCAGCACCATCACCTACACCGTGACCGGCATGAGCTGCGGCCACTGCGAGAACGCGATCAGCGAGGAGCTCTCCTCCCTGGCCGGTGTCACCGAGGTGGCCGCCGATGCCAAGGCCGGCACCGTGACCGTCTCCTCTGCCGCCCCGTTGGACGACGAGCAGGTCCGCGCCGCCGTCGACGAGGCCGGCTACGAGCTGGTCGGCCGCAGCGCCTGAGTCCGTCCGGCACGACGGGCCCGGGCGGCGGGCCCGCCATCCGTCTTCTGAGGAGCTGAGCATGAGCAAGCGCAGCGAGCTCATCAACGAGAGGTGCGCGTCGCGCGAAGTGCCTGCCGAGCGCGGCGAGGTGGGTGCATGAGCACCACCGCACCCGGGATGGAGGGCGCGACCGGTACCGGGGAACCGGACCGGGTCGAGCTCTCGATCGGCGGGATGACCTGCGCCTCCTGCGCGGCCCGGATCGAGAAGAAGCTCAACCGGATGGACGGCGTCGAGGCCACCGTCAACTTCGCCACCGAGAAGGCCCGGGTCGACTACGGCCCCGGCGTCTCGGTCGAGGACCTGATCGCCACCGTGGAGCGCACCGGCTACTCCGCCGAGCTCCCGCCGCCCCCGGCCGCCCCCGCCCCCTGGCCGGCCGACGCCACCGCCGCGCCCGAGCAGCCCGCCGACCCCCTGCTCGACCGGTTGCTGATCGGCACCGTCCTCAGCATCCCCGTGGTGATGCTGTCGATGGTCCCCGCCCTGCAGTTCACCAACTGGCAGTGGCTGGCCTTCGCCCTGACCGGCCCGGTCGTCGTGTACGGCGGCCTGCCGTTCCACCGAGCCGCCTGGACGAACCTCAAGCACGGCGCCGCGACCATGGACACCCTGGTCTCGCTCGGCACCCTGGCCGCCTTCGGCTGGTCGTTCTGGGCGCTGTTCTGGGGCCACGCCGGGATGCCGGGGATGCGGCACGAGTTCTCGCTGTCGATCGGCGACACCGACGCCTCGTCCACCCTGTACCTGGAGACGGCCGCCGCCGTCACCGTGCTGATCCTGCTCGGCCGCCACCTGGAGGCCCGCTCCAAGCGCCGGGCCGGGGCCGCCCTGCACGCCCTGCTGGACCTCGGTGCCAAGGACGTGTCGGTGCTCGTCGAAGGGGGCGGGCGCGAATCGCCCTCGGGCAAGGGTGGTGGTGAGCCGGGGGTACCCCCGGCCGAAGGCCGGGGGAGGGCGGGCGGGCACGAGGTGCGCCTCCCGATCGCCGAACTCGCCGTCGGCACCCGGTTCGTGGTCCGTCCCGGGGAGAAGATCGCCACCGACGGCGTGGTGGTCGAGGGCGCGTCGGCCGTGGACGCGTCGATGCTCACCGGCGAGTCCGTCCCGGTCGAGGTCTCCGTCGGCGACGCCGTCACGGGCGCCACCGTCAACGCGGGCGGCCGGCTCGTGGTCGAGGCGACCCGGGTCGGCGCGGACACCCAGCTCTCCCGGATGGCCAAGCTGGTGGAGGAGGCGCAGAACGGCAAGGCCGCCGCCCAGCGCCTCGCCGACCGGATCTCCGCCGTCTTCGTCCCGGTCGTCGTCCTGATCGCGCTCACCACCCTGGTCGGCCGGCTCCTCGCCACCGACAGCCCCACCGCGGCGTTCACGGCCGCCGTCGCCGTGCTGATCATCGCCTGCCCGTGCGCCCTCGGCCTCGCCACCCCGACCGCCCTCATGGTCGGCACCGGCCGCGGCGCCCAGCTCGGCATCCTGATCAAGGGCCCGGAAGTGCTGGAGACGACCCGCCGGGTCGACACCATCGTCCTCGACAAGACCGGCACCGTCACCACCGGCCGGATGACCCTGCTCGCGGTGCACACCGCCGACGGCGTCACCGAGACCGAGGCGCTGCGCCTGGCCGGCGCCGTCGAGCACGCCTCCGAGCACCCGATCGCCGCTGCCATCGCCGCCGCCGCGGCCGAGCGGACGGGCGAACTGCCGCCCGTCGAGGGCTTCGAGAACGTCCCGGGCCTCGGCGTCCAGGGCGTCGTGGCCGGCCACACCGTGGTCGCCGGCCGCGAGGCGCTCCTCGCGGACCGCTCCCAGCTCCTGCCCGAGCGCCTCGCCGAGGCCAAGCGGACCGCCGAGGCCGCCGGCCGGAGCGCGATCGCGGTCGGCTGGGACGGCG
This sequence comes from Kitasatospora sp. NPDC001660, assembly GCF_053596725.1. Classification (NCBI taxonomy): domain Bacteria; kingdom Bacillati; phylum Actinomycetota; class Actinomycetes; order Kitasatosporales; family Streptomycetaceae; genus Kitasatospora; species Kitasatospora sp. NPDC001660. The sequence goes on along the minus strand of NZ_JBSFGU010000021.1, from coordinate 7,321 downwards.
CCGCACGGGCCGTCCTGGAGGTCGCCGACGCGGTCAGGCCGACCAGCGCCGAGGCCGTCGCCGAGCTGCGCGCCCTGGGCCTGCGCCCGGTGCTGCTCACCGGCGACAACCGGGCCGTGGCCGAGGCGGTCGCCGCCGAGGTCGGCATCGCCCCCGCGGACGTGATCGCCGAGGTGCTGCCCGAGGACAAGGTCGCCACCGTCGAGCGCCTCCAGGCCGAGGGCCGCTCGGTCGCCATGGTCGGCGACGGGGTCAACGACGCCGCCGCGCTCGCCCGCGCGGACCTCGGCCTCGCGATGGGCACCGGCACCGACGCCGCCATCGAGGCGAGCGACCTCACCCTGGTCCGCGGCGATCTGCGCTCCGCGGCCGACGCCATCCGGCTCTCCCGGCGGACCCTGGGCACCATCCGGGGCAACCTGTTCTGGGCCTTCGGCTACAACGTGGCCGCGATCCCGCTGGCCGCCGCCGGACTGCTCAGCCCGATGATCGCGGGCGCCGCGATGGCCTTCTCCTCGGTCTTCGTCGTCACCAACAGCCTCCGGCTGCGCCATTTCAAGGCGGCCTGACAGCCGCCTGACAGCCGTCCGCCGGCCGCCTGACGGCCCCGAGACGGCCGTGGGCCCGAACCGCTCGTCGCGGTCCGGGCCCACGGCCGTACGGGCTCAACGCCCGAGCAGCTCACCGCCGTTGCAGTGCAGGATCTCGCCGGTGATGAACCCGGCCTCGGGCGAGGCGAGGAAGTACACGGCCCCCGCGACCTCCCCCGTCTCCCCGATCCGGCCGAGCAGCGTGCGCGCCGCCCGACGGGCCACCTCGGCCTCGTCCAGCCGCGGCCCGAAGAACTCGGTGCCCGCCACCGTGCCCGGGGCGATGATGTTCGCGGTGATGCCCGAGGTGCCCAACTGGGCGGCCAGGAAGTGGTTCCAGGCGTGCAGCGAGGCCTTCGCCGCACCGTAGGAGCCGGCCCCGCGCAGGGCGGCGATCGAGCTGACCGTGACGACCCGGCCGGAGCCCGGGGTGAGCCGGTCCCGGATCGACTCGGTGAGCAGCACGACGGTCAGCACGTTGCGCTCGAAGTCCCCGCGCCAACGGGCCAGCAGCGCGTGCGGGCCGCCGCCGATCACGGTCTCGCGGCTGCCGGCGTTGTTCACCAGCACGTCGATCCGCTCGGGCAGTTCGGCGAGCGCGGCCTCGACGGCGTCCGGGTCGGCGAGGTCACAGACCAGCGGGGTGACGTTGGGCCCGAGCCCGGCCGCGGACTTCTCCAGCACCTCCCGGCGGCGGCCGACGATCACGACCCGTTCGCCCGCCTCGGCGAACCGCCGCGCCACTTCGAACCCGATTCCCGTGCCACCGCCGGTGACTACGACGTTCCTGGCCATCTGCGCACTCCCTCCCCAGTTCCGCCGCCACGCTGCGAGGGTGCGGGGCGGTCCGTACCGGAATGCCACGATTCCTATCACGCTCGGTTGCCGTGACTGCGGGGAGGGTGACGTCGCCCACGCCGGAACGTGTGATATGGGCCCGGCACCACGCGCACACAGAGCGTGGCGAGAGGCAGCTCACACCCCTCGGGCGTAACTTCTCGCACCCTGATACGTCTTAGGTTGGTAGTGCGGCAGTTTTCCGAGGGACGGAGACGCGACGAACGGCAACGCGTCCCCGCACCTCCAGTGCCGCCGACGGGGCTCCGGCGGGCCCCGGGTCGGCCGTCGACTCGACGGCCTTCGCGCACGGCGCCGGGGTTGTGGCGGGCCAGGGACGCTTTGAGCGGCCGTCCCGGGCTGCGGCCGGCCCCGGAGTCGTGCGTCGTACGATCCCGTCCGCGCACGGGGGATCCGACGGGTCCCACCGCGCAGGGACACACGAGGGCCCGGCCGCACACGTGCGGCCGGGCCCTTCGGGGTTGTGCGTCAGCGGTCGCCGAGGGCGACGTAGTCGCGGATCGCGGTGCCCGTGTAGATCTGACGCGGACGGCCGATGCGGCTCGTCGGGTCGTTGATCATCTCGTGCCAGTGGGCGATCCAGCCCGGCAGCCGGCCGAGGGCGAACAGCACGGTGAACATGCTGGTCGGGAAGCCCATGGCGCGGTAGATCAGGCCCGTGTAGAAGTCCACGTTCGGGTAGAGCTTGCGCGAGATGAAGAAGTCGTCCTTGAGGGCGTGCTCCTCCAGCTTGAGCGCGATCTCCAGCAGCTGGTCCTGCTTGCCCAGCTGGCCGAGGACCTCGTGCGCCAGCAGCTTGACCTGCGCGGCGCGCGGGTCGAAGGCCTTGTAGACGCGGTGGCCGAAGCCCATCAGCTTGACGCCGGCCTCGCGGTTCTTGACCTTCGTGATGAAGGCGTCGACGTCGCCGCCGTCCTTCTGGATGCTCTCCAGCATCTCCAGCACGGCCTGGTTGGCGCCGCCGTGCAGCGGGCCCCAGAGCGCCGAGATGCCGGCCGAGATCGAGGCGAACAGGTTGGCGTGGCTGGAGCCGACCAGGCGCACGGTGGAGGTGGAGCAGTTCTGCTCGTGGTCCGCGTGCAGGATGAGCAGCTTGTCCAGCGCGTTCACGACGACCGGGTTGAGCTCGTAGTCCTCGGCCGGGACCGCGAAGGTCATCCGGAGGAGGTTCTCGACGTAGCTCAGGTCGTTGCGCGGGTAGACGAAGGGCTGGCCCATCGCCTTCTTGTACGCGTAGGCCGCGATGGTGGGCAGCTTGGCGAGCAGGCGCACGGTCGACAGGTGGCGCTGGGCCGCGTCGAACGGGTTGTGGCTCTCCGGGTAGAACGTGGAGAGCGCGCCGACCACCGAGGACAGCATGGCCATCGGGTGGGCGTCCCGCGGGAAGCCCTGGAAGAACCGCTTGACGTCCTCGTGCAGGAGCGTGTGCTGGGTGATCTCGCGGTTGAACTCGGCCAGCTGGTCCGCCGTGGGCAGCTCGCCGTTGATCAGGAGGTACGCGGTCTCGATGAAGCCGCCCTGCGCCGCGAGCTGCTCGATCGGGTAGCCGCGGTACCGCAGGATGCCGTTGTCGCCGTCCACGAAGGTGATCGCGGACTTGTAGGCGGCGGTGTTGCCGAAGCCGTTGTCCAGGGTGACCAGGCCGGTCTGCGGGAGCAGCTTCGAGATGTCGAAGCCGGCGTTGCCCGCAGTGCTCTCGACGACGGGGTACTCGTACTCGCCGTCCTGGTACCGCAGTACTACCGAGTTGTCGCTCACGTCTTCCTCACCGACGAAATGAATCCTCTTCCAAGGTGCCCACTGTCTCTACCATCCCCCATCTGGAGGACAGTCGCGCACCCGGGGTGGCCCGAAAGGGCCCTCCCCTACAAAACCTGCCGCCGCAGCCGGTACGAACCGGACAAGATCGACGCCATCCTAGGCTCTGCCGTAAATCTCTTCACGTCAAGAGAACATTAGAGGCAACCATCCTGCTGGATAATCATCCAGTAGCAAGTCGATGATCGAGTGCGGCATGCCTCCGACCTGCACTGACGGCCCGAACGGCCTGCGCGATCGCTTTCCGTGACCCCACCAGCACCACCAGTTTCCGCGCCCTGGTCACGGCGGTGTACAAGAGGTTTCGCTGGAGCATCATCCAGGCGGACATGGTGACCGGAATCACCACCACCGGATACTCGCTGCCCTGCGAGCGGTGGATCGTCACCGCGTACGCGTGGGCCAGCTCGTCCAGCTCGTCGAAGTCGTAGGGCACCTCCTCGTCCTCGTCGGTGAGCACCGTCAACCGCTGGTCGTCCACGCTGAGAGCGGTCACCACTCCCACTGTGCCGTTGAAGACGCCGTTCCGCCCCTTGTCGTAGTTGTTGCGGACCTGCGTGACCTTGTCCCCCACCCGGAACGTCCGCCCGCCGAACCGCCGCTCCGCCAGCCCCTCCCGGGCCGGCGTCACCGCCGCCTGCAACAGCGTGTTCAGGTTCCCCGCGCCGGCCGGCCCCCGGTGCATCGGCGCCAGCACCTGGACGTCCCGCCGCGGATCGAAGCCGAACTTCTGCGGGATGCGCCGCGCCACCACGTCCACCGTCAGACCCGCCGCCCGCTCCGCGTCGTCCTCCGCGAACAGGAAGAAGTCCGGCAGACCGTCCGTCAGCGGCGGCTTCCCCTCGTTGATCCGGTGCGCGTTGGTCACCACGCCCGACTGCTGCGCCTGCCGGAAGATCCGGGTCAGCCGCACCGACGGGATCGGCCCGCCGTCCGCCAGCATGTCCCGCAGCACCTCCCCCGCCCCCACCGACGGCAGCTGGTCCACGTCCCCCACGAACAGCAGGTGCGCCCCCGGCGGCACCGCCTTGACCAGCTTGTTCGCCAGGATCAGGTCCAGCATCGAGGCCTCGTCGACCACCACCAGGTCCGCGTCCAGCGGCCGGTCCCGGTCGTACGCGGCGTCCCCGCCCGGCTTCAGCTCCAGCAGCCGGTGCACCGTCGAGGCCTCCGCCCCGGTCAGCTCCGCGAGCCGCTTCGCCGCCCGACCGGTCGGCGCCGCCAGCACGACCTTCGCCCGCTTCGCCAGCGCCAGCGTCACGATCGACTTCACCGTGAACGACTTGCCGCAGCCCGGGCCACCCGTCAGCACCGCGACCCTCTCCGTCAGCGCCAGCCGCACCGCCTGCTCCTGCTCCGGCGCCAGCTCCGCCCCCGTCCGCTTCGCCAGCCACTCCAGCGCCACCGGCCAGTCCACGCCGGCGAACCACGGCATCCGGTCCGAGTCCGCACGCAGCAGCCGCAGCAACTGGTTGGCCAGCGAGACCTCCGCCCGGTGGAACGGCACCAGGTACACCGCGGTGATCGGCCGGCCGCCCTCCCCCGGCACCGACTCCCGCACCACCCCCTCCAGCGCCACCAGCTCGGCCAGGCAGTCGATCACCAGCCCCACGTCCACCTGGAGCAGCTTCACGCCGTCCGCGATCAGCCGCTCCTCGGGCAGGTAGCAGTGCCCCTGGTCGCTGCTCTGCGACAGCGCGTACTGCAGTCCCGCCTTCACCCGCTCCGGGCTGTCGTGCGGGATCCCCACCGCCTGCGCGATCCGGTCCGCCGTCAGGAACCCGATGCCCCACACGTCCGCGGCCAGCCGGTACGGCTCGTTCTTCACGACGCCGATCGAACCGTCCCCGTACTGCTTGTAGATGCGCACGGCCAGCGAGGTCGACACCCCGACCCCCTGCAGGAAGACCATCACCTCCTTGATGGCCTTCTGCTCCTCCCAGGCCGCCGCGATCTTCTTCGTCCGCTTCGGCCCCAGCCCCGGCACCTCGATCAGCCGGCCCGGCTCGTTCTCGATCACCTCCAGGGTGTCCACCCCGAACCGCTCCACGATCCGCTCCGCGAACCGCGGGCCGATCCCCTTGATCAACCCCGAGCCCAGGTACCGCTGGATGCCCTGGATCGTGGCCGGCAGCACCGTCGTGTAGTTCTCCACCACGAACTGCCGCCCGTACTGCGGGTGCGAACCCCACCGCCCGTGCAGCCGCAGCGACTCCCCGACCTGCGCCCCCAGCAACGCCCCCACCACGGTCAGCAGGTCGTTCCCGCCACGGCCGGTGTCCACCCGGGCCACCGTGTACCCGGTGTCCTCGTTGGCGTACGTGATCCGCTCCAGCACCCCCTCCACCTGAGCGAGCTGGCGCTGCGCGGGTTCCTGTCCCGCCTGCGGCTGCCTGGCCACCGGGACCCCCTTCGACCGGTACGGGCGGACCTTTCCGCTACGCACCGTACCGCCCCGGTCGGACACCTCCGGACCGCCCGTGGAGGGCCTCCGTCCGCCCTGGTCACAGCCCGCCTGCCGTGCGGCCCACCGGTGCAGGTGCCAGGCTGGGAGTGACAGGGGGGTCACCCATCGCACCCGCGCCCGCACGGGCCCCGTCCGAGGAGCAGAGCCCGTCATGCTCACCACCGACTACCGCCCCGGCGCCCCCGTCTGGCTCGACCTCGGCAGCCCCGACACCCAGGCCTCCGTGGACTTCTACACCGCCCTGTTCGGCTGGTCCTTCGACTCGGCGGGGCCCGAGGCCGGCGGCTACGGCTTCTTCCAGGTCAACAGCCGGACGGTCGCCGCCCTCGGCCCGCTCGTCGAGGAGGGCGCCCTGCCCAGCTGGACGGTGTACTTCGCCACCCCCGACGCCGACCGCACCACCGCACTCGTCCAACAGGCGGGCGGACGCGTCCGGTTCGCCCCGTTCGACGTCTTCACGGCGGGCCGGATGGCCGGCTACACCGACCCGACCGGCGCCGACTTCGCCGTCTGGCAGCCGCACGACACCCGCGGCCTGGACGTGGTCACCGAGGAGGGCAGCCTCTGCTGGACCGAGTGCTACAGCGTCGACGCCGAACGCGCGAAGTCCTTCTACCGCACGGTCTTCGGCTGGCAGGAGCAGGACGTCCCGCTGGGCGAGGTCCTCTACACCGTCCTCACCCCGGCCGGCGGCGGCACCGACGACGCCCACGGCGGCATCATGCAGCTCGGCCCCGAACACACCGCCCGCGGCACCGCCTCGCACTGGCTCCCCTACTTCGAGGTCCCCAACGTCGACGCGAGCCTCGCCATCGCGAGCACCCTCGGGGCGACCGTCCGGATCCCCGCCATGGACGTCCACGGCGTGGGCCGGCTCGCCCAGCTGCTGGACCCGCACGGAGCCGTGTTCGCCGTCATCACCAGCGCCAAGCCCGGCGAGTGACGCGGGATCACCCCGAGAAGGGCCGTGAAGGGGTGCTACGGGCGTAGACAGGGGGTGGCGCGGGAGACGGAACCTCTTAATCTCTGATCATGACCGAAACGACCGTTCTGACGATCCGCCGGGTGACGGAGGACGATCTGCCGGCGATCGTGGCGATGCTCGCCGACGACCCGCTGGGCGCGACGCGCGAGAGCCCCGACGACCTCACCCCCTACCGCACCGCCCTCGCCCGCATCGCCGGCGACCCGCACCAGCACCTGGTCGTCGCCGAGCGCGCCGGCCGGGTCGTCGGCACCCTCCAGCTGACGCTCGTCCCGGGCCTCTCCCGGAAGGGTTCCACCCGCGCGATCATCGAGGGCGTCCGCATCCATGCCGACGAACGCGGGAGCGGCCTCGGCACCGAGCTGATCGAGTGGGCGATCGAGCGCTCGCGCAAACTCGGCGCCGACCTCATCCAGCTCACCTCGGACGCCACCCGCACCGACGCCCACCGGTTCTACGAGCGGCTCGGCTTCGTGCGGTCGCACTACGGCTTCAAGTACCGGCTCTGAAAAGGTCCGGAAACGCGAAGAACCCCCATCCGGAATCCGGATGGGGGTTCTTCAGAAGAATTGTTCGGCGGCGTCCTACTCTCCCACAGGGTCC
>NZ_JBSFGU010000020.1:0-138561 GCF_053596725.1 Kitasatospora sp. NPDC001660 | reverse complement strand
CACCGCTCGCTCGCCGAGACCGCCCAGCTGCTCGGCGTGCCCGAAGGCACCGTCAAGTCCCGCTGCTTCTACGCCATCCGCGCGCTGCGCCTGGCGCTCCAGGAGCACGGCCTGCCGCTGTAGCGGCGCTCTCCCCGGACGGGTACGCGAATTCGGCGAAGAAATTCCGAACGGAATTGAGACCCACCGCCATTCGGCCCGTAAGGAGGGATGCGGGCGACGACGAAGACCGCCCCGCACCTCCCACTACCTGTCAGCCGGGAAGGCCACCATGCCCACGTTCAGCCGTACCGCCGTGCTCGCCGTCGCCGGCGTCGCCGCCCTGACTCTGGTCGCCGCCTGCGGGTCCGACGGCACCTCGGGGACCGCTTCGCCCTCCTCCGCCGCGGCCTCCGGCGGTCCGGCGCTCGTGGCGGCCGGCTCGAACACGCTCGGACCGATCGTCACCGACGCCGACGGTAACACGCTCTACCGGTTCGACAAGGACACCGCCAATCCCTCCGCCTCGAACTGCACCGGCGCCTGTGCCACCACCTGGCCGCCGGCGCCCGCCGCGGAGCACATCCGGGCACAGGGCGTCGACAGCGCACTGATCGGCTCCGTGACCCGGACCGACGGCACCAAGCAGCTCACCCTGGGCGGCTGGCCGCTCTACCGCTACGCCCCGGACGCCAAGCCCGGCGACACCAAGGGCCAGGGCGTCGGCGGCACCTGGTTCGCGAGCACGCCCACCGGCAGGAAGGCCCCCGCAGCCACACCCGCCGCCAGCGCCGCCCAGAGCGGCAGCGGCTACGGCTACTGAGCAGCCCCGGGAGCGGCGCGCCGTCCGACCGGCCGCCGTGCCCTCCGCTGTCCAAGCCTCCTCTCGAAAGGGTGAGTTCCATGTCCGGTGCCCCAACGCACGCCCGGCTCTGGCCGGCGGACCGGGCCGGCGAGGACCCGATGGCCGACGCCGCCTGCCGATACGTAGACCCGGAGCTGTTCTTCCCGGACAACCGCGGCGGCGGCGGACCCCCTGCCGAAACCCGGGTGACCAGGGCCAAGCAGATCTGCCGGGCCTGCCCGGTCCGCCGCAGGTGCCTGCGTCAGGCGGTCCGGGACCGCGAACTGTACGGCGTGTGGGGCGGCCTCACCGGACAGGAGCGCCGCGGGCTGCTCAAGCAGGTGCAGAACTTCCGCGGCCTGCCCGCCGGGGTGCCGGCCCGGCTTCAGCACGGCGAGCCGGTGCGGGTCCGGGGCCAGGACCGGCCCGCCGTCGCGGCCACCTTGGTCAGGGCCGGCTGGAGCGAGCAGCGGATCTGCCACGCCCTCGGCATCGATCCGTCAGAACTGCGGGCCGCGCTGCGGGTCGCCCGGCGGGTGCTGTGGGTGATCGACCTGGTGGGCACCGACCAGCCGCCCGCCCTCCCCGAGGGCCGCCGCCGGCCTGCGGAGGACCCCACCGCCCACCGGCGCCGGCCTCCGGGCGGACTGCCGCACGCCGCCTGATGGGAGCAACCGAGTCGGAGAGACTCGGTGCCGTAGCCGCCGGCAGGTGAGCACTCTCGCGGCCGGAGCCGTTCGAGCGCTGAAGCGCCTGACCAGGAAAGAAAGAGTTGCTGCTGATCTGAGGAGATCGACCCCGCGGTGACCGGCGATTCGTCGCGGTGAACCAGTGTCTGCACACGTCCGTAAGACGGCGCGTGCAGGAAATCCCTGCCCGGGCAGAGCAGTAAAGGCCGACCGTGAAGACCCTTGCCACCCCGACCAGCCGGGACACCGCCGACTGTGGGCTCTTCGGCCCGTCCTCGGTGACCTGGCACCTGCACGCCGATCCCGCGATGTGGGCCGGTGGGATCAGCGCACTCCACCTGCAGGCGCTGCATCCCCTCGCGGCGCTCGGCATCGTCCAGAACTCCTCGTTCGAGACGGACCCCTTCGGCCGGCTGTTCGGCACCGGCTCCTTCATCGTCGCCACCACCTGGGGCACCCGTGCCCGGGCGGAGCGGGCCGGCGCCCGGGTGCGGGCCGTGCACGAGCGGCTGCGCATCCACGATCCGCGCAGCGGCGCGGTGCACCGGCTCGACGACCCGGACCTCCTGCTGTGGGTCCACTGCGCGCTGGTCAGGTCCAACCTGCACGCCGTCCAACGAGGCGGCCTGCCGCTGCGCGCCCGGCAAGCGGACGACTACGTCCGCGAACAGCGGCGCATCGCGGCACTGGTAGGGCTCGCCCCCGACGATGCCCCCGGGTCGGTCGCCGACCTGGAGGACTACCTGGCGGGCATGCGGCCCGTGCTGACCGCCTCCGCCGAGGCGCTGGACATCCACCGCTTCGTCTCCCGCCCACCACTGCACGGGCCGCACCGCGCGCTGCGCCCCATCTGGAGCGCGGCCTCCCACCTCGGCTACTCGCTCATGCCCTCGTGGGCCCACGACCTCTACGGCCGACCCGGTCGGCCCGCGACGGTGGCGACCGGGATGCTGCGCGCCGCTCGGGCCACGGCTCTGCTGGTCCCGTGGCGCACCCGGCTCGGCTTCCCCACCCGCGATCTGCACCAGGCCGTCGAACGACTGGGACGGACGGCCCTGCCCTCCCGCCGCCGACTGCGTGGGCGCACCACGCCTACGGCGACTGATCGCAGCCAGTGAGGCCCGGTTCAGCGTCGACGCAGTGATCTTCGTCGCGGCTTCCCTCTGAACATCGGCCTGGCCGGGGCCGTCATCCAGGCTGAGCGACGCACACAGCGCGTCCCGGATCACGAGGAGATCTTCATGACGGACTTCTGACAGCAGTCGGGCTCTCGCCTGTCTTGGTGGCTCAGTCACCGGTGCCGGTGCCCCTGCCCCGGGCGTACCGGTCGCGCATCGGCCAGTTGTGACCGATGCGCATGCTTCACAGCCGCCGCATCGCCACCACGGCGGCCCCGTACACGTAGAAAACGGAAAAAGGTTGCACGCGACCGTACGCGCCATGTTCAGCACAGTTCCGCCAGACCGGGGTCCCGACTCCCCGGCCGACCCGCGGCGCCGCCTCCTGCTCGAACTCGGAGCAGGCCTGTTGAGCGGCGGCCTGCCCGTCCACGATGTGGAGGAGGAGCTGCGCGGGCTCGGACGGACGCTGGGAGCGCCCGATGTGCGGGTGGCCGCCCTGACCACCGGGCTGTTCGTCGCGCTGAGCGCGGACGACGCGACCGCGTTCGAGCCCGTCGGCCCCGCACTGCGGTTCGAGCAGACGGCCGACCTCCTCGACGTGGTGCACCGGCTGCGCGCGGGCGGACTCGAAGGGCACCGGGCGCTGCGCGACCTGGACGCGATCCGCCGGGCACCGGCGCGCTGGCCCGCCTGGGTCGCGGACCTCGGGATGGTGCCGGTCGGGGTGGGGCTCTGTCTCTACCTGCAACCGGTGGCGTCGAACGTCCTCGCCGCCGCGATCGGCTCGCTGCTCGTGGCGGGCCTCACCATGACGGCTCGCCGGCTGCCGCTGCTGCGGCCACTGCTGCCGGTCACCGCCGGCTTCCTCGTCTCCGTTCTCGTGCTGGGAGCAGCCCGGGTCTCACTGCTGGACGGTCCGCTGCGCACGATCGTCGCCACCCTGGCGATCCTGCTGCCGGGCGCTCTTCTGGTGACCGGGCTGTCGGAGATCGCTGCGGGTGCGGCCAGCGCCGGAACGGCCAGGCTGGTGTCCGGCTCCGTGCAGCTGGCGCTCTTCCTCACCGGCGTGGTGGCTGCCGCCACCGTCACCGGCGTTCCCGTCTCCGCGCTGGCCGACACCCAGGTGGCCACGCCCAGTTGGTGGGTGATCTGCCTGGGACTGGCGCTCGCCGTGGCCGGGCTCGTGATCAACGTCAACACGCCGCCGCCGGCCATCCCGTGGATCGTCGCGGTGATCGCGGTGGCGGCCGCCGTCCAGGTGACGGTGGGCTCCGCCAACGGCGCGGCAGTGGGCGGCCTGGCCGGCGCGGTCGCCGCCGCGGCTGCGGCCACCGTCGCGCATTGGCTATGGGGCGGCTCATCCTGGCAGGTGCTGTACCTTCCCGCGTTCTGGGTCGTGGTGCCCGGCTCCTTCGGCCTGCTCAACACCGCACAGATCGCCGTCGGCAACGGGGCACACGCCGTGCTCGCAGCCGTGTCCGCCATGTTCGGGGTTTCCATCGGCACGCTGATCGGCTCGGTTATCAGCCGGATTCCCCAGCCCACAGCCGCTCCGCCGCGGCCGCGGCCCTGACCACGCAGACAGCCGCGATGCCACCGGCTTCACACGAGTGGTGCAGTCGGCGAACGCCACGGCCCGCCACCCGACCGCTCGCAGTCCTGACTGGCTCTGACAGGTTGGCCCGCGCCTCGTGCCCGGTGACACGGATCCGGCGCTCTTTCTCCTGCCAGTCCTCGAGCTGGTGGTCGATGCTCACAGCTGTCCCGCAGAGCCATCAAATCGGTTGAGGGTGAGGCCGGTTGTTGGCCGTGAGAGCGAGTTGGTCACCGCTGTGACGATGTGCGCGGGCGGGGCCCGGCCGGCCGCACAGCGGTCGGGCCCCGCCCGTCCAGCAGGACGGTTACTCCACCGTCACGCTCTTCGCCAGGTTGCGCGGCTTGTCGACGTCGCGGCCGAGGGCCACCGCCGCGTGGTAGGCGAGGAGTTGGAGGGGGATGTTGAGGAGCAGCGGGTCGAGTTCGGGCTCGCTCCTGGGCACGAGGATGCAGTGGTCGGCGAGCTTGGCCTCGGGGCGGCGGTGGGCGACGGCGATGACGCGGCCGGAGCGGGCCTTGATCTCGCCGAGCGTGGTGAGGTTCTTGTCGAGGAGTTCGTCGTCCGGGACGAGGGCGACGGTCGGCAGCTCGGGGCTGATCAGCGCGAGCGGGCCGTGCTTCAGCTCGCTCGCGGGGTAGGCCTCGGCGTGGACGTAGGAGATCTCCTTGAGCTTCTGCGCGCCCTCCCGCGCCACCGGGTAGCCGCGGACCCGGCCGATGAACATCATCCCGGCCGACTTGGCGTACTCGGCGGCGAGTTCGGCGATCTCGTCGCTCTGCTTCAGCACCTCGCGGATCTGGTCGGGCAGCGCCTTCAGGGCGGAGACGATCCGCTGGCCGTCGGCCGGCGACAGGTCGTGGATGCGGCCGAAGTGCAGGGCCAGCAGCGCGAAGGCGACGACCGTCGAGGTGAAGGCCTTGGTGGAGGCCACCGAGATCTCCGGGCCCGCGTGCAGGTAGATGCCGCCGTCGCACTCGCGGGCGATCGCGCTGCCCACGGTGTTGACGACGCCGAGGACCCGGCCGCCCTTGCGCTTGATCTCCTGGACGGCGGCGAGCGTGTCGTAGGTCTCGCCGGACTGGCTGACCGCGACGTACAGGGTGTCGGCCTCGATCACCGGGTTGCGGTAGCGGAACTCGGAGGCCGGCTCGCTGTGCGCGGGGATCCGGGAGAGCTCCTCGATCAGCTGGGCGCCCATCTCGCCGGCGTAGTAGGCGGAGCCGCAGCCGAGGATCTTGACCCGGCGGATCTCGCGCAGTTCGCGGGCGTCCAGGTTGAGGCCGCCGAGGTGGGCGGTGGCGAAGCGCTCGTCGAGGCGGCCGCTGAGGGTGCGCTCGACGGAGCCGGGCTGCTCGTGGATCTCCTTGAGCAGGAAGTGCTCGAAGCCGCCGGTGTCGTAGGAGTCGATCTCCCAGTCGACGGTGGACGGCTGGCGGTGGGTGGTGCGGGCGTCCTCGGTGAAGGTGCGGAAGCCGTCGGCGCGGACGGTGGCGAGCTCGCCGTCCTCCAGGTGCACGACCTGGCGGGTGTAGCGGACGAGGGCGGAGACGTCGGAGGCGGCGAACATCTCCTTCTCGCCGATGCCGAGGACGATCGGGCTGCCGTTGCGGGCGACGACGATCCGGTCGGGCTGCTCGGCGTCGAGGACGGCGATGCCGTAGGTGCCGACCACCTTGCCGAGGGCGGCGCGGACGGCCTCCTCCAGCTCGACGCCCTCGGCGGCGTGCGCGGCGATGAGGTGGGAGAGCACCTCGGTGTCGGTCTCGGAGCGGAAGACGGCGCCCTCGGCGGTGAGCCTGGCGCGCAGCTCGTCGGCGTTCTCGATGATGCCGTTGTGGACGACGGCGATGCGCTCGGCGTTGTCGAAGTGCGGGTGGGCGTTCTCGTCGCTCGGGACGCCGTGGGTGGCCCAGCGGGTGTGGCCGATGCCGGTGGTGCCCTTGAAGCGGGCGGGGACGGCGGCGGCGAGGTCGGCGACCCGGCCCTTGACCTTGCGGAGCTTGATGCCGCCGGTGCGGCCGGTGACGGCGACGCCGGCCGAGTCGTAGCCTCGGTACTCGAGCCGGGCGAGCCCTTCGAGCAGGAAGGGGGTCGCGTCCTTGGGGCCGATGTAGGCCACGATTCCGCACATGCTGGACTCCTCGTGAAGGAAGTAAGGGATGCCGGCTCAGCCGTAGACGATCCGGCGCAGCTGGCGGGCCGAGAGCTCGGGTGCCGCGACGCGGCGGGCGGGGAGCTCCTCGGCGAGCCGGGCGAAGATCCGTTCGTTGGTCAGTCCGCGCGCCTGGAGCTCACCGTGGCGGCGGCGGACGTACTCCTCGGTGGTCTCGGAGAAGTACGCCAGGACCTCCGCCACGACCCGCGCCGCCTCCCGGGGCCCGAGGGGGCTGGTCCGGGTGAGGTGGGCGAGGAGGTCGTCGTGAGGGTGGGGTGAGCTCGGCACGGAGGAAGACACTAGGCCGATCCCGCCATGGAAGCCAAGATTTCTGCCCGGAATCGGGCAGGCTTTACGACTTTCAGCCCAGGCAGCCATGTGGAACCCCGACTTTCACCTTCAGGACACACCCTTGTCCCCTCGCCCGGACGCCACGTAGCGTGACAACATCCACACGCAGCGGAAGACCGGAGGCTTGCTGATGTGCGGCATCACCGGATGGGTCGCCTTCGACCGCGACCTCACCGCCGACCGGAACGACCGGGACGTCCTCGACGCGATGACGGCCACCCAGATCTGCCGCGGACCGGACGCGGGCGGGATCCACCTGGAGCGGCACGCCGCGCTCGGCCACCGCCGCCTCGCCGTGATCGACATCGAGGGCGGCGTCCAGCCGATGACCGTCGAGCACGACGGCCGGCTGCTGGCCGCCCTCACCTACAGCGGCGAGGTCTACAACCACAACGAACTCCGCGCGGAGCTCCAGACGGCCGGCCACCGCTTCCGGACCCGCAGCGACACCGAGGTCGTGCTGCGCGCCTACCTGGAGTGGGGCGAGCACCTCGCCGAGCGCCTGAACGGCATGTTCGCCTTCGCGATCTGGGACGCCCGGCGCGAGGAGCTGCTGCTGGTCCGCGACCGCATGGGCGTCAAGCCGCTGCACTACCACCCCGCTGCCGACGGCGTGGTCTTCGGCTCCGAGGTGAAGGCCCTGCTCGCCCATCCGTCCGTCCGGCCCGTGGTGGACCTGGACGGGCTGCGCGAGCTGCTCGCCTTCGCCCGCACGCCGGGCATGACCCCCTACCGCGGCATCGCCGAGGTCCGCCCCGGCCACGTCGTGCGGGTGCGCCGCGAGGGGATCACCGTGCGCCGCTACTGGGGGCTGGAGGCGCGCGAGCACACCCACAACCTGGACACCACGGTCGCCACCGTCCGTGCGCTGCTGGACGACATCGTGCACCGCCAGCTCGACTCCGACGTACCGCTCTGCTCCCTCCTCTCCGGCGGCCTGGACTCCAGCGCCGTCACCGCCCTGGCCGCGGGCGTGCTCAGCCGGGCGGGAGCCGGCCCGGTGCGCTCCTTCTCCGTCGACTTCGTCGGCCAGAGCGAGAACTTCCACGCCGACGCGATCCGGCCCACCCCCGACGGGCCGTACGCGCGCATGCTCGCCGAACACGTCGGCGCCGACCACCACGTCATCGAACTGGACGCCGCCGAGCTCACCGACCTCGCCCAGCGCGCCACCGTCCTGCGCGCCCGGGACCTGCCCGGCGGGTTCGCCGACATGGACGTCTCACTGCTGCTGCTCTTCCGCGGCGTGCGCCGCCAGTCCACCGTCGCCCTGTCCGGCGAGTCCGCCGACGAGCTCTTCGGCGGCTACCGCTGGTTCCACGACCCGGACGCGATCGCCGCCGACGACTTCCCCTGGGCGTCCTACATCTCCAGCGGTCTCGCCGGCGGCGGCGCCGGCGCCCGCGAGCAGCTGCTCGACGCCGACCTGCTCCGCAGGCTCGACCTGGCCGGCTACCGCCGCGCCCGCTACCGCGAGGCGCTCGCCGAGGTGCCGCACCTGCCCGACGCGAGCCCGCTGGAGCGCCGGATGCGCGAGGTCTCGTACGTCAACCTGACCCGCTTCGTGTGCATGCTCCTCGACCGCAAGGACCGGATGAGCATGGCCAACGGACTGGAGGTGCGGGTGCCGTTCTGCGACCACCGGCTCGTCCAGTACGTCTTCAACACGCCGTGGGCGATGAAGAGCTTCGACGGCCGGGAGAAGAGCCTGCTGCGCGCCGCCGTCCGGGACGTGCTGCCGGACGAGGTCGCCGACCGGGTGAAGAGCCCGTACCCCGTCACCGCCGACCCGCACTACCCGGCGCTGCTGCGCGCCGAACTCGCCGAACTCGCCGCCGAGGGCAAGTCCCCGGTGCTCGGCCTGCTCGACCCGCGACGGCTGAACGACGCGCTCGCCCCGCAGACCGACCCGCAGTCGGTGCGGCTCGGCGTGGACCTCGCACTTGACCTGGCCACATGGCTGACCGAGTACCAGGTGTCGCTGGACATCTGAGCATTGCCACCCGAACGGGCGCGGCGGACAGCGCCGCACACTGCCCCGGCCCGCCGCGCCGTCCGGGTGAACCCCGGCCGGCCGCCGGGGGCATCCCGCGGAGGGCGGACGCCGGACCGTGCGGTAGCGTCGCCGACACTCCCGGATGGCGGGCGAAAACGCGGACCGCGCCACCTTCGCGCGTCAGGATGGGAGCGAACCGTCCGCACTCGATCCGCCGGGGGATCCCGTCATGCAACCGCGAGCGTTCGCGATTCTCACCGCCCTGCTGCTCGGCGTCCTCGGCCTCGGATCGGTGGCGGTCACCGACTGGTCGCCCGCGACCGCCACCGCGGCGGTCGTGCCCGCCGCCGGCGGCGACGCCGGGACGGCCACGGCGTCCGGCACCGCGAGCGCGACCCCGACCGGCGACCCGGCGGTCTGGACCCGCTCGACGCTGCGCAACAAGCTGATGGCCGAGATGGACGCCACCGACCCCGGCGTCGCCCTGGCCGACCTCGACCGGATCACCAAGGAGAAGCCGTACACCGTGCGGTTCTGCCACCCGATCGCGCACGAGCTCGGGCACGCGGCCGTCAAGCGGTTCAACGCCGACTTCCAGAAGGTCATCTCCTTCCCGCACGAGACCTGCGCGGCCGGCTACCTGCACGGCGCCGTCGAGGAGATGCTGAACGCCTCCAGCCAGCCCGACGTGGACCTGCTCAAGCTGTGCCAGCCCAAGAACAGCGGCCCGTGCATCCACGGCGTCGGCCACGGCACGATGTTCGTCGCCAAGCAGGACGTGGCCAAGGCGCGCGACCTGTGCAACGAGTTCACCACCGAGCAGAACCGGATCCGCTGCTCCGAGGGCCTGTTCATGCAGCTCTTCGGGCCGGACGAGGAGGACGAGCAGGCCAAGGCGAACCTGCCCGCCGACAAGCTCGCGCAGGACCCGCTCTACCCGTGCAAGGACCAGCCGTCGCTGTTCCAGTCCGCGTGCTACTTCTACGCGCCGACCTTCTACCTCTCCTCGCACGACTACCCGAACCACCCCGAGGTGTACGCCGACGCCCTCAAGTGGTGCCTCAACGGCAAGGCGAACGGCGGGGCCGTCGACTGCAGCCGGGGCGTCGGCTCGCGGACGATGAAGTACAACCTCGACCGCGAGGACTGGGCCGCCCAGCAGTGCGCGACGGCCGCCGACGGCTGGCAGCGCAAGGCGTGCACGGAGGGCCTGGTCAGCTACTACACGGTCAACTACACGGACGGCGGGGCGGCCGGGCGGCTCTGCGCCAAGATCACCAACAAGGAGATGCAGGGCTACTGCCGCTCCGCGAGCGGGCTCTCCGGCTCGCTGGACTAGCCCCGCCGTCTCGTCCGACGGGCCCGCGCCGCACGGCGCGGGCCCGTTCCGTACCATCGGCTGAATCTGCTGATCACCCGGTGCGCCGAGGACGCCGCGCCCCCTCGCACCGCTGGAGCACGCCCGATGGACCTCCGCCCGATGGACTTTCGTTCCGCGGCCCACGCCACCGCGGACCTCGTCTCCGACTATCTCGCCGAACTGCCCGACCGCCCGGTCTGGCAGCCCATGGACGACGACGCCCGCGCCACCCTCCTCGACGCCCCGCTGCCCGCCGACGGCCGGCCGCTCGCCGAGCTCGTCGAGGCCATCGGCCGGGACGTCCTCCCCCACCCCATGGGCAACGGCAGCCCGCGCTTCTTCGGCTGGGTCAACTCCGCCCCCGCCCCCGCCGGCGTCCTCGCCACCCTCGCCGCCTCCGCCATGAACCCCAGCTCCGCCGGCGGTGACCACGCCGACGTCCACCTGGAGCGCGCCGTCGTCCGCTGGATCGCCGAACTCGTCGGCTTCCCGCACCCGGCCGGCGGCGGACTGCTCACCTCCGGCACCTCGACGGCCACCATCGTCTGCCTCGCCGCCGCCCGCAACCGCGCCGCCCGGCGGGCCGGGTGGGACGTCCGCGAGGACGGCCTGGCCGGGATGCCGCCGCTGGTCGGGTACGTCACCGGCGAGACGCACTCCTGCGTCCGCAAGGCCGCCGAGCTCCTCGGCCTCGGCAGCAGGCACCTGCGCACCGTCGCCACCGGCCCGGACGGCCGCCTCGACACCGCCGACCTGCGCGCCGCGATCGAGCGCGACCGCACCGCCGGGCTGCTGCCCTTCCTCGTCGTCGCCTCGGCTGGCACCGTCGGCACCGGCGCCGTCGACGCCTTCGGCCCGATCGCCGACCTGTGCGCCGAGCAGGGCCTGTGGCTGCACGTCGACGGCGCGTACGGCGCCTTCGGCGTCCTCGACCCCGCCATCGCCCACCGCTACGCCGGGCTGGAGCGCGCCGACTCGCTCGCCCTCGACCCGCACAAGTGGCTCGGCGTGCCGGTCGACTGCGGCTGCGCACTGGTCCGCGACACCGACGAGCTGCGCGGCACCTTCAGCCTCGTGCCGTCCTACCTGCGCGACGAGGCGGCGGGCGAGCTCGGCTGGTTCTCCGAGTACGGCACCGAGCAGACCCGCCCGTTCCGCGCCCTCAAGGTGTGGGCCACCATCGCCCACAAGGGCCGTACGGGCCTCGCGCGCGACATCGCGCGCTGCACGGCGCTCGCCCGCCGGCTCGGCGAACTGATCGCGGCCGACGGGGAGTTGGAGCTGTTGGCCGAGGTGCAGACCTCGATCGTCGCGTTCCGGTACCGGCCCGCCGACCTGGACGGGGCCGCCCTCGACGCGCTCAACCGGGAGCTGCCCGTCGCGGTGCAGCGGCGCGGCAGGGTCTTCGTCACCGGCGCCCGCCTGGGCGGAACGGAGATGCTGCGCGCGTGCCTGCTGAACGCCGCCACCACCGAGGCGGACCTGGAGCTGCTCCTCGCCGAGGTGAGGGCGGCGGCGGCCGAACTGCGACCGTAACGCGCGGGCGGAGACCTTAACCGGCAGGTCACGGGAGGTTCGTGGTCGGGAAACACCGGACGGGGACAGTGGTGCCATGGAGCACACGGAGCACACCACGACAGCCGTCCTCACCTCCGGATCGCCCACCCCCTCCCGTGCCCAATGGCGCGGCCGCCGCACCCACCGCTGGCGCCGCGACACCGTCGAGCTCGCCGCCGTCTTCGTCTCCGTCACGGCGGCCGACCTGGTCGCCAAGGTCGTCGTGAAGGGACACGACGGCCCGGTGGTGCTCGCCGCCTCGGCGGTGGCGCTGCTGGCCACGGCGCTGTTCCACACGTGGTGGTCGCACCGCCACCACCTGCACGGGCCGCCGGCCCCGGCACCGGTCCCCGACGTCGGGGCCGGCACGCTCTGGCGGGTCCGCGCCACCGTCCACGACTCCCCCGCCGGGCTGGCCCGCGTGTGCACCGCGTTCGCCGAGCAGCAGGTCGCGATCGTCTCCATGCAGTCCCACCCGCTCCCCGGCGGCGCCGTCGACGAGTTCTTCCTCCGCGCCCCCTACGCCCTCACCGGAAACGACCTCGCCGCCCTCGTCACCACCGGCGGCCACGACCTCCTGGACGCCCCGACCCGGGTCGCCTGAGCCTCCGGCTCCGACTCCCCACCGCACGCGCGCAGTCGACCCCGGATCGACGGGATCGCGACGCCGGCCACCGCAATGTCGACGTTCCCGAGAACCATCCCCCCGAGCAACGCCCCCAGTACCCACCCCGGCCATAACCCGCGCTCCGGGGGGCTCGCGCCGGCCTGATCTCCGCAGACGTCGTCAAGGAATCCATGCCCCCGGCTTGTACCTACTCGTAGGTGAAACGCCAATCAGCGCCTTCGAAAGGCCAGTTGGCGTGCGCGGGGAACAACAGCGGCCGCCCGTCCGGGGCTTGGGCGGGCGGCTGTCCGACTGCGGGGGATTCGGGGCGGGTCAGCCCTGGGCGGCGTGGCCGGAGTCGTTGGGCCGGTCGGGCTGGACGACGCAGACGGCGTTGCCGAGCATCGAGCCGAAGTCCCCGAGCATGGCACTGGCCACGTACTTGCAGGCGGCGGCCTCCTCAGGAGTCTTGGGGCCGCTGGAGGCGGCGGCCGGCTGGGCGAGGACGAGCAGCAACGCGCAACAGGCCGTGGCGAACACGGTCTTCTTCAACGACACGGGGAGCCCCTTCGGATTCGAGGTGGGTTCGGCGGAAAGCCGAGCCATCCCTATCCGAAGGGGCTTACGGGCTCACGGATTCTGCGCCATCCGTGAGCGTGTCCGCATCAACGCTCGCCGGCCGTCCGTCCCAGGGCCCGGATCGCGGCGACCAGTTCCACCACGCCGTGCCCGTTCAGCACGCCGCAGTGCTCACCGGCCGGGCCGACGACGGTCGGCGGGGCGGCGGAGCAGCCGGCGCTGCCTCTCCGCCGGAACCGTCCCGGGCTCGTCACGGGCGTGTCCCGGGTACGTCCCGGGCACTCGTGCGTTCACGATCGCGTAACCGCGCCGAAGCGCAGTGTCGGTAGCGTCGCCTCCATGACGGCATCGCACACGCGCCTCGAACAGCTCTGGAACCGATCCTTCCGCAGGTCGGACCGGAGGTGCGCGGTGCCCGACGGGCAGGGCGGCCGGGTGGTGACACTCGTCGGCGGGCCGGTCCGGGTCGCGCGGGTGCACCCGGTGACCGCCCGCCCGCACACCCCGGCGGAGCCCGTCCCGGACGGTCCCGTCCGGCTGGTCCTGGCGGACGGGACCGCGCTGACCGTGCGCGCGGCCGGGCCGGACGACAAGGCCGGGGCCCGCGCGATGCACCTGCGCTGCTCCCCCGACTCGCTGCGGCTGCGCTACCACGGGCCGGTCCGCGACTCCGACCGCCACCTGGACCACCTGCTGGGCGGCCGGCACGGCCGCAGCCTCGCGGTGACGGACGGAAACGGGCGGATCGTCGCCCTCGGGCACCTGATGTGGGACGACGGGGAGGCCGAGCTGGCCGTCCTGGTGGAGGACGCCTGGCAGCGGCGCGGGCTCGGGCTGGTCCTGCTGCGGCGGCTGGCCGCGCTGGCCCGGGCGGCCGGGATCGGCACGGTGTACGCGGTGACGCACGCCTCGAACGCGGGCCTGATCGCCGCGATGCGCCGGCTGGCCGTGCCGCTGGAGTTCCGCGCCGAGGAGGGCACCCTCGTGATCACCGCCACGCTGGCGGCCGCGGAGCCGGCGTCGCACCACCCGGCCTGCTGATCATTTCTTCACCACATTCTCACCGGGAACCTCCGAACACCGGGATGGCGCCCCCGACGGTGAACGGCCCGTCCGTACACCGCCTTGCCTGACGACCAGTCAGGCTCCCCATGGCGGGTCCCGCGGGCGCGTCACAGCAGGCGGTGCGGGGTCCGGATCGGCAAGCCGGGTGACGGAGTCGGTAGGCTGGCCCCGTCCCCGCCGCCCGACAGTCCGTTATCCGGCCCCCGGGCGGTGCCGCAGCAAGGAGGAACCACTGAGCATGGCAGGCACCGAATCGGAGCCCACAGGCGCGCGCGACGCCTCCCTGCCGGCCCGCGCCAAGATCGCGGTCACCGCCGGCCGGGTCGCGGCCGCCGTGTCGCGCAAGGCCGGTCGCGGCAGCGGCTCGGTGATCGGCGGCAAGGTCGCCCTCAAGCTCGACCCCGACCTGCTCGCCACCCTCGCCGACCACCTCGACGTGGTGCTGGTCAGCGCCACCAACGGCAAGACCACGACCACCCGCCTGATCGCCGAGGCGCTGCGCGCCGCCGGCCCGGTGGTCTCCAACGCCCTCGGCGCCAACATGCCGGCCGGCATCACGTCCGCCCTGGCCGGCGGCTCGGACGCCCGCTTCGGCGTGATCGAGGTCGACGAGAAGTACCTGGCCGGAGTCGCCCGCGACACCCGCCCCAAGGCGATCGCCCTGCTCAACCTCTCCCGCGACCAGCTCGACCGCGCCGCCGAGACCCGGATGATGGCCGAGAAGTGGCGCGAGGGCCTCCAGAACACCGAGGCCGTGGTCATCGCCAACGCCGACGACCCGCTGGTGACCTGGGCCGCCTCCTCCTGCAAGAAGGTGGTCTGGGTGGCCGCCGGACAGGCCTGGAAGGAGGACGCCTGGTCCTGCCCCGCGTGCGGCGGCGTCATGCAGCGCCCCGGCGACGACTGGTTCTGCCAGGACTGCGGCTTCCGGCGCCCCAACCCGCACTGGGCGCTCCAGGGCACCCACGTCATCGACCCGCAGCGCGGCGCCTGGCCGATCCAGCTCCAGCTGCCCGGCCGGGCCAACCTGGCCAACGCCACCAGCTCGGCCGCCGTCGCCGCCGTGTTCGGCGTCTCGCCGCAGGTCGCGCTGGAGCGGATGCGCTCGGTGACGGCCGTCGCCGGCCGCTACGACGTCGTCCAGTACCAGGGCCGCGACATAAGGCTGCTGCTCGCGAAGAACCCGGCCGGCTGGCTGGAGACCTTCTCGCTGATCGACGGCCCGCCGGCCCCGGTCGTGCTCTCCGTCAACGCCCTCGACGCCGACGGCACCGACACCTCCTGGCTGTGGGACGTCGACTACGAGCGCCTCGCCGGGCACCCGGTGTTCGTGATGGGCCAGCGCAAGCTGGACCTGGCCGTCCGCCTGGAGGTCGCCGGCCTGCAGTTCCACGTGGTGGACACGCTGGAGCAGGCCGTCCGGATGGCCCCGCCCGGCCGGATCGAGGCCATCGCCAACTACACCGCCTTCCAGCAGCTGCGGAAGGTCGTGGCCGGCTGATGCCGCGCCCCCACGCCCCTCTTTTCGTGACGGAAGGCCTTCGAGGATGAGTGAGAGCAGCCTGCGCGTGGTCTGGGTCTACCCGGACCTGCTCAGCACCTACGGCGACCGCGGCAACGCCCTGGTCGTGGAGCGCCGGGCCCGCCAGCGCCATCTCAACGTGACCCGGATCGACGTCCGGTCCGACCAGGCGATCCCCACCAGCGGGGACATCTACCTGATCGGCGGCGGCGAGGACCGCCCGCAGCGGCTGGCCGCCGAGCGGCTGCGCGCCGACAGCGGCCTGGTGCGGGCCGCCGAGAACGGCGCGATCATCTTCGCGGTGTGCGCCGGCTACCAGATCCTCGGCCACGAGTTCATCAACGACCTCGGCGAGCGCGAGCCGGGCCTCGGCCTGCTCGACGTCTGGACCACCCGCGGCGAGGGCGCCCGGTGCGTCGGCGACGTGCTCTCCGACGTCGACCCGCGGCTCGGCCTGCCGCAGCTGACCGGCTTCGAGAACCACCAGGGCGTCACCCACCTCGGCCAGGGCGTCTCGCCGCTGGCCACCGTGGTCGCCGGCCGGGGCAACGGCACCGGCGACGGCACCGAGGGCGCCTGGCGGGACACCGTCTTCGGCACCTACCTGCACGGCCCGGTGATGGCCCGCAACCCCGCCGTCGCGGACATGCTGATCAAGCTGGCGCTGGACGTCAACGCCCTGCCGCCGGCCGACACCACCTGGTACGACGCGCTGCGCGCCGAGCGCATCGCCGCCACGACGCGCCCCCAGTAGTACGCCCGTACGCCTGCGGACCGGGTGACCGCATTGCGGTCACCCGGTCCGCAGGCGGCCCGGATCGTACGACAATGGGGGCTGCCGGCTGCACACCCTCCTCGGCAGCAGGCTGCAATTCCACGCGGGGGCGCCGACGGCGCCGCTCCCGCGTCGGCTCCTGCCCGGCCGGACCAGGGGCCGTATGCTCGACACCACGGCCGTTTTCGGGCGTTGCGCCCGATTCGGCCGGCCCTCACCCCGCGGTCGACTCCGCGCCACCCCGGCGCGCGAACGCACCGCTACGGTGACGGCTCGTCGTCCCAGCCTGTAGTCCGGCCGTTCCTCGGTTCTGCTCGGGAGTTGCAAAGCTAATGCGTATCGGAGTGCTGACCAGCGGCGGTGACTGCCCCGGTCTGAACGCGGTGATCCGCTCCGTGGTCCACCGCGGGGTGGTCGACCACGGCGACGAGATCATCGGGTTCGAGGACGGGTGGCGCGGCTTCCTGGAGGGCCACCACCGCCCCCTCACCCTGGACTCGGTGAGCGGCATCCTCGCCCAGGGCGGCACGATCCTCGGCTCCTCGCGAGTGCAGCCGAGCCACCTGCGCGACGGCGTCGAGCGCGCCAAGAAGTACTGCGCGGACCTCGGCCTGGACGCCGTCATCCCGATCGGCGGCGAGGGCACCCTCAAGGCCGCCAAGCTGATGAGCGACGCGGGCCTGCCGATCGTCGGCGTGCCGAAGACCATCGACAACGACATCGCCTCCACCGACGTGACCTTCGGCTTCGACACCGCCGTCTCGGTCGCCACCGAGGCCCTGGACCGGCTGAAGACCACCGCCGAGTCCCACCAGCGGGTCATGGTCGTCGAGGTCATGGGCCGGCACACCGGCTGGATCGCCCTCAACGCGGGCATGGCGGCCGGCGCGCACGCGATCGTCGTCCCCGAGCGGCCGTTCCACATCGAGAAGCTGACCGCCGTCGTCCGCGAACGCTTCGACCGGCAGAAGAAGTTCGCCATCGTGGTCTGCGCCGAGGGCGCCAAGCCCGAGCCCGGCACCATGCACTGGGAGGAGGGCGTCAAGGACATCTACGGCCACGAGCGGTTCACCGGCATCGCCACCCAGCTCTCCCGCGAGCTGGAGCACCGGCTCGGCAAGGAGGCCCGCCCGGTGATCCTCGGCCACACCCAGCGCGGTGGCACCCCGACCGCCTACGACCGGGTGCTCGCCACCCGCTTCGGCTGGCACGCGGTCGAGGCCGTCCACAAGGGCGCGTTCGGGCACATCACCGCGCTGCAGGGCACCAACATCAACCTGGTGCCGCTCTCCGAGGCGGTCGCCGAGCTGAAGACCGTCCCGCAGGAGCGCTACCTGGAGGCGGAGACGGTCATCTGACCTCCTCCTTCCTGCGGGGAGCCCCCGGAGCCCGTCGCGGCGCCGGGGGCTCCGTGCGTCCGCCGGGCGTTCCACCGGCGGCCCGGCTAGCGTGGCCTGGCCGGAGCCGACCGGAGGAAGGACCGCCGATGGAGATCCTCGCGTACGGGGTGCAGGCCGACGAACGACCGCTGCTGGAGGAGGCCCTCACCGGACGGCACGGGCTGCGCTGCCTGGACGTCCTCCTCAACCGCGACACCGCCCCGCTCGCCGCCGGCTACCCGGCGGTCAGCAGCAGCGTCAACGCCGTCCTGGACGCCGAGACGCTCGCCGTCCTCGCCGCCGGCGGCACCGAACTGGTCGCCCAGCGCTCCACCGGGTTCAACAACATCGACCTCGACGCCGCGGCCGAGCTCGGCCTGACCGTCGCCCGGGTCTCCTACTACAGCCCGTACGCCGTCGCCGAACACGCTTGGGCCCTCGCCCTCGCCGTCAACCGCCGCCTCACCCGCGCCGCCAACCGCTCCCGCGAGTTCGACTTCCGCCTCGACGGGCTGCTCGGGCGGGACGTGCACGGGATGACCGTCGGGGTGGTCGGCACCGGCAAGATCGGCACGTGCTTCGCGCGGATCGCGGCCGGCTTCGGCACCGAGCTGCTCGGCTGGGACATCGCGCCGAACCGGGCCTGTCTCGAACTCGGCACGGCCTACACCGAGTTGCCCGAACTCCTGGCCCGCGCAGACCTGGTGAGCCTGCACGTGCCGCTCGTCCCGGCGACCCACCACCTGGTCGACGCGGCCGCGCTGGCCCGGATGAAGGACGACGCGATCCTCATCAACTCCAGCCGCGGCGGCCTCATCGACAGCACCGCCCTGGTCGAGACCCTGCGCGCCGGGCGGCTCTCCGGCGTCGGCCTGGACGTGTACGAGGAGGAGACCGGCGTCTTCTTCACCGACCGCTCCATCCAGGGCATCACCGACGACGTCCTCGCCCGCCTGGTCACCTTCCCCCAGGTCGTGGTGACCTCCCACCAGGCGTACTTCACGCGGACCGCCGTCGGCCAGATCATCGACGCCACCGCCCGCAACATCGACGACTTCGCCGCCGGCCGCACCAACGAAAACACCCTCGTCCCGCGCACCTGATCCCGCAAGCGGCCAGACCGCGAGCTGCCGTGGCGGGCACCCAGGCGTCCTGGCTTGCGCGGTCCCACCTGCGGTCGGCGTCGTCCCTGTCGCTGGAGTCCACAGAGGCGACCTCAGGTGGCCGTGAGGGCCAGCATGGCCTGGTCGTCGTGCGTGGCGTCGGCTGCGAAGGCGGCGACCGCGGCGGAGACCGATTCGAGGAGCGCCCCGGCGGTCGGGGGCGAGGTCCGGAACGCGCCGAAGGCCTCGGCCAAGCGCTCCTCCCCGAAGAGCTCGCCGCTCGCGGAGCGGGCCTCGGTGATGCCGTCGGTGACCAGAAGCAGGCTGTCGCCCGGGTGCAGGTCGATGCTGCAGGGAGACGGGGCGGGGTCGGGCCCGATGCCCAGCAGCAGGCCCGGGTGGGCGAGTTCCTCGATCGTGCCGTCGGCTCGTCGTACGAGTGGGGGCACGTGGCCTGCGCGAATCAGGTTGAGCGCCAAGTGGCTTGCGGTGTGCCTCAGTTCGCCGTAGACGAGTGAGACGAACGAGTCCTCGCCGACCGTGCCCTCCACCAGGGCGTCGTTGATGGCGGCGACCACCGCCGCCGGGTCGTGCACGAGACGGGCGGCGGCGCGCGCGCTGTGGCGGACCATGCCGGTCGTGGTGGCGGCCCGGGCTCCGCGCCCGCACACGTCTCCGATCATGAGTGCCCAGCGGTCGCCGGGAAGCGGGAAGACGTCGAAGAAGTCGCCCCCGACATCGAGCCCTTCGCCGGCGGGGCGGTAGGAGGCCGCCAGATCCGCGCCTGGGATCTCGGGCAACTCGGGAGGCAGCAGGCCGGCCTGCAGGTCGTGGGCGAGTCTGACCCGGTCGCTGAACTGGCGGGCGTTGTCCGCAGTGGAGGCGGCCCGGCGGGCGAGCTCCTCGGCCAGCGCGACGGCGTGGCCGTCCAGCGATCGGCCGGTGGCCAGGAGGGTCAGCACACCGAAGGTGCGGCCGCGGGTGGCCAGCGGCACGCACACGTAGCCGGTGATGCCCAGCCGCGCGGACGAGCCACCCGGGCGGGAGCCGACCCGGCCGATCCCGGTAGTCCCGGAGGCCAGCACGCGAGCAACCGCGTTGTCGACCTCGCCGCGCAGTTCGGGGGAGGCGAGCAGGTCCTCGTCGGCTCGGGTGGCGGCCGCGACGGCGATCCGCTGGACCTGGCCGTTCTCGAGCACGTGAACGGCGCACAGCGGCGCCAGGGCGGGCACGGACAGCCGGGCCATGCGCTCAAGGCAGTCGACGTAGTGCGGCTCGTGCGCGATGGCGGTACTGGCGTCCAGGACGAAGGCCAGGTCCTCACGGGCAGCCCTCTCCCGCTCCTGGGCGGAGCAGCGCGCCTCCACCGCGTGGTGGCGCTCGATCGCCAGGGCGGCGATGCGCGCGAAGGCCGCGCTGAGCGCCACGTCCTTGTCCTCGGGCACCTTGGGGGTGCGGTGGTAGATCGCGAAGGTGCCCAATAGGCGGCCGTCCAGGCCATGGATCGGTGTCGACCAGCACGCCGCGACATCCGCCCGCTTCGCGAGCTCCCGGTAGCCCTCCCACAGGGGATCCGTGGCGATGTCGCTGACGATCACCTGTGCCTGCCGGTAGGCGGCGGTGCCGCACGAGCCGACGCCGTCGCCGATGGCGATCCCGTCGATCGCGTCGTTGTAGAAGTCGGGCAGGCGCGGGGCAGCACCGTTGCGCAGGTGACGGCCGTCCGGATCGAGGAGCAGCACCGAGACGATCATGTCCGGGGACAACTCCTCGATCGCCTTCGCCATGCCGTCGAGGATCTCGTTCAGCGGGGCGTCGCGGGCGATCTGTTCCAGCAGGGCGCGCTGCTCGGCCGCCAGCAGCTGCGCATGGTGGTACGCGGTGGTCTCCACCGCGATCACCGCCACGCCGTCGACCCGGCCGACCGCGTCTCGGCGGGGCTCGTAGGCGACGTCGAAGAACGCCTCCCGCTGCGCCGCCGGGCCGCCGAGGACGAGCCGGCCACGTCGGTTCCGGTACGCGGCCCCGGTGCGGTACACCTCATCGAGCCGATCGAGGACGCCCTGCCGGGCCAGTTCCGGAAACAGCTCCACGACGGGCACACCGGTGGTCGCCCGGCCACCCGTGAGAGCGTCGAAGAAAGCCGGATTCGCCGTCTCCAGCACGTGTCTCGGACCGCTCAGCGCAGCGAAGAGCACCGGAGCCTGCCCGAACAGGTCCGCGTACTCCTCGCTCCGCGGCCGGACGATCACGGCTTGTGCCGTGGTCGGCCCGGGGCGATCGGGCTGTACCGGCATGACAGGAAACCTTCTCCCGCTCCCACCTGCGCCGTCGCACCTTACCCCCACTTTGACACGGAACGGTGCAGTCCGGACCGCGGCACCGCACGCCGATGGACAGGAGGCGCCGCGCCGCAGCCTCCCGTTCTTGTGTCGACGTCGTCCAACTCGGCTGCACGGTCGCGCGATCGCCTCGCGCACCGGTTCGGGCACGCGGTACGCGGGCTTGTGTGTCAGTCCGCACGCCGGGGCATCGTGCCCGCCGCCGCGCGTGGGGTGGCGCGGGGGCGGGCTGGGCCGCGGCCTGGGCGGTTACCGCTTGCCGCTCTTGAGGCGGGTACCGGACCAGTCCTTGCCGACGCTGACGGCCTTGGCCGGGGAGAGTCCCGCGGTCTGTGCGGCGTCGTCGATGTCGCCGGGTTTGACGTATCCGTCCCGGCCGTCCTTCGGGGTGAGGAGCCAGATCGTGCCGCCGTCTTCGAGCAGCCCGATGGCGTCGACCAGGGCGTCGGTGAGGTCGCCGTCCTCGTCACGGAACCACACGAGCACGACGTCGGCGACGTCGTCATAGTCCTCGTCGACCAGGTCCTGGCCGATCAGCGACTCGATGCCCTCGCGCAGGTCCTGGTCGACGTCGTCGTCGTAGCCGATCTCCTGGACGACCTGGCCGGGCTCGAAGCCCAGCCTCCCCGCGGGGTTGGTCCGCTCTTCCGCGTGGTCCGACGTAGCGCTCATCACTGCCTCCTGCGTCACGGGACGCGCCTGTCGCGCCCCTCTGTAGCCAACCAGATGCGCAGGGTGAAACGTGAGTGATCCACGCGGGTTGGGGCCACCGAGCCGAAACGGCATGCCCGCGAGCGAGGCCAGGATTCGGCGAGATCGGTCAACCGCGGCGGGCCGTCCGGCACATGGGATGCTACGGCCGGTGCTCTTCGGGTGACAGGTAGGAGAAGAAGACGCGGTCGGGGTCGTACCGGGCCCTGAGGTGTTGCAGGCGCTGCCAGTCATCGGGGGCAAAGGACCGACGGGCGCGGGATGACCCGGCGGTGAGGTCGGCCTCGGCGATGTAGTGCCCCGTGCCCAGGGGCTCGACCGTGTGCATGGCTTGACGCAGCCAGTCGGTGTTGGCGGCGTCCTGGCGAGGGTCGTCCCAGACGGCGTAGGGGACGGCGTAGCTTCTCCCGAGCACCGAGAAGGCCATGTCCTGTTGTGGCCGGGCTGCCGGCAGGAGCGGCGCGAGGACCAGTGACCTGCCTGACGGGGCGGTGTCGACGGCGCCGGCGAGGTGGTCGAGCAGGGTGGGGAAGTCGGCGTTGGACCACAGTGTGTCCGCCGCGTAGCGGTACCCCTCGGGCCACAGGGCGGCGGAGGCGTCGTACAGGGTGCTGAACGTCATCGGCTCGTTCAGCCGGCGGGAGAGGGAGCGCGCCGCAAGGGGGCAGGTTCGGAGGGGGCCGAGGAACTCGTCGGCTTCCTGTCGCGACGAGGCGAAGGCGGTCGCGCAGACCGTCACCACGCTGGTGCCCGGCGTCGTGTCGGGGTCGGCCGCTTTGAGGCAGCAGCTCAGCTCGACGTTCGGCGAGAGCTCCGGGGCCACCTCTGCGGCCCAGTGCGTCACCTCGGCGACGTCTGCCAGGGGGAAGGTCCACGTTGCGCTCGTGATCGCGCCGGGGCGGGGATACAGCCTGAGGCGGAAGGCGGTGACCACGGCGAAGAAGCCGGGACCCGCTCCCCGTGCGGCCCAGAACAGGTCGGGGTGCTCGCGCTCGCTGCAGGTGACCGGCTCACCGTCCGCGGTGACGGCCTGGATCGCGTCGACGTCGGCACATGCCGGCCCCCGGACGGCGGAGTTCCAGCCCAGTCCTCCGCTGAGGAGGTACCCGCCGACGGCGACCGTCCCGCAGTGGCCCGCGGGAAAGGCGAGCCGGTGGCGGCCGAGCTCCGAGGCGAGCTCCCGGCCCGTGATGCCGGGCTGGACCGTCGCCGTCGCGCGGGCGGGGTCGACGGTGCACGTGCGCAGTGCGGACAGGTCGATGAGCATGCCGCCGTCACGCAGCGGTGACCCGCACCAGCTGTGCCCTCCCGACCGGATGGCGATCCGGAGGTCCTGGGAGCGGGCCAGGCGGACCGCCTGCGCGGTGTCGTCGGCCGAGGTCGGACGAACGATGACGTCCGGGAACCGCGCCGGTGTGATCCTGTTCCACACCGCGGTCCGGCGCAGGTCTTCGTAGTCGGCGTCCTCGAGCCCTGCCGCAGCCCCCCTGAAACCGGGGATCCGCACGTGCCGGCTCATCGTCCGCACCGGTTTCCCGGCCTCCGTCAGTACGGATGGCGGTCGGGCTTGTCCATCCACGCCTGGTAGGCGGGTTCGCCGATTTCGGGGTGGATCTGCTCGATGTGGATCCGCCGCTGGTCGTACGGCCGCTGGAAGTCCTCGTACTGGTAGACGTCGTCGAAGCCGATCTTCCGGGTGTCCTCCAGGTCGCGGCAGAAGTAGACGTTGTCGATCCGCGCCCAGTAGATGGCACTCATGCACATGGGGCACGGTGCGCCGCTGATGTAGATGGAGCATCCCTTGAGCATCCGGGCGCGCTCGGGCGCCGGGTCCGTGGATCCTTCGGGTCGCGGGATGTACGCGAGGGTCGACTCGTTCTGGTGGTCTTCGGGGATGGAGGGTGACTCCGGGTTGAGGATCTGGCTCGCCTTGCGGATGCTCTCCACTTCGGCGTGCGCGGTGGGATCCCCGGTGAGCAGGACCCGGTTCTGGCCGCGGGCGACGATCTCGCCGTTCCGGGTGATGACGGCGCCGAAGGGACCGCCCCAGCCGTTCTCGACGGAGTCGATGGCCAGCCGTACGGCTTCGGTCAGGAAAGCCTCGTGGTTGTCCATGGCATGACCTCCGAGCCGCTCAACTTGTGGTTGAATGCGGCGTTTTGCCCACTTTGCCCACTATGGCCAGCGTAGTCCGGGTGAATGTCGCTGCAAGCCGTGCCGAAGCCGGCGCCACCGTGATCCTCCCCCAGGAGGAGCGCTGCAGGCCGCCAAAGCTCCCGGCTGCCTGGCGCTGTTCCCTGCGCTCTTCGGATCGACGGTCGGTTGACCATCCGGGCGTTCGTCTTCGAACGTGTCGGCCAGGTCGGTGTCACGGACGAACCGGTTCCCGAACCCCGCCCGAGCTCAGCCCGCCAGCGCCGCGCGGTACCAGTCGGCGGCGGCGGGCAGCCGGGCGAGCGGCCCCGGGCCGGGCCGGCAGGCCGCCAGGGACCAGATGTCGTCGCTGCGGTACCAGTGGTCGAGGGCGATCATCGCGAACTGCCGCTCCGAGACCCGGCCCGGCGCGGCGGCCAGCAGCCGACGGCACTCGTCCCACGGCACGGCCGGGCCGGTCGGCGCGGTGACCAGCCCGAGGGCGTCCAGCACGTCGAGGAGGTCCCCGGCGCGGACGGGCTCCGGGTGGCTCGCGTGGTGGACGCCGGACGGCACGGCGGGCCCTGCGGTCGCGACGGCGACGACCAGGCGGGCCAGGTCGGCGCGGTCGACGAGCGAGAGCCGGGCCTCGCCGCCCTCCCAGCGCACCGGCACCCGGCGCACCAGCTCGGCCACGGCGGGCACCACCCAGCGGTCCCCCGGGCCGGTCACCACGGCGGGCCGCAGCACCACGGCCCCGGCGTCCAGCGCGACCCGCTCGCCGAGCAACCGGGTGCGGCTGGCCTCCGACACGGGCACGGCGGGCACCTCGTCCACCCCGATGCCCGCATGCGGGCCCTGCCCGTAGACGGCCGCGGTGGACAGGTGGACGATCCGGCCGACCCCGGCCCGGCGGGCGGCGGCCAGCACGGCCTCGGTGCCGCGGACGTTCACGGCCTCGCACTCCTCGGCGGTGCCGGTGATCCGGGACGCGAGGTGGAGCAGCACGTCGGCGCCGTCGCACAGCTCGGCGAGGGCCTTCTCGTCGGCGAGGTCGCCCCGCACCCAGGACGGGCCGCTCACCGAAGGGACCCGGCGGGCCAGGGCGCGGACCTCGATGCCGTGCAGTGCGTGCAGGACAGCCGAGCCGATGAAGCCCGTCGCCCCCGTCATCGCGATCCGGGTCATCGCCCACCCCTCTCCGTCCGGCCGCTCAGTGTAACGAGCCGCCCGCAGGGAGCGCCCGCAGGGAGCCGCGCTCACCCGCACGGAGGGGGCGGGGCACGGCCCGGGGTAAGGCCCACCTAGGCTGTATGCCAAGCAAAACGGGCGAACCGGACCCGCTCCAGGGGCCACGAGGACGGAAAGCAGGACCCGCCGATGGGCGACGGAATGTCAGGAATGCACCACCACGGCGGGATGACCCGACTAGGCCCGTTCACCTTCTCGAACGTGTGGACGTGGTCTCCCGACTGGGTCTTCCTGATCGGCAGCCTGGTCGCCCTCGGCCTGTACGCGGCCGGTGTCGTCCGGCTGTACCGCCGCGGCGACAAGTGGCCGGTCGGCCGCACCATCGGCTGGACGGCCGGCATCGCCTCGGTGATCCTCGTCACCTGCAGCGGACTCAACGACTACGGCATGGCGCTGTTCAGCGCGCACATGATCCAGCACATGGTGCTGTCCATGCTGTCGCCGATCCTTCTGCTCCTCGGCGGCCCGATCACGCTCGCGCTGCGCGCGCTGCGCCCGGCCGGCAAGGGCCGCCCGCGCGGTCCGCGCGAGCTGCTGGTGGCACTGCTGCACAGCCGCTACGTCAAGGTGATCTCGCACCCGGCGTTCACCATCCCGCTGTTCATCGCGAGCCTGTACGGGGTCTACTTCACCCCGCTGTTCGACTTCCTGATGCAGTACCGCGCCGGGCACATCTTCATGATGGTGCACTTCCTGGCCACCGGGCTGGCGTTCTTCTGGCCGATCATGGGCGTGGACCCGGGCCCGAACCGCCCCGGCCACGTGATGCGGATCATCGAGCTGTTCATGGGCATGCCGTTCCACGCCTTCTTCGGCGTCGCGGTGATGATGGCCAACCACCAGCTGGTCACCACCTTCACCACGGCGGGCGCCCCGCCCGGCACCAACCTGCTGGAGGACCAGAAGCTCGCCGGCGGCATCACCTGGGCGTTCGGCGAGATCCCGACCGCGATCGTGCTGATCGCGCTGGTCTACCAGTGGATGGGCTCCGAGCAGCGCAAGGCCCGCCGCGCCGACCGCGCCGAGGAGCGCAGCGGCGACGCCGAGCTGGAGGCGTACAACGCCTACCTGGCCTCGCTCGACCAGCGCGGCCGGCGCCCGGCCGCCGACGCCGGCTGAGGCCGCCCGAACGTCAGGAACACCACGCAACCCCGTCCCGGTGGGCGCCGACCACCTCGTCGTCTTCCGCGCCGGGCTGGACGGCTGCGACGTCCCGCCGCTGCCCGCGGCTCAACGCGGCCGCCGTCGTGCTCCTGGCCGGGGCCGGCGCGGCGTTCGCACCGGCCCTGCAGGGAGCGGGGCGGCCCCCGGGTCCGCGTGGGACCCGGGGGCCGCCCGGTGGTTCAACTCTGCCGTGGTCAGCCGAGGTTGGCCAGCGCGTCGTTGAAGGTCTTCGACGGGCGCATCACGGCCGCGGCCTTGGCCGGGTCCGGCTGGTAGTAGCCGCCGAGGTCGACCGCCGAGCCCTGCACGGCGATGAGCTCCTCGACGATGGTCTGCTCCTGCTCGGTCAGCGCCTTGGCGAGGCCCTCGAACGCCTGGGCCAGCTCGGCGTCGGCGGTCTGCTCGGCCAGCTCCTGGGCCCAGTACATGGCCAGGTAGAAGTGGCTGCCGCGGTTGTCGATGCCACCGAGGCGGCGGCTCGGCGACTTGTCCTCGTTGAGGAAGGTGCCGGTGGCGCGGTCCAGGGTGTCGGCCAGCACCTGGGCGCGGGCGTTGCCGGTGCTGGTGGCCAGGTGCTCGAAGCTCGCGGCCAGCGCGAAGAACTCGCCCAGGCTGTCCCAGCGCAGGTAGTTCTCCTTGACCAGCTGCTGGACGTGCTTCGGGGCGGAGCCGCCGGCGCCGGTCTCGAAGAGGCCGCCGCCCGCCATCAGCGGGACGACCGACAGCATCTTGGCGCTGGTGCCCAGCTCCAGGATCGGGAACAGGTCGGTCAGGTAGTCGCGCAGCACGTTGCCGGTGACCGAGATGGTGTTCTCGCCGCGGCGGATGCGCTCCAGCGAGAACGTGGTGGCCTCGACCGGGGACTTGATCTCGATCTGCAGGCCGGTGGTGTCGTGCTCCGGCAGGTACGTGTTGACCTTCTCGATCAGCACGGCGTCGTGGGCGCGGTTCCGGTCCAGCCAGAACACCGCCGGGTCGCCGGTGGCGCGGGCGCGGGTGACGGCCAGCTTGACCCAGTCCTGGATCGGGGCGTCCTTGGTCTGGCAGGAGCGGAAGATGTCGCCCGGCTGGACGGCCTGCTCCAGCACGACGTTGCCCTCGGTGTCGACCAGGCGGACGGTGCCGGCCGCGGCGATCTCGAAGGTCTTGTCGTGGCTGCCGTACTCCTCGGCGGCCTGGGCCATCAGGCCGACGTTCGGCACCGAGCCCATGGTGGCCGGGTCGAAGGCGCCGTGGGCGCGGCAGTCGTCGATGACGGCCTGGTACACACCGGCGTAGCTGTGGTCCGGCAGCACGGCGAGGGTGTCGGCCTCCTGGCCGTCCGGGCCCCACATGTGGCCGGAGGTGCGGATCATGGCCGGCATCGAGGCGTCGACGATGACGTCGCTCGGGACGTGCAGGTTGGTGATGCCCTTGTCCGAGTCGACCATGGCGAGGGTCGGGCCCTCGGCCAGCTCGGCGTCGAAGGAGGCCTTGATCTCGGCGCCGTTCGGGAGCGCGTCGAGGCCGGCCAGGATGCCGCCGAGGCCGTTGTTCGGGTTCAGGCCGGCGGCGGCCAGCGCCTCGCCGTACTGGGCGAAGGTCTTCGGGAAGAAGGCGCGCACGACGTGGCCGAAGATGATCGGGTCGGAGACCTTCATCATGGTGGCCTTGAGGTGCACCGAGAACAGCACGCCCTCGGCCTTGGCGCGGGCCACCTGGGCGGCCAGGAACTCGTTCAGGGCGGCGGCGCGCATCACCGAGGCGTCGACGACCTCACCCGCCAGCACCGGCACCTTCTCGCGCAGCACGGTGGTGGTGCCGTCCTCGGCGAGCAGCTCGATGCGCAGGGCGCCGTCGGCGGCGATCACGGCGGACTTCTCGGTGCTCGCGAAGTCGTTCTCGCCCA
Source organism: Kitasatospora sp. NPDC001660 (assembly GCF_053596725.1). Lineage (NCBI taxonomy): Bacteria > Bacillati > Actinomycetota > Actinomycetes > Kitasatosporales > Streptomycetaceae > Kitasatospora > Kitasatospora sp. NPDC001660. The sequence goes on along the minus strand of NZ_JBSFGU010000020.1, from coordinate 110,393 downwards.
TGGTGGCGACGTTGGTCTTGGAGTCGGCCGTCCAGGCGCCCATCCGGTGCGGGTGGGTCTTGGCGTAGTTCTTGACCGACAGCGGGGCGCGGCGGTCCGAGTTGCCCTCGCGCAGGACGGGGTTGACGGCGCTGCCCTTGACCTTGTCGTAGCGGGCGCGGACGTCCTTGTCCTCGTCGGTCTGCGGGTCGTCCGGGTAGTCCGGCAGGGCGTAGCCCTGGGCCTGCAGCTCGGCGATGGCGGCCTTCAGCTGCGGCACGGAGGCCGAGACGTTCGGCAGCTTGATGATGTTGGCGTCCGGGGTCTTGGCCAGCTCGCCCAGCTCGGCGAGGGCGTCACCGATCCGCTGGCCCTCGGCGAGACGCTCCGGGAAGCTCGCGATGATCCGCCCGGCCAGGGAGATGTCACGGGTCTCCACCCGCACACCCGCCGTCGAGGCGTAGGCCTGGACCACCGGCAGGAACGAGTAGGTCGCCAGGGCCGGAGCCTCGTCGGTGTGCGTATAGATGATGGTCGAGTCAGTCATCGGTACTCCGCTTCACGTCTCCAACGTCTTGACGTCAAGATATCTCGTCCCGGCCCCCTCGCTCCACCTCCCCCCGCCCCGGAGCGTGCGCCGGGCGCCCCGGGGGCGCGACGGCGGTCGGTTCCACCGTCGTCCCCGGACGCCCGAGCGGCAACCCGGGGCGGCCGCCGGCCGCCTACCGGGCCGCGAACCGGTCCTCCAGTTCGGCCTCGTCGGCCAGGAACCAGAGCTGGCCGCCGCGGTTGCTCTCCCGGACGAAGTCGCGCAGGGCGTTGCTCGCGGCCACGTGGTGGGCGATGTCACCGAGGACGACGAGGCCCATCCGGTAGTTGACGAACTTCTGGACGATGCCGCCGGCGACGCGGGTGCTCAACGTGAAGAAGTCCGGGTGCAGCCGGGCAGCGGGCACGACCACCCAGGTCGCCTCGTGGCCCCAGGCGTCGGCGATCGCGTCCATCGCGTCCTGCTCGGTGCGGATCGGGGCGCCGTCGGCGCTCAGCCGAAGGAACGTCGGGTCGGACATGTCACAACTCCCTGGTCAGCGTGTGGACGATGGTGAGCAGCGCGGCGGTGTCGGCCGGATCGCCGAGGATGACCAGCCGCAGGGTCTGCGCCTCCTCGTCGAGGACGGCCTCCACGTGCAGCGGCCGGCCGTCCTCGCGCGGACCGGCGATGGCCGCGAGCACGGTGGTGGTCAGCCGGTCCGCCCGCGCGCGGTCGATCTCCTCGATCCGGACGACGGACGACACCTCGGCGCGCCGCCCCCCGGCGGCCGCCTCGGCGACCGGGGCGCCGGTGAGGGCCTCCAGGTCGGCGCGGGCGATCCGGTACTGCTTGCCGATCCTGGTCGCCGCGAGGCGGCCGTCGCGGATGTAGCCGCGGACCGTGCGCACGTGGAGGCCCAGCAGTTCGGCCACCTGTTCCACCGAGTAGTACTGCGCCACCTGCAACCATCCTTCCCGACTTCCCTATCATTACGCAAACTATCATTCTTCGCGGACGTTTAGGGAATGATAGGGAGTTGTGTAGTCCAGTTGGGTGAGTCGGCCGTCAGGAGTGCGTCAACGCACCACCTCATTCGGTCAACGCTGCGTCAGGACCGGCGACGCCCGGCCGATACCGGCCTAGCTTCGAAGGAGCAACTCCGGCAGGCACCACCACCCATTGGGGAGCACCCGCATGGCCCGCGTCCTCTGGCACGTTCCGGTCACCGTCAACCACCTCGGCCACGGCACCGGAAGCACCAACGCCCTCCGCCTCTTCCGCCTGCGCGACGGCCGCCGCTGCGCCGTCGGATTCTCCACCCCCGAGGCGCTCACCGCCCTCCTCGGGCCGGACCAGGCCCACACCGAGCTCGGCGAGACCGCCCTGCGCGAGCTGACCGCCCCGCTCGGCGTCGACGCCCTCGTCCTGGACCCGCGGCTGGTGGCCCCGCCCGTCACCACCCCCACCGCGCAACCCGCCCCGACCCCGACCGCACAGCTCCAGCACCGGTGACCGCCCTCCAACTGGTCCCGGGCGACGAGGAGCCCGCGGCAGGACGGCCCGAACCGGCCCGGGCCCTGCACGCGCTCGCCCGGGTCAGCTTCGGGCCCGTCCCCCTCGACTTCGACCGCCTCGCGGCCGAACACCCGGCCGTCCAGAGCGGCCTCGCCTTAGCCGGCGACGCCGACCTGGAGCTCCGCCTGGCCTGCACCGGACCCGAGGAGCTGCGGGCCGTCGCCGTCGCCCTCCAACGGGCGGGCGCGGCCCGCGTCCGCATCGACCTCGTCCTGCGCGCCCTCACCCCGGGGCCGCCGACCCTGCGGTCGGTGACGTGACGTCATCGGAGGAGCCAATTCCGTTCAGCTGAAGGAGAGTTGGGAGAAAATCCAGTAGCGGTCGGACGCCCGCCACGCGTAGCGTGCGTCCGTCCGCCGGTCTGCCATGGACACCACCGTGGACATCGTGGTGGGCATCGCCGTGGACATTCGCCAAGGACCGTCTCCCAAGGAACAGGTGAGGACTTGTCCCGCTCCGCACTGCGCCCCGCCCTGGGCACTGCTGCCGCCCTGGCCGCCCTGATCCTGGCCGCCCCCTCCGCGCTCGCCGCGCCCACCACGGACCCGGACCGCGGCGACGACGCCGCCGTGTCGGTCGCGGTCTTCGGCGACGACACCCTGGCCGAGGGCCAGGAGCTGACCGTCGACGAGCTGACCCGCGACCACGGCGTCGACGCCGACCTCCTCCAGGCGTACGGACAGGGCGCCACGCCGGCCGACTCCGACGACCCCGGGGAGGGGGACGCCCAGGACTCCCGCGCGGCGTCCGTCCGGCTCGCCGGCGACCCGGCCTACGCCCTGGTGGCCAGCTGGACCTCCAGCGACCACCGCACGGTCAACCTCCGTCAGGGCAACGCCTCCTGGGGCTACACCAAGATCCAGCAGAAGCACAACCTCAACGTCGGCGCCGTCCGCGCCACCACCCGCTACCCCGCGCCGGGCTGGCCCAAGAAGCAGGCCAACCCGGACAGCTGGAACTACGTCACCCGTGTCGACCACGTGCGCTGCTCCGGTTGGCTGTGGTGGCGCAAGTGCACGGTCGTCGACTTCACCAACGTGCAGGTGACGGTGAACTACGGCAACGCCAAGGGCGTCATCACCGCGTACTGCATCGGCTACGCCGACCGTTGCCCGGACTGGGTGAAGAACGCCGCCAACGCCGCCTGACGATCGTTCCCATGGACATGGAGCAACCCCAGCTGGAGCGCGGCGACTTCCTGCGCGAAGCCGCCGCGCTCCAGCGGTCCAACACCGACGGCACCCGCCGCCTGACCCGGATCGCCTTCCCCGTCGGCGCAGACGTCGCGATCACGACGACGGGCCCGGACGCGGCCGTCCGCCTGCCGGTGACCGCCACGCGCGACGACCTGCACGCCGCCCTCGCCCCCGAAGGCGGCTGGGCGCCGCCCGACCCGGAACCGCTCGCCCGCCTCCCGCTCGCCGCCCCGGCCCCGCTCCTCCTCGTCTGGGCCGACCTCCTCGACGACCTCGGCGACCTCCTCTTCACCCTCACCGGCTACCCCCGCGACGTCGGCCGCCCCGACCTCGTGCCCCGCCTGGACGCCGTCACCCTCGCCGACGCCACCACCGCCGTCGTCGAGGTGACCGCCCTCGGCATCCCCCGCCGGGTCCGCATCCCCCTTGACACCGGCACCCCACTGGTGGCCGTACCCCTGGAGATCGCCGAACACCTGCTGACCCTCGGCGACTCCCCCACCACGGACTGGGACTACCCCATCTGCGGCTGACGGGCGCTCCACCGGTGTCAGGACCGCCCTCGGCACTCGGGCCGACCGTGAACCGGGCAGTCGTCCTCCACGGCCGAGTCACCCGCCGACCACCGCGCCGCCCGCAGGCGGACGCGAGCGGCGTCGAGCCGCTCCCCGTAGTCGGGGGCGAAGATCGCCGTGAGCATCTTGTCGAGGGTGCCGGAGATCCGGTGAAACGGCGCCCGGACCGCGGGGTCGTCGACGAGACCCGGCGGCAGCTGTGGGACGACCGCCGGATCGCCGTCGAGTTCGCCGCCTCCACCGCCCTGGCCGCCCTCGCGGCCCGGCCCGAGCGCGAAGTAGGTGAGCACCGCGCCCAGCGCGGACAGGGCGGCGAGCAGCAGTCCGAGCACATGAAGGGCGCCGGTGAACCCCTCGGCCAAGGCGGCACGGTGGGCCGCGTCCACCTGCCCCTGCACGGCCCTGCCCGCGAGGCGCGCCGCCTCGGCCGGCGGGAGGCCGCGCAGGCGGGCGGCGGTCAGGGTGGTGAGGAGCGCCGCCGCCCCGGAGACGGCGACGGACTCGCCGGTGATGCGCATGGTGTTGAAGATGCCGGCGGCAGCCCCCGCGCGCTCGACCGGGACGGTGCCGACGGCCGCGTTGTCCATCACCCCGAACGCCAGCCCGACGCCCGCGCCGAACGGCAGCAGCGGCAGCGTCGGCCACATCCCGTCGACGCGCACGGAGGCGAGCAGCAGCGCACCCGCCGCGATCAGCGCGGAGGCCGTGGTCAGCACGGCGCGGACCGAGGTCGCCGCCGCCAGCCGGCCCGCCACGAGCGGCAGCAGCAGGACGGGTGCCGTCATCGGCAGCAGGAGCAGCCCGCTGGCCAGGACGCCCCGGCCGCCCACGCCCTGGAGGTACGCGGGGAGGTGAACCAGCAGCACGACGAATCCGAGGGTCACGGTGAAGGGCTGGCACACGACGGCGAGGAACTCGGGCCGGCGGAACAGCCGGACGTCGAACATCGCCCGCTCGGCCCGGCGGAACTCCACCGCCCCGAACAGGACCACCAGCAGCGCCGAACAGACGAACAGCGCCACCGTCCCCGGCGCCGTCCAGCCGGCCGCTCCCGCCCGGACGAGCGCGAAGGACAGCGCGGCGAGCCCGGCGGTGAAGCAGAACAGCCCGGCCAGGTCGAAGCGCGGCCGGTCGGGGTTGCGCGACTCCGGCGCCCGGGTCGCGAGCAGCCACGCCGGGACGGACACGGCCGCGACGAGGAGGAAGACCGCCCGCCAGCCCGCCGCCTCCACCAGCGCGCCCGCCGCGAGCGGCCCGATCGCCAGGCCCGTGCCGAAGGACGTGCCCAGGATCCCGAACGCCAGCTGCCGGCGCCGCCCGGTGGTCGAGTGGGCCAGCACCGCCGCGCCCGACGCCAGGACGGCCGCGGCCCCGCACCCCTGGACCGCCCGCGCGGCGTCCACGACCGCCATCGACGGCGCGAGCGCGATCAGCAGCGACAGGGCGCCGACCAGTGCGATGCCGGTGAGCAGCACGCGGCGCCGGCCGAGCCGGTCGGCGAGGCCTCCCGCGGCGAGCGGCAGGGCGGCGAAGGTGATGTTGAAGGCGTTCAGCATCCACTGCGCGGCGCCGACCGACGAGCCCAGGTGCGCGGCCATGGCGGGCAGGGCGACGGCGGCCCCGGTCACCGAGAACGGAAGCGTCGCGCTCGCGCAGCCGACCGCGGCGACGGTCTCCCAGTAGCCGTCCCTGCCCGGGGAGTTGGGGGAGGTAGTGGTCATGCCCCGATCCTTCGCGGGCACCGGCGGCGGATGAAGTGAGCGCCGTTCCCTGGGACTGACAGGTCCAGGCACCCGCGGAGCACCGCGCCCATACTGGAGCGCATGGCCGACTCGACCACGCTCGCCGGCAGCCTCGGCGACTACCTCCGCGCCCGCCGCGCCCTGGTCTCCCCCACCGACGCGGGCCTGCCGCCGACCGGCCGCCGCCGCGTACCGGGCCTGCGCCGCGAGGAGGTCGCCGAACTGGTCGGCCTCAGCACCGACTACTACGTGCGCCTGGAGCAGGGCCGCGCCGACCGTCCCTCCGACGAGGTGCTCGACGCGCTCGGCCGCGCGCTCCGGCTCGGCCCCGCCGAGCGCGCCCACCTGTACGACCTGGCCCGCCCACCCCGCCGGAACACCGGAGCGCCGCGGAACGACGTGCTGCGCCCGGCACTTCGGCGGGTCGTGGAGGCCATGGCGGCCACCCCGGCCGTCATCATGAACGACCGCAGTGACGTCCTGGCCTGGAACCGCCTGGCCGCCGCGCTGATCGCGGACTTCCCCCGACTCCCGCCGCGCGAGCGGAACATGGCCCGCCGGATCTTCCTCGACCCGCGCGCCCGCGAGATCCACCTCGACTGGGAGGAGGCCGCGCGCACCACCGTCGGTATCCTCCGCATGGCCGCCGGGCGGCGTCCGCACGACCCGGGGCTCGTCCGGCTGGTCGGCCAACTCTCCCTGGGCAGCGCCGAGTTCCGTACGCTGTGGGCCGGGCACCACGTGCACGAGAAGAGGCACGGGCCCAAGCGCTTCCGGCACCCCCTGGTCGGCGACGTGACGCTCGACTACGAGACCTTCCAGGCCCCGGGCACCGCGCACCACGTGCTCGTCGTCTACACCGCCCCGCCGGGCAGCCCCGCGGAGGAAGCTCTGCGCTTCCTCGGCAGCTTCACGGCCTGACCGCGACACCTTCCGCCGCACCTTCGGCCACACCCCGGACACCCGCCGGCCGGGTTGGTCCGGCGCCCCGGGCTGTCTGGCGATCTTCCCGGACGGCAGCAGGCTCTTCGCCATGAGCAACGGAACGAGCGGCAAGCCGGCGCTCAACGACCGGCGGCGCCCTCCAGGACCGCCGCGGGGGTGGTGTCGAGAGCCGGAATGAGCCCACCGCGACGGCCTACGGGCGGGCGGCGCGGCACACGCGGACCGGCCATCACCCGGGCCTTCTGCATCACTATGCAGAGGTCGCCATGTCTATAAAACGACGTGCCCACCATAGTGCACGACCGACCACCCGAAGCTCAATTCCGGCTCAGATGCTGAACCTACTCGCCGGTCACGTAATGCGCTCGAAACGGCAACACCCCCTACCAGCGAGAATGTCCGGAAAAGTAGGTAAACATTCAGTAATGAAATCTGTGCATAGGCCTATGAATAGCCCTACTGTGTGGCAACTCTCCAGAGCAGCTCCGCCTGCCGGGGCCCCCACACACAGAGAGAATTTCCATGGTCTCCACCAACCAGGTCTCGCCGCCGGGACAGAGCACCGGCTCCGAATCCGGAACGGCCCACCGGTCGCTCCGCCGTAACGTCGGTCTCATCGGGCTCATGTGGGCCTCGGTCGGCTCGATCATCGGCTCCGGCTGGCTGTTCGGCGCCAAGAACGCCGTCACCGCCGCCGGCCCGGCCGCGATCATCTCCTGGGGCATCGGCGCCGTCGCTATCGTGCTCCTCGCGCTCGTCCACGCCGAACTCGGCGGGCTGTTCCCGGTCTCGGGCGGCACGGCGCGCTACCCGCACTACGCCTTCGGCGGCCTCGCGGGCATGTCCTTCGGCTGGTTCTCCTGGCTCCAGGCCGCCACCGTCGCCCCGATCGAGGTCGAGGCGATGATCGGCTACGCCAAGCACTGGTCCTTCGCCGACGGGCTCCTCAACAGCAACAACACCCTCACCACCAGCGGGTTCATCGTCGCCACCGTGCTGATGGCGGTGTTCGTCGCGGTCAACTTCCTCGGCGTGAAGGTCCTTGCGCGCACGAACAGCGTCGCGACCTGGATGAAGATCTTCGTCCCGCTCTTCACGATCTTCGTCCTCGCGATCACCAGCTTCCACGGCTCCAACTTCACCTCGCACGGTTTCGCGCCCTTCGGCGCCAAGGGCGTGCTCGCCGCGATCAGCACCAGCGGCATCATCTTCGCGCTGCTCGGCTTCGAGCAGGCCATCCAGATCGCCGGTGAGAGCCGCAACCCCAAGAAGGACATCCCCCGCGCCGTCCTCGGCTCGGTCGCCATCGGCACCCTGATCTACACCCTGCTCCAGGTCGTCTTCATCGGTGCCCTGCCGGTCAGCAGCTTCGCCCAGGGCTGGGACAAGCTCGACTTCCCCGGCATCGACGGCCCCTTCGCGGGCCTGGCCACCCTGGTCGGCCTCGGCTGGCTGTCCTGGGTGCTGTACACCGACGCCATCATCTCCCCCGGCGGCACCGGCCTGATCTACACCACCGCCACCTCGCGCATCTCCTACGGCCTGAGCCGCAACGGCTACGCGCCGCAGAAGTTCGAGCGCCTGGACAAGAACGGCGTGCCGTGGTTCGGCCTGATCATCTCCTTCATCACCGGCGTCATCTGCTTCCTCCCCTTCCCGAGCTGGCAGGAGCTGGTCGGCTTCATCACCTCCGCCAGCGTCCTGATGTACGCCGGCGCCCCGCTGGCCTTCGGCGCCCTGCGCCGCCGCCTGCCGAACCGTGAGCGCTCCTACCGCCTCCCGGCGGGCGGGGTCATCTCGCCGCTCGCCTTCGTGGTCGCCAGCCTCATCATCTACTGGTCCGGCTGGCAGACCCTGTCCCGCCTGGGCATCGCGATCGTGCTCGGCTACGCCCTGCTCGGCAGCTACGCGGCCTACGCGATCAAGAAGGGCCTGCCGAACGCGCCGCGCCTGAACTGGAAGGCCGCCCAGTGGCTGCCGGTCTACCTGATCGGCCTCGGCCTGGTCTCCTGGCAGGGCGGCTTCGGCGACGGCACCGGCACGATCCCGATGTGGTACGACATGGGCATCGTCACGGTCTTCTCGCTCGCCATCTACTACTGGGCGATCCGGGTCGCCCTGCCCGCCGAGGAGATCGAGCGTGAGGTCGCGGACGTGGAGGTGGTCGACGCCGGCGGTCACTGACCCCGGGTCCTGACGAACGATCCTGACGCACCCCAACGGCGGGCCCGCCGGTCGAGCAGCGACCGGCGGGCCCGTCCGCATGTCTCAGAGGCTGAGCACCGCTCGCAGCGCCGCCGCCACCGCCGCCTCCGGGTCCTCGACCGCGCCCGGCGAGCGCCACGCGACGAAGCCGTCCGGGCGCACCAGCACCGCGCCGTCCGGGCCGATGCCGTGCAGCTCGGCGAAGTCCGTACCCGGCTCCGGTGCCAGGTCGTCCTCCGGGTCGTCGCCGATCCGGTACGCGTCCATCGGGACGGCCAGCCGGTCGGCCGCCCGCTTGGCGCCCGCGCGCCAGGCGCCGCCGTCCGGGCCGGTGAGCAGCACCATCGCCTGCTCGTAGAGGTCCAGCGTGGACAGCCGCACGCCCGCGCACACCAGCCACTGGTGCGGCGCGCGGGTGCCCGGCTCGCCGGCCGACTCGAACTGCTCCGGGACGACCTCGCCCGACGGGTCCGCCCCGACCACCGCGCCCCGCGGGTAGCGGTAGCCGAGCGCCACCGCCAGCACCCCGGCCTGCCGCCCGACGCCCGGCAGGGCCGCGTACCCGGGGTGGCTGTGCTCGGCCGAGCGGGCCGAGGCGCGCTCGCTGGTCACCCGCGCCACCGGACGGCGCTCCTGCCCGTACGTCTCCAGCAGGCCGGGCCCGGCCCAGCCGCACAGCACGGCGGCCAGCTTCCAGGCCAGGTTGTGCGCGTCCTGGATGCCGGTGTTGGAGCCGAACGCGCCGGTCGGCGACATCTCGTGGGCCGAGTCCCCGGCGAGGAAGACCCGCCCGGTGCCGTACCGCTCGGCGACCCGCTCGGCCGCGTGCCACGGCGCCCTGCCGGTCACCTCGACGTCCAGCTCCGGCATGCCGACCGCGGTGCGGATGTGCCGCTCGCACCGCTCGTCGGTGAACGCCTCCAGCGGCTCGCCGCGCTCGGGGTGCCACGGCGCGTGGAAGACCCACTCCTCCCGGTTGTCCACCGGCAGCAGCGCGCCGTCCGCCTCCGGGTTGGTGAGGTAGCAGGCGATGAAGTGCCGGTCGCCGACGGCCTCGGCCAGCCGTTTGGCCCGGAAGGTGATGCTGACGTTGTGGAACAGCTCACCCTTGCCGGTCCGCCCGATGCCGAGGCGCTCGCGCACCGGGCTGCGCGGGCCGTCCGCCGCCACCAGGTACTGCGAGCGCACCAGCCGCTCCTCACCGGTCTCCCGGCTGCGCAGCACCGAGGTGACGCCCTCGGCGTCCTGCTCGAAGGAGACCAGCTCGGTGCCGAAGCGGATGTCGCCGTCGAGGTCGCGGGCGGCGCGCAGCAGCACCGGCTCCAGGTCGTTCTGGCTGCACAGGCACCATGAGCTGGGGCTGAACCTGGCCAGGCGCCCGCCCGGGTCGATCTCCCGGAACAGCCACTCCTGCTCGGCCCCGGTCAGCGACGGCGCCTGGAGGATGCCGTGGTTCGGGGCGAGCACCGAGGCCGCCTCGCGGATCGCCGGCTCGATCCCGGCCACCCGGTACAGCTCCATCGTGCGGACGTTGTTGCCTCGGCCACGCGGGTGATGCGACGTGTCGACGTGCTTCTCGACCACCATGTGCCTGACACCCAGTCGGCCGAGGAAGAGCGAGGCCGACAGCCCGACCAGTGAGCCGCCCACGATCAGAACCGGCACCCGGTCGTCAACCTTCGAATTCATCAATTGCTCCACCCTGTACGGGGATTGCGCGGCCCGGCACGTGGACCCGGCGCCGCCCTCGACGGGGCCCGCAGCGGCGGCTGCCCCGGTGTTCCATCCCCCGCCCGGGGCCCCTTGTGCCGCCCCTTCGCCCGGATGGCCCGCAAATCTCGCGCGCCCCCGGACCGGCCGAGCACGATCGACCTCAGGCCTGGCGCCGACTGCCCGGGCCGACCGCCATCGCGCCGTCCTCCCCCAGGCCGGGAGTCCCCCGCCGGACGCGGCCGGACAACGGCCCGCAGCGTGCGGCCCAGAGCAGAAAGTGGATCATGACAACTCTGTCCGAACCGCAGGCGCCACAGCACGCCGAGTCCGACACCCGGCTGCGGGTGGTCCTGATGCTGGAGATCATGGAAGGCGCGCAGCAGCGCTTCCTGGATGTCTACGAGCAGCTGCGCCACCAGGTGGCCGCGGTCCCCGGCCACGTCAGCGACCAGCTCTGCCAGTCGATCAACGACCCCCGGCAGTGGCTGATCACCAGCGAGTGGGCGGACCAGGAGGCCTTCCTGGAGTGGGTGGACAGCGAGGCCCACCGGGAGATGGTCAAACCCATGCACGGCTGCGTGAGCGACAGCTTCCGCTCGATGCGCTACGCCGTCCTGCGCGAGACCTCCGCCCACGGCGCCAGCGGCGCGCGGGCCCCGATGGCGGTGCCGCCCGGCCTGCCGCACACCGCGCCCGCCGGGCACGTCGGCCCGCCGAAGGCCGAGCCCGGCCCCGACGGGGTGGTCCGGCACGCCCTCACCTTCACGGTCAAGCCCGGCAGCGAGCCCGAGGTGGCCCGGATCCTGGCCGGCTACACCTCCCCCAGGGCGGAGGTGGACGAGCACACCCGGCTGCGCCGCACCTCCCTGTTCATGTACGGCAACCGGGTGGTCCGGGCCGTCGAGGTGACCGGCAGCCTCGGCGACGCGCTGCGCCACGTCGCGATGCAGCCCGAGGTGCGGGCCGTCGAGGAGGCCATCAACCCGTACCTGGAGGAGGCCCGGCAGCTCGGCGACCCGCAGTCCGCGCGCGCCTTCTTCGCCCGCGCGGCACTGCCCGCCAAGGAGCAGGCGGTCGCCACCGTGCCCGCGTCCGGCCGGCTGCACCGGCACGCCGTGCTCTACCCGGTCCGCCCGGGCTGCGGCGCGGCCGTCACCGAACTGCTGGCCGACCACGACGACCTCGCCACCGCCGACCCGACCGGCCCGGTCGCGGCCGGCACCGTCTTCCAGCGCGACGACATCGTCGTGCGCCTGGTGGACCTGCGGGTGCCCGCCGAGGCCGACCCGGCCGCCGCGCTCGGCGTGGCCGGCGACGCGGAGGCCGCAGCGCTCGCCCGGCTCCTCGACCTCGGCGCGGAGGGAACCTTGCGCACCGTCGCCGGCCTGCGCTCGTTCCTCGCCGCCCGCGCCATGACCCCGATCACCGACCGCAGCTCGCAGGACAACTGACGTTCCGCCATTCATCCCGAAGGAAACCACCATGTCCACGCAGTACCCACGGATCGTCCACGTCGACGAGGCTCCGGAGAACCGCCGCCACGGCGCCGAGCTGCGCACCATGCTCACCCCGACCAGCTGCGGGGCGACCAGCGGCTTCATGGGCCTGGCCATCGTCCGGCCCGGCGAGCGGATCGGCGAGCACTACCACCCGTACTCCGAGGAGTTCGTGTTCGTCGTCTGCGGCGACCTGGAGGTGGACCTGGACGGCGAGACCCGGCCCCTCAAACCCGACCAGGGCCTGATGATCCCGATCAACATGCGCCACCGCTTCCGCAACGTCGGCGACACCGAGGCCCGGATGGTCTTCCACCTCGGCCCGCTCGCCCCACGCCCCGACCTCGGCCACGTGAGCACCGAGGAGGGCGTCGCCGCCGGCCCGCCGGAACACGCCAAGGTGGTCTCGTGACCCGGCGCGTCGCCGTCACCGGGATCGGCGTCGTCGCGCCCGGCGGAGTGGGGGTCCCGGCCTTCTGGGACCTCCTCACCTCCGGCCGCACCGCCACCCGGGGCATCACGCTCTTCGACCCCACCGGGTTCCGCTCCCGGATCGCCGCCGAGTGCGACTTCGACCCGGCGGCACACGGGCTGAGCCCCGAGGACGTCCAACGGGCCGACCGTTACGTGCAGTTCGCGATGGTCTCGGCCGACGAGGCGATCGCCGACGCGGGCCTGGACCTGGCCGCCGAGGACCGGTGGCGGATAGCCGTCTCACTCGGCACGGCCGTCGGCGGCACCACCCGGCTGGAGCACGACTACGCCCTGGTCAGCTCCGCCGGCGCCCGCTGGGACGTCGACCACCTGCGCGCCGAGCCACAGCTGCACCGGGCGTTCGCACCCAGCACGCTGGCGTCCTCGGTCGCCGAACGGATCGGTGCGCACGGTTCGGTGCAGACCGTCTCCACCGGCTGCACCTCCGGCCTCGACGCGATCGGCTACGGCTTCCGGGCCGTCGAGGAGGGGCGCGCCGACATCTGCATCGCGGGCGCCTCCGACTCCCCGATCTCGCCGATCACCGTCGCCTGCTTCGACGCCATCAAGGCCACCAGCGAGCGCAACGACGACCCGGCGCACGCCTCCCGCCCCTTCGACGCCCACCGGGACGGCTTCGTCCTCGGCGAGGGCGGCGCCGTCCTGGTGCTGGAGGAACTGGAGCACGCCCGCCGCCGCGGCGCCCGGATCTACGGCGAGGTCGGCGGCTTCGCCACCTACGGCAACGCCTACCACATGACCGGCCTCACCCAGGAGGGGCTGGAAATGTCCCGGGCGATCGACGACGCGCTCGCCCACGCCCGGGTGAACACCACCGACGTCGACTACGTCAACGCGCACGGCTCGGGCACCAAGCAGAACGACCGGCACGAGACCGCCGCCGTCAAACGCTCGCTCGGCCGGCACGCCTACCGGACGCCGATGAGCTCGATCAAGTCGATGGTCGGGCACTCGCTCGGCGCGATCGGCGCCATCGAGGTCGTCGCCTGCACCCTGGCGCTCGCCCACGGCATCGTGCCGCCGACCGCCAACTACGAGACTCCCGACCCGGAGTGCGACCTCGATTACGTGCCGCGCACCGCGCGTGAGCTGCCGCTGAGCCACATCCTCTCGGTCGGCAGCGGATTCGGCGGCTTCCAGTCCGCCGTCGTGCTCAACAGAACGGGGTGAGATCCATGACGTCACGTCAGCAGGGCCGCCAGGCCGTGGTCACCGGCATCGGCGTGGTAGCGCCGAGCGGTGTCGGGGCCGATGCCTTCTGGAAGGCCACCAGGCAGGGCGTGAGCGTCCTCGACCGGATATCCCGCGAGGGCTGCACCGAGCTGCCGCTCAAAGTCGCGGGCGAGGTCCGCGACTTCGATCCGCGGACCGTGATCGACAGCCGCTACCTCGTACAGACCGACCGCTTCACGCACTACGCGATGGCCGCCGCCGACCTCGCCGTGGCCGACGCCGGATTCACGCGGGACCCGGAACGGCCCTACGCCGTCGGCGTGGTGACCGCGGCCGGCTCCGGCGGCGGCGAGTTCGGCCAGCGCGAACTCCAGCAACTCTGGGGAAAGGGACCGAAGTTCGTCGGGCCCTACCAGTCCATCGCGTGGTTCTACGCGGCCAGCACCGGCCAGATCTCGATCCGCGGCGGCTACAAGGGCCCGTGCGGCGTCGTCGCGAGCGACGAGGCCGGCGGCCTGGACGCGATCGCCCACGCCGCCCGCACGATCGAGCACGGCACCGACGCGGTGGTGGTCGGAGCAGCCGAGGCCCCGCTCGCGCCGTACTCGATGGTCTGCCAGCTCGGCTACCCCGAGCTCAGCCTCGCCGAGCGGCCCGACCGGGCCTACCTGCCGTTCACCGCGCAGGCCTGCGGTTTCTCCCCCGCCGAGGGCGGCGCCATGCTCCTGCTGGAGGACGAGCGCGCCGCGCTGCGGCGCGGCGCCACCGTCCGCGCCCACCTGGCCGGGCACGGCGCCACCTTCACCGGCGCCTCCCGGTGGGAGGAGTCCCGCGAGGGCCTGGCCGCCGCGATCCGGATAGCGCTGGACGAGGCCCGGATGGCACCCGAGGAGGTCGACGTCGTCTTCGCGGACGCGCTCGGCGTCCCGGCCGCCGACCGGGCCGAGGCGCTCGCCATCGCCGACGCGCTGGGACCGATCGCCGAACAGGTCCCGGTCACCGCGCCCAAGGCCGGCACCGGCCGCGCCTACTGCGGCGCCCCGCTGCTGGACGTCGCCGCCGCCGTCCTCGCCATGGAGGACGGCGTGCTCCCACCCACCCCCAACGTCACCGAGGTCTGCCACGACGTCGCCCTGGTGACCGGCCGCGCCCGACCCGCCGAGCTGCGCACCGCGCTGGTGCTCAGCCGCGGGCTGATGGGTTCCAACTCCGCGCTGGTGCTCCGGCGCGGGAAGCAGTCCTGACCCACCCCCTGCTTTTGAGAAGGGACATCCCGTGAGAAACACTTTCAGCTACCCCGAGCTGGCCACACTGCTCCAGGCCCGGGCCGGCGTCACCGTCGACCCCGGCGAACTGGAGCGCCCGGGCTCGTACTTCGACGACTTCGGGGTCGACTCGCTCGGCCTGCTGGGCGTCGTCGGCGAGCTGGAGAACCGGCACGGCCTCAAGGTCGCCGCGGGCGCCGAGTCCGCCAAGACCCCGGCCGAGTTCGTGCAGCTCGTCAACGACTCCCTCGCCCTGAAGGCCGGTGCCTGACATGCCCGGACACACCGACAACGAGATCGTCATCGCCGCGCCGCTCGACCTGGTCTGGGAGATGACCAACGACCTGGAGAACTGGCCGGACCTGTTCAGCGAGTACGCCTCCGTCGACGTCCTGGAGCGCGACGGCGACAGCGTCCGCTTCCGGCTCACCATGCACCCGGACGAGAACGGCAAGGTGTGGAGCTGGGTCTCCGAGCGCACCACCGACAAGGCCTCGCTCGCGGTGCGCGCCCGCCGGGTCGAGCCCGGCCCGTTCGAGTTCATGGACATCCGCTGGGAGTACTCCGAAGTCCCGGCCGGCACCAGGATGCGCTGGATCCAGGACTTCGCGATGAAGCCCACCGCACCGGTGGACGACGAGGGCATGGTCAACCACATCAACCGGAACTCCCGGATCCAGATGCAGCTGATCCGCGAGAAGGTCGAGCTGCGGGCCGAGGAGAGGTGACCGGCGTGCACCGCGCACTGATCGTCGCCCGGATGAAGCCCGAGGCGGCCCCCGACATCGCCGAGGTGTTCGCCGAGTCCGACCGGGGCGAACTGCCGCACCTGATCGGCGTCACCGGCCGCAGCCTCTTCCAGTTCGGCGACGTCTACCTGCACCTCATCGAGGCCGACCGCCCGCCGGGCCCGGCCGTCGCCAAGGTCGTCGGGCACCCGGAGTTCCGGGCCGTCAGCGACCGCCTCACCGCCTACGTCCAGGCGTACGACCCCAGCACCTGGCGCGAACCCAAGGACGCGATGGCGCGCGAGTTCTACCGCTGGGACCGCTAGTCCCGCCGCGTTCGACAACCGCAGTCCTCTGGGCCCACCCCCGGCCACCCGCCGGGGGCGGGCCCACGCGTGTCCGCATCCGGCCGCGCGCACCGGTGGTTCGTGGCCGCCACAACCCACGTTCACCCGAATTCTTCATGCACTCGGGTGAACATGCCCGGGAGTCCATCCGAAAGGCCCACGAGCCACACGGGCGCGGCCCTCCTCCGGTGGCAGGCGGCGGCGAGGTGGTTGACGGTGGATCAGGCGCACCACCCGCGAGTTCCCTTGCCCGGCACCCCGCCGGCGGTCGTGGGTCCACGCGCCGGAAGGATCATCCTCATGCGTTCTGCACGCACGCTGCTCGCCGGGGCGACCGTCGCCGCCGTCCTGGCCGTCGGCTCCCCCCTGGCCTTCGCGGACGGATCCGCAGTCCAGGGCAAGAACCTCACCTGGCAGGAGAGGCAGTCCGACCGGGGCAACGGCTCCGACGAGCACAGCAGCCACGACGAGAACGGCCGCGGTGAAAACGGCCGAGGCGAGAACGGCCGAGGCGAGAACGGCCGCGGTGAAAACGGCCGAGGCGAGAACGGCCGCGGCGAGAACGGCCGAGGCGAGAACGGCCGCGGCGAGAACGGCCGCGGCGAGAACGGCCGCGGTGAAAACGGCCGCGGTGAAAACGGCCGAGGCGAGAACGGCCGCGGCGAGAACGGCCGAGGCGAGAAAGGCGAGCACAAGTCCCCGCACGGCGGCGTGCACGCCGGCGGTGGCGGCATGGCCATGACCAGCGGCGGCGTGGCCTCGGGTGCCGTCCTGCTGCTCGGCGGGCTCGGAGCGGGCGCCTACGCGCTGCGCCGCGGCCGCCGGTCGACCGGCGTCGCGGCCTGATCCCCGCCGCCGCCCCTGGGCGTCTCACCGCCACGGCGGGAGGCGTGCGGGGGCGGCAGGCCGTCTCACGGACACTGTCCCGGAAAGGTGAGCCATGGTGGGTCCCGCCCCAGGTAGGTCACGGCTGCTGCGCGCCGGCATGGGCGCGACGGCGATCGGTCTGCTGCTGATCTACAACTCGACGGACACCCGGTCGACCGAGGGGTCCTCGTCCGCCGCGGCCGCTCCCCCGGCGGCCGTCGCACCGGCCGCCCCCGGCCCCCCGGCGGCCCCCGCCGAGGCGGCCAAGCCGAGCCCCGCGGCCGTCCCTGCCGTCCCTGCCGTCCCTGCCGCGCCGGCCGCACAGCCGCTGAAGCGGTCCAAGCCGACCCGGCTGCGGATCCCGCAGATCGGCGTGGACGCCCCCTTCACCGAGCTGACGCTCAACCCTGCGGGCCAGCTCAACGCCCCTCCGCCGGACGACAAGAACCTGGTCGGCTGGTACCGGGGCGGCGTGACCCCGGGCGAGCGCGGCAACGCAGTGGTGGCCGGCCACCTCGACACCGCCGACGGCCCGGCGGTGTTCCTGCGGCTGAGCCGGCTGCTGCGGGGCAACAAGGTCGAGGTGTCGCGCGCGGACAGCACCGTCGCGGTGTTCTCGGTGGACTCCGTCGAGACCTTCGCCAAGAACGCCTTCCCCGACCAGAAGGTGTACGGGAAGACGCCGGACGCGCAGCTGCGGCTGATCACCTGCGGCGGCGCGTTCGACAAGAAGGGGCGGGGCTACCTGGACAACGTCGTGGTGTTCGCGCACCTGGAGTCGTCGCACCCGGCGTGACACCCGCGATGAAACCGAACGGCCGCTGCTCCCCGTCGAGTTGGGGAGCAGCGGCCGTTCTCCTGCGCTGGGGATCAGCCCTTGACGGTGGCCTCGAAGGCGTGCAGGTACGGGTTGACCGGGCGGACGTCGCGGACGTGCAGGCCGGCCTCCTCCATCAGCCGGACCAGGCTCTCCCTGGAGTGCTTGGCACCGCCGACGTTGAGCAGCAGCATCAGGTCCATCGCGGTGGTGAAGCGCATTGACGGGCTGTCGTCGACGAGGTTCTCGACGACGACGACGCGCGCGCCCGGCCGGGCCACGGCCACGACGTTGCCGAGGGTGCGGCGGGTGCTCTCGTCGTCCCACTCCAGGATGTTCTTGATGATGTAGAGGTCGGCGCGGACGGGGATGTCCTTGCGGCAGTCCCCGGGCACCAGGCGGGCCCGCGCGGAGAACGCGCCGCCGTCCTGCAGCCGCAGGTCCGCCCCGGCCACCACCTTGGGCAGGTCGAGCAGGGTGCCGTGCAGGGCCGGGTGCTTCTCCAGCAGGCAGGCGAGGACGTGGCCCTGGCCGCCGCCGATGTCCGCCACCGAGTCGACGCCGGTGAGGTCCAGGTAGTCGGCGAAGTCCCGGGCGGACTGCCGGCTGGAGGTGGTCATCGCCTGGTCGAAGACCCTCGCCGAGTCGTGCGCGTCGCTGTGCAGGTAGTCGAAGAACTCCTTGCCGAACAGCTCGGGGAAGACGTTGCGGCCCGAGCGCACCGCCTCGTCCAGCTTCGGCCAGGCCTCCCAGGTCCACGGCTCGGTGCACCAGAGGGAGATGTAGCGCAGCGAGTCGGGGCTGTCCTCGCGCAGCAGGCGGGACATCTCGGTGTGCTCGAAGCGGTCGTCGGCGGTCGCGGCGAAGATGCCGTAGCAGGCGAGCGCGCGCATCAGGCGGCGCAGCGGGCGGGGTTCGGTGTCGAGCACTTCGGCGAGCTCGGTGACGGTCATCGGGGTGTCGCCGAGCGCGTCGGCGACACCGAGCCGGGCGGCGGCCCGGACGGCCGCGGCGCAGGCGGCGCCGAAGACGAGCTCGCGCAGGCGCATCGCGGCCTGGTGGCCGGTGTGGGCGGGTGCGGTGGTGGTCATGGGCGGTCCTTCGTGGTGTCTGGGGTTCAGCAGTGGCCGGACGGCTCGGAGACGGAGCACTCGTTGCGGGCGAAGGCGTTGCCGGTGCCGGTGTCGCGGTCGGCGAGGTCGGCCGGCGCGTTGCCGCTCAGGCGGTTGCCGGTGATGACGTTGCGCGCGTTGGGCATGCCGACGACGCTCTTGAAGAGGACGACACCGCCGGAGAAGTCCGAGGCACCGGCGTTGTCGCGGATCTCGTTGTCGGTGACCCGGGCCGCCTCGACGCCGGTGAGGACGACACCGGCGCCCTGGATCGCGCCGAGCCGCGGGTTGGGCTCGCAGTACTTGTTGTTGCCGGTGACGGTGTTGCGGGTGATGTCGAGGTCGCCGGCCCGCGGGGTGGTCTCGTCGCCGACGACGAAGACGCCGCCGCAGTTCGCGCGGATGTCGTTGTCCTCGATGCTCAGGCCGCGCAGCCGGCGGGCGGTGACGCCGATCCGGTTGTCGGTCAGGCGGTTCCCGGCCACGACGGTGCCGATCACGGGGGCGCCGACCTTGCGGTCGACGTGGTTGGCGAGGAAGACACCGGACTGGCCGTTGCGGAAGGCGCTGTTGCCGACGATCGCCGCGCGGGTCGAGACCTCCTGGCTGATGCCCTGCTCGCCGTTGTCGTGGACGAAGTTGGCGCGCACGTTCATGCCGGTGGTGCCGGTGATGTCGATACCGTTCTTGCGGAAGCCGCTGACGTCCATCGCCTCGATGGTGAGGCCCCGGAGCGGGGCGTCCTCGGGGCCGGCGACGCACAGGCCGTGCCCGGAGGCGGCGCACGCGTTCTCGGTGCCGTCGCCGGGCACGATCATGCTGACCGGGCCCGAGCCACGGAGGGTGAGGCCGGGGGTGGTGATGCGGACGCTGCCGCGGTAGGTGCCGGGCAGGACCTGGATGGTGTCGCCGGGCCGGGCGGCGTCGACGGCCTGCTGGATCGATTCGCCGGGGAGGACGAGGTACAGAGCGCCACCGTCCGCGTGGGCGGGGGTGGTGGCGAGGACGGTGGTGAGCACGGTGGTGAGGGCGGAGACCGCGGCGGTGGCCGCGGCGAGGTGGTGGACCCGTCGCGTGGGCATGAGTGGTGACCTGTCTTTCCGGGGACGGTCCGAGGCGTTGGGGGCTCGGCACGTCTCTCACGCGGTGTGTACGAGCGGTGACGGCTGGTGGGTATGGCCGTGTCGACGCTATGGGCGCCCGGGTGGGCCCGCCACCAGGGCTGGGCTGCGGGACTGACGGAGCGTCGGCCGGGCGGGGGTATTCCCGACGTGGCGTGCCGCCGGCACGGGCTCCCGGTGCCCGCTGTCACGCGGAGGCCGTTTTCGGGACACGCCCGGCCGCGTGGCATGCTCGAGGCCGTGAACAGCACCGCACTCGTACCGCCCGCCGCCACCGCCCGCAACCCGATCGGCGCCCACGTGCCGGTCGCCGCCCGCGGGCTGGCCGGGACCGGCCTCGCGTACGCGCGGCGGGTCGGCGCCGAGACGGTGCAGGTGTTCGTGGCGAACCCGCGCGGCTGGGCAACGCCCCCGGGCAACCCGGCGCAGGACGAGGAGTTCCGCACCGCCTGCGCGGAGCAGGGCGTCCCGGCCTGGGTGCACGCGCCGTACCTGATCAACTTCGGCTCCGACAACCCCGCGACCAGGGAACGCTCCGCCGTCTCGCTGCGCCACTCACTGCTGCGCGGGCACGCCATCGGCGCCCTCGGCGTCGTCCTGCACACCGGCTCCGCCGTCGGCACGGCGCCCGGCGGCGGCTCCCGCCGGACCGAGGCGATGGCGCAGGTGCGGGCGGACGTCCGGCCGCTGCTGGACGAGCTCGAAGCGCTCGGCGACGACGCGCCCTGGCTGCTGCTGGAGCCGACGGCCGGTCAGGGCAGCTCGCTCTGCTCCCGCATGGAGGACCTCGCCGAGTACGTCGAGGCGCTGGAGGGCCACCCGAAGGTCGGCGTCTGCCTGGACACCTGCCACGCCTTCGCGGCCGGGCACGACCTCGCCGCGCCGGGCGGCGTCACCACGGCGCTGGACGCCCTGGTCGCCGCGGCCGGGCCCGGCCGGCTGCGGCTGATCCACGCCAACGACTCCGAGGACGCGGTCGGCGCGCGCAAGGACCGGCACGCCAACATCGGCGCCGGGATGATCGGCGCGGAGCCGTTCCGCGAGCTGTTCGAGCACCCGGCGACGGCCGGCGTGCCCCTGGTCGTCGAGACGCCCGACCGCAAGCACGGCGGGGACGGCACCGGGCACGCGATGGACATCACGGCACTGAAGGAACTGCGGGACCGGGCCGCCGTCCGCGGGTAGCCGGACCCCGGCCGCTCGGGCTGCCGGTCCGGGGGTGTCGCCGGGCTCGCCGCCACCGGCGGCGTCATCACCTCGGCGGGCCTGATCCTCGCCGGGCCTGATCCTCGCCGGCACCTTCGCCGTGCTCGGCGCCCTGCCCGTCGTGGCGCCCGCCGATCCGGCTCTCGCGGCAGTCCGTGGCCCGCGAGGCGGAGTCGGGCCGACAACCTTGAGCCCGGGGACCGCTGCGCGCGGTCCCCGGGCTCACCGGTCGATCGGTCGATCAGTCGCAGTCCCCGATGCAGGAGTCCTCGCAGTGCTCGTGGATGTTGAGCCACTTGGCGTGCGGGCCGAACAGGCCGACACCGGCCGAACCCGCCTCCAGGCTTGCCGAGGACGACGAGTGCGACGCGTGCCCGTGCGCCATCGCCGGCGCCGGCGCCGCGAAGGCGGCGGCACCTGTCACGGCCACGATCACGGCGTACTTGCGGATGTTTCCACGAAGCGACATCAGATGTCCTTTGGGTGGTCTCTGGTCATGAGGGAGCGCCCCGGAGCCGGCAGCAAGCACACCCGGCCGCCCCGTGGGCACCGCCACAGGTTTGCACGCGAACGCGCACGAACCCGCCATCGCCGCAACCCGGGTGGGACAACCGGGTGACCGGTCTCCCTCGACCGGGCGAAGGCACCCGGCCACTGCCCACCCGTTCGGCGGTGCTGACGGGGCCCCTCGGGACTCCGGGTCAGGGGCGGCCCGTGACGATCAGGGGCTGGAAGTCCGGCGACTTGGCGGTGGCACCGGCGCCGATGGCGGTCAGGCGGCCGCCCGGGGCGGAGACGACGCCCTGCGACCGTCGCCCCTCCGGCGGCCCACGCGCTGTCCGGGCGCGGTGCCGAGGCACCCAGCAGGTACGCGTTGTTGAGCTCACCGGGCGGCTGCTCGACCTGCGTCGACGTCCACGCGGCGCCGTCCCAGTGCCGGGCGAGGAACCGGGCGGTGCTCGGCTCGCGGTCACCGAACAGCCAGGCGTCATCGGTCGAGCTGCCCGCGACGGCGGTCGCCCGGCCCTCGAAATCCGGTGCGGGCATGGGCAGTTCGGTCCACTGCGACGAGCGGTCGCGGTCGTCGTGGCTGACGACCACGGGCGTGAAGTGCAGGCGCGGTGCGACACCGGTGAGCCGGAAGCCCGCGGCCCAGGTGGTGTGCCGGTCGAGCTGCACCCCGGAGCTCGACACGGCTCCGGGGATGGCAGTTTGGCGGGGGTGAAGCCGGCGGTGGCCGCCTGGGCGGGCGCGGTGGCCACCGCCATCGCCGTCGCGGCCTCCAGTGTCGCGACGGCCAGTCGCAGGTTCCGTGTCATCGATTTGCTCCCTACTCGCTGTCCCGGCCGTCTCGTTGTCCGTGGTGGATCTCAGGAACCTCGGGGACCTCGTAGACAAGGAGCAGGTGGATTTGATGATCTGCTACGCGAGCGACGGCCACCGCAGGCTGCGTACGGCCAGGACGGCCAAAACCGCGCGGCGGGCAGTTCGACCAGCCCGGCCGTGGCCGGCGCCACGTACCATTCGCCGCCGCCCTCCGCCGTCATGTCGTCCGTCCGAGGCCGCCGCACCCGCTGGCACGGCAGGACCCACCACGTGCACCGGCCGACTCCGAACGGCCCGTCTGGCGTGCAGCGCACCAAGCTCGCCCCTACGGTGCCGAGTGGGGGCTACCGAGCGAGAGGTGAGCAGGTTCATGGCCGGCAAGTTCGAGCTGTACACCGACGAGAGCGGAATGCACCGGTTCCGACTCAAGGCGAGCAATGGTGCGATCGTCGTGACGGGTGACCCGCAGGAGAGCCGGGACGACTGCATCAAGAGCATCGAGTCGATCCGCAAGCTCGCGCCGTACGCGGAGCTCAAGGAGGCGGCCGCCGGATAGCGGACCGGCGGGTGCGGGTCGGCGGTGCAATTCGCCGACCCGCGTTCGTTTGTACGACAGATCCCTTTGGCCGAATACATGCCGGGCGCGGTCACAACAATGGCATGCGCGTCGTCATCGTCACCGAGTCGTTTCCGCCCGAGGTCAACGGAGTCGCCCACAGCGTGCTGCGGACGGCCGAGCATCTGGCCCGCCGGGGCCACCAACCCCTTGTCGTCACTCCCGCTCCCGCGCGTGGCGCCGAGTGCCCGCCGCACACGTTCGGCACCGCCACGGACGCGGCGGAGCTGCCGGTGGTACGGATCCCGTCCGTGCCGCTGCCCGGGTACCCGCAGGTGCGGGTCGCGCTGCCGAGCCGGCGGCTCGCCGCCGCGATCGCCGGGCACCGGCCGGACATCGTGCACCTGGCCGGCCCGTTCGTCCTCGGGGCGCGCGGTATGCAGGCGGCGGCGCGGCTCGGGGTGCCGGCCGTCGCCGTCTACCAGACCGACCTCGCCGGGTACGCGCACGCCTACCGGGCGGGGCGCGGGCTCGGGGAGGCGGCCGCCTGGCACCGGATCCGGGCCGTCCACCGGGCCGCCGCCCGGACGCTGGCGCCGTCCACGCCCGCCGCCCAGGACCTCACCGCGCACGGGGTGCCCCGGGTGCAGCTGTGGCCGCGCGGGGTGGACTCGGTGCGCTTCCACCCGCGCCACCGCGACGAGGCCCTGCACCGGGCGCTGGCCCCGGGCGGGGAGGTGCTGGTCGGGTACGTGGGCCGGCTGGCCCCCGAGAAGCGGGTGGACCTGCTGGCCGCCGCGTCGGCGCTGCCCGGGGTGCGGGTGGTGGTCATCGGGGACGGTCCGTCCGCGCCCGGACTGAAGGCCTCGATGCCCGGCGCGGTGTTCCTCGGCCGCCGGACGGGCGAGGAACTGGCGCGATGTTTCGCCACGCTCGACGTGTTCGTGCACACCGGTCCGCTGGAGACCTTCTGCCAGACCATCCAGGAGGCGATGGCGAGCGGGGTGCCGGTGATCGGACCGGCCGCGGGAGGCCCGCTGGACCTGGTCTCCCACCACCGGACGGGCCTGCTCGTGCCGCCCCGCGACGGCGCGGCGGTGGCCCGCGCGGTGGCGGCGCTGGCCGCCGACCCCGAGCTGCGGGCCGCGTACGGGCGGGCCGGGCGGGCCGACGTCACCGCCCGCACGTGGGAGGCGGTCGGGGACCTGCTGCTGCGGCACTACGCGGAGGTGCTCGCGGAGCACCACGGGGTCGAGATCCCGTCGCCCGTCGTTCCCCCGGTGGTGAGCGTGCCGCAGGCCGGGCCGGCAGCCGTCACCGAGGAACTGCCGGCATGAACGGGGCCACGGGCGGGTCGCTGCGGATCGTGCGGCTCGCGAACTTCGTCACCCCGGTCTCGGGCGGCCTGCGGACGGCGCTGCGGCACCTCGGCACCGGGTACCTCGCGGCCGGTCACCGGCCGGTGCTCGTCGTGCCCGGCGAGCGGCGCTCCGAGGAGGAGACCGAGCAGGGCCTCGTCGTCACGCTGCCCGGGCCGGTGCTGCCGGGCAGCGGCGGCTACCGGCTGCTCACCGACCGGCGGGCGGTGGCGGCCGAGCTGACCCGGCTGTCCCCCGACCGCGTGGAGGTGTCCGACCGCACCACCCTGCGATGGACCGGCGGCTGGGCCCGCCGGCACGGCGTCCGCTCGGTGATGGTGTCGCACGAGAGCGCCGCCGGGGTGCTCGGCACGTGGGGCGTTCCCGGCCCGCTCGCCGCGCTGGCCGCCAACCGGCTCAACGCGGCGACGGCGCGCGCCTACGACACCGTCGTGTGCACGACCGGCTGGGCGGCGGCCGAGTTCCGGCGCCTCGGCGTGCCCAACCTCGCGCACGCACCGCTCGGCGTCGACCTGGACACCATGCGCCCCCTGTCGGTGCCCGCGCGGGCGCACGAGCGGGCGCGGTACGCCGAACCGGGGCAGGCGCTGTTGGTGCTCTGCTCGCGGCTCTCGCAGGAGAAGCGGCCCGAGCGGGCGATCGAGGCGCTCGCCGCCCTGCGGGCGCGGCGGGTGCCGGCGGTGCTGGTGGTCGCGGGCACCGGTCCGCTGCGGGAGCGGCTCGCGGCCCGGGCCGAACGGCTGCGG
The DNA here is from genome assembly GCF_053596725.1 of Kitasatospora sp. NPDC001660. Classification (NCBI taxonomy): domain Bacteria; kingdom Bacillati; phylum Actinomycetota; class Actinomycetes; order Kitasatosporales; family Streptomycetaceae; genus Kitasatospora; species Kitasatospora sp. NPDC001660. The sequence continues at coordinate 85,297 of NZ_JBSFGU010000020.1, read as the reverse complement.
CTCCCGGTGCGCTTCCTCGGACACGTGAGCCGCCGGGAGGCGCTGGCCCGCCTGCTGGGCTGCGCGGACGTCGTGCTCGCGCCCGGGCCGGTGGAGACCTTCGGGCTGGCCGCGATGGAGGCGCTCGCGTGCGGGACGCCGGTGGCGGCGAGCCGGTCCTCGGCCCTGCCGGGGCTGGTCGGTCTCGCGGGCGTGGCCGCCGCCGACACCGGGGCCGGATTCGCTTCGGCCGTACGGGAGTTGCTGGCACGGCCGGAGGACGCACGGCGCGCGGCCGCCCGGGCGCAGGCCGAACGGTACGCGTGGCCGACGGCGGTGGCGGCGTTCCTGGCGGCGCACGGCGTCCGCGCATCCGGTACGCGGGAGGGGGTTCGCGATGAGCGTGCTCGACACGGCGCGTGAGCCGACGGCGGACGCGGGGCGGCCCGCGGGCGAACCGGTGCGGTTCGTCGCGCTCGGTGACTCGCTCACCGAGGGCGTCGGGGATCCCGTCGCGGACGGCTGGCGCGGGTGGGCCGCCGTCCTGGCCCGGTCACTGGCGCCGGAGGGGACGGACGTCGAGTTTACGAACCTCGCGCGGAGCGGCACCCTGACGGTGGATCTGACGACGAGTCAACTACCGGACGCACTCGCGCGGCGGCCGGAGCTGGCAGCGGTGGTGGTCGGCGGCAATGACACCCTGCGGGCCGGGTTCGACATCCGCCGCACGACATTGGAGCTGGACGCCACGCTCGGTGAACTGTCCGGCCACGGCGCCCAGTTGCTGACCGCCTGCCTGCCGGACCCCGGCACGCTGCTGCGCCTGCCGGCACCGCTCGCCCGCCCGCTGGCGCGACGGATGCGGGCGGTGAACACCGTCGTCCACGCCCTCACCGCACGCCACCGCGCGGTGCACCTGCACATCGCCGAACTGCCCTGGTGCGAGGAGCGGCGGCTGCTCAGCGTGGACCGCCTGCACCCGAGCGCCGAGGGCCACCACCTGATCGCCCGGCACTTCCACGAGTTGCTGGCCGCCGACGGCCGCCCCCTCGGCCCGACCCCGGGCGCCGAACCCGCCGAACGCCCACCCGGCCGGGCCGCCGACCTGTGGTGGATGGCCACCCAGGGCACCCGCTGGATCGCCGCCCGCAGCACCGACCTGCTTCCGGGTCTCCTGGCACTCGCGGCCACCGAGGGCCTCGCCCGCCTGCGCGGGGCCACGGACCGCCACGACGAACAGATGGCCGGAGCGGCGGCCCAGGCCCTCGCATCCCTGGGGTGATGGCTGGACTCCACGCGGCAGCGGCGGGGGGCGGAGGCGAGGAGCTCGGGCGGCGGCGCCACCGGAACGGACGGACGGCAGCCCGTCTGGCGGGAGCCCTGGGCGGCGCGGTCGACGGGCGGGGTGCGCGATGTGGCCTCCGGTGGGTGGTCACGGGGCGTGCGGGTGGAACCGGGCGGGTATCTGTCGGTGTCGTCCGAAGGGACGTGGTCACGGGGGCCGGACCGGAGGGAGTGCCGAGTGGAGGCGTCACCGAGGAGTGGGCGGGAGCTGTTGGCGGCGGCCGGGGTGCTGTTCCCGGACGGGCAGGGGCGGGTGCTGGTGGTGCGGCTGCCGTACGACCGCAAGCACCCGGTGGCGATCCCGGGCGGCGGCTGGGAGCCGACGGACCTCTCCCCGCGCGAGACCGCCCTGCGCGAGATCGCCGAGGAGTTGGGGTTCACGCCCCGGCTCGGGCCGCTGGCCTGCATCGACTGGACGCTCGACGACCACCGTCCGCCGATCGCCGCCCACCTGTACTGGGCCGAGCCGATCGGCGCGGAGCAGGCGGCGGCGATCCGGGCGGACGCGGCGGAGGTCGGCGGCTGGGTGTGGCTGTCGCCGGACGCGGCGGGACACGCCCTGCCGCCCCGGCTGTCCCGGCGGGTGACGGCCTGCCTGCGGGCGCCGCGCACGGCCGGACCGCTGGAGCTGGAGGACAGCCGGCCCGCCGGGCACACGCTCGACCACCTCCCGGCCGCACCGCCGCCGCCCGAGTACACCGGGCCGGCCGGGATCCCGGAGCTCCAGGGCCACGGGGAGCCGGACCCGGCGCCGCCGCTGGACCGGGCCGCCTTCATCGCCTCCCGCCCCCGGATCCGGGCCAAGGCGCGCACGGTGTTCACGGACGGCGCCGGGCGCGTGCTGCTCGTACGGCTGAAGCCGTGGGACGGGCCGCGCGGGCAGGTGCCGTACTGGACCCTCCCGGGCGGCGGCATCGAGGCGGACCGGGAGCTGCCCCGGGCGGCGGCCCGGCGGGAGGTCCGCGAGGAGCTGGGGTGGGAGGTCGAACCGGGGCGGCTGCTCGTCCTGGACTGGTTGCCGGCCTCCGCCGCCGATCCGGCGCGCGAGCGGGACACCGCCGTCCTCGTCTACGTCTTCGACGGCGGCACGGTGACGGACCGGATGCTCGCCACGATCGCCCTCGCCGAGGACGAGTTGGTGGACTGGCGGCTCTGCGATCCGGCCGAGGCCCGGGCGTTGCTGTCCGCGCCCTCCTGGGCCAGGACGGCCTCCGCGCTGGCCGCCCGGGAGCGCGGCGGCGGACCACTCGAACTGGTCGACGGGCAGCCTGCGGGATAGCAGCGGGGCGGTGGCGTGATCCACACTGGGACCATGCAGAACGCGATCGGGGAGGTGCTGACCGGCCGGCGGGTGGCGTCGGTCAGCGGTGGCGGTCGGCTCGACCTCACGCTCGACGGGCCGGTGACCGTCCGGGTGGCGCACGAGTTCCGGTTCGCGGCGCCGTCCTTCGCCGCGCCGGCCGAGGTGGACCACTTCTTCCCGGCCCTGACCTTCCGCCCGACGGCGACGCTGCTCGCGCTCGTCGGCCGGACCGTCGACTCGGCCCGGGTCACCCCGGCCGGCGGACTGGAGCTGGACTTCGCCGGCGGCGGCGCGCTTTCGGTCCCGCCGCACGCGCTGCTGGCGCCGTGGAGCGTGGTCACTCCCGAGGGCGAGCTGTGCGCGGGGCTGCCGGGCGGCGAGGTCAGCTGGGCCGGATGAACCGGGCGGGGCCGGACGGGGCGGGCCGGGCCCGGCGGGCGGCGGCCCGCCGGGCCCGAGGCCCTGGATGCCGGATCAGACCTCCAGGTCGGCCTCGATCTTGGAGAGCTGGTGGCGGGCCATCGCCAGGTTGGCCCGGCCCTTGTCCAGCGCGAGGTAGAGGAACAGGCCCTTGCCGGTGCGGCCGGTGAGCGGGCGGATCAGGTGGTACTGGCTGCTGAGGGTGATCAGGATGTCCTCGATGCCGTCCTGCAGGCCCAGCATGTCCATGGTGCGCATCTTGGCGCGGACCACGTCGGTGTTCCCGGCGGCGGCCACGTTGAGGTCCAGCCCGCCGGGGCCGTCGAGGGTGGCGAGCGCCATGCCGCTGCCGTAGTCGACGAGCGCGGCGCCGATGGCGCCCTCGATGCTGGTCATGGCCTGCTTGAGGGCGCCGGCTGCGTCGGTCATGTCGGTGACTCCAGTTCAGTGAAAGGGGGTTGGGTGGTTGAAGAGGGACAGGGACAGGGGCAGGTCGGTCAGTCGGCTTCCCGTGGGTCCTTGGGGACCAGGGCGTCGGTGAGCAGGGCTGCGATCCGCCGGGCGGAGCGGCGGGCCTCCAGGTGCAGGCGGCCGACGTTGACGTCCGGGTGCGCCAGCAGCGTCAGCACGCAGCTGCCGCCGGCCGCGTAGGTGGCGACGTAGCCGTGTTCGCCGCGCACCAGGGACTCCCGGAACTCGCCCTGGCCCGTGGTGTCGGCGAGCCGCTGGGCGAGGGAGAGCGAGGCCGCCGTCATCGCAGCCAGGCCCGAGGGCTCGGTCCCGTGGGTGTCGTGGGCGACCAACAGGCCGTCCACGCTGGCCACCAGGCCGCCGGCGAGGTGGGGGATGCGGTGCTTGACGGCGCGGAGCTCGGCGAGCAGCTCGGTCTCCAAGGCGATCAGTTGTCTCCTTCCGACACGCTGCTTGAGCGCCCGCCTCATGGCCGGGACGGCGGGGTCGCGGGCGGAGAGTGGCTCAAAGTCGGGCCTCCAGGAGGGTCAGGACCCGGGTCAGCAGCGCGATGTCCGGGTCGGGCACGGTCAGCGGACGGGCCGCCGCCGGGGTCGGCGGGCGGTCGGAACGGGTGGCGGCGCCGGGTGCCGGGGCTCCGCGTCCGGGAGGCCCGGGCACGGGGGCTCCGGGTACCCGGGTTCCGAGTGCGGGGGTTCCGGGTGCCCTGGCGCCGGTGAGGGTGGCGCCAGGGACCCGGCGGTGGAGGCCCCCGGGGCGCGGGACTTCGGGTGCGGGTGCCTGTGCTGCTAGTACTGGTGCCTGTAACGGCGCGGGGATGGGCGCGGGCGAGGGGAAGGGGACGGGCGCGGACGCGGCGACCGGTCCGGGCACCACCGCCGGAGCGGCGTCGAGCAGCCCTGCCGCGGCCAGGCGGCGGACGTCCGCCGTGACGCCGAACCCGGACCGGCCGAGCAGCCGGGCCAGTTCGGCCGGGGTTCTTCGGCCGTCCGCGTGGTCGAGCAGCTCGCGCCGGCGGCGGCCGGGCGGACGGCGGGACGGCCGCCGGGCGGCCTCGGCCGGGCGGACGGGCGCGGTGTCGAGCTGCGCCCAGGGCCAGATGCCGTCCAGCAGGTGCCGGCGGCGCTCGGTCTCCCGGCAGACCCGCGCGGCGTCGACCGCCGTCACCGGGCCGAGCCAGTGCCGGACATCGGTCTCGAACCGCCAGAGGCCGCCGCCGGTGTCGGCGAGGACGAAGAACGCGGCGTCGAACAGCGTTCCCAGGTGGCCGAGTTCGAGCTCCCCGCGGGTCAGTCGCCCCTGCTCGACGAGGGCCGTCGCGACGCGGGCGTGCGGGCCGTGGGCGTCGACGAGTTCCCGCCACTGCCCCGGCGCGATCCGGCCGCAGCCGGTGAGGAGGTCGCCCAGGTCGGGGGCCAGGTCGGACTCGGCGTGGGTCACCAGGCCGTCGGTGAGGTAGACGCTGCCGAGCGGGCCGCGCAGAGCCCCGGTGGCCCCGCGGGCGGCGAGCAGGTCGACCGCCTCGCCCGGGGTGCGCGGAACCGTCGGTGGCAGCACGGCCGTTGGTGCGGCGTGCGCGCTCACCCGAGCACCAGTTCCTCGGCGAGCGCCTGGAGGCGGTAGCGGGCGGCGGCGAGGTTGCCGTCCTCGCGGTCCAGCCAGAGGTGCAGGACGAGTCGGCTGTCGAAGACGGTGTCGATGAAGCAGATCAGGTGGTAACTGCGGCCCGCAGTGACGATGATGTCCTGTAGCGGGGCGCGCCGGTCCTCCGCCCCGGTGAAGGTCTGGCTCTCAACGGCCGCCCGTACCAGGTCGGTTGTCTCGGCCGCCGCAGTCTCGTGCTCGCCGGCCGGGCTCTCGCCCAGGCTGCCGAGAGCGAGTCCGCTGCTCCAGTCGACCAGGCTCGCGGAGCGGGCGCCGGTGATCGCCATCGCTCCGGAGAGGCATTCGTCGATACCCGGCACACCGGCTCCTTCGTGGGGGGTCGTCCATCGCACGGGGGGACTGCTGCGCGGCCGGGCCCGCAGCGCGGCGCCGACCGGACCGCCACAACGAGTGGCGGGTTCGACACGGAAGGCTACTGCCCGATTCCGTATGACGAACATTCCAATGGCATATTCACACGAGTAGCAGCGAGTTCCGGCCAAGCCGTGACGAACCGTCAGTGCGGTGACGCGACCGAACCTCCCTGGCCCCGGCCCCGCCGCCGACGACCGTCCACCGGCCACCTGGAACGGGACCTTGGCCGATAGTCGGCCGTGACGGAGGGTTTCGGCCACCGAATGCGATAGAGGAGCCGGGCGGCGGGAGCCGGGCGGCGGGAGCCGGGGCTGCAGCGGGATCGGGGCCGAGGCTCGGAGGCTGCAGCGGAAGCGGAAACACCCGGGAACGACGAAGGGGCCCGTTCCGCCTTGGACGGAACGAGCCCCTTCGGGTGGAGCGCCAGGCCCGGGTCGCACGGACTCTCCCCACTGAAAGTGGGACGTGCTCTGGTAGCACCGCTGACGCCTGTTCGAGAGATCGTTTCCTCTCGACGGGAAGAACACTAGCAGGTCATCACACCTGTTCAGAAATCGCGTGAGGAACTCCGGGGGACAGCCCGACCGCCTCCGCCAACAGCCGGTAGGACTCGGCCATGGCAGCCCGGTCACAGCTGCTCGTGGTGACCAGGAACTCGTCGGCACCCGCCCAGGCCACCACTGCGGCCACCTCGGCGGGGGGGCCGCACCGGGTTGCCGGCGATGCGGCCCGCGAGCGATTGGTCGGACGCGGCCCGCTCGCGCGCGGTCATCGGCCGGGCGAGGACCTCGGCCGCCGGGGCGGACGGGCGAGCCGGCAAGGGCGGGCGGGCCGGCCGGGGCCGGTGGGCGCCCGCCCCGGCCGCCTCACTCCGTCACGGTGAAGTCCTGTGCAGCGCCCAGGCGTTGGAGCGAGTCGTGCCCCGGAATGCCGTCCGCGGCCGCGCCGTCGTACCCGCAGCGGCGCTGCCAGGCGGCGTAGGCGGTGACGGTCAGGCTGCCGAACGAGCCGTCCACCCAGCGCTGTTCGAGCAGCCCCTCGTCGGCCAGCGCCTGCTCGACGATCGCGACCTCGGCGCCGTACGTGCGGTGGCCCTGCTCGGCGCCCGGGTCGGTCTGGGCGGCCGCGACGACGTGGGCCAGCGAGACGGTGCGCGGACCGGGCAGGTAGCCGAGCAGGCGCAGCAGCGAGGTCTCGCCCGGGACGCCGTCGGCCGCCGGACCCGAGTAGCCCAGACTCTGCTGATAGTCCGCGTAGTTGAGGGTGTCGGCGTCCGTCCAGTCCGGGCCGGGCCCGGCGTGGTAGTGGCCGCCGAAGCCGTGCGCGACGAGCGCCCGGCCGACGACGGTGACCTGGTAGCCGTGGGCGCCGTAGCCGTACTGGAGGCCGTTGACGGTGACCTGGTAACGGGCCGGGCCCGGATCGGAGGGCGGGGTCGGCCCCTGCGGAGGGGAGGCCGGGCCGCCGGTGAAGTCCGGCCAGGAGCCCGGATCGGTGTGGTCGTTGTAGGGGACGTGGGCGTGGGCGTACCAGCCGCCGCGGGTCTCCCACACCTGCTCGTCGCGCCGGCTGCTGAAGTCGGTGGGCCGGCCCATCGGCCAGACGTCGGGCACGCCCCACGAGGCGATCCAGGCGTGCAGCCGGCCCCAGCCCGCGCACGGCGTGTCGACGAGGCGCGGGTAGACCGTGCCCTGGTAGCGGCAGTAGGGGAAGAAGACCGCCTCGATCTGGATGACGACCCGGCCGGCGCGGTTGGTGCGGGTCGGGCTCCCGGACGGGCTGAGGAGGCTCTTGGAACGGGAGTCGGCGGGGAAGAGCTGTGCCGTGCGACCGCTGAACGGGTCCCAGATGAGGTGCGGCGCGTCGCCGGCGCCGCTGGTGGTGAAGTAGTTCACCAGGTCGTCGAACGTGCACCAGTCCTGCGGGGCGGCGGCGGTGGCGTCGCGGTCCCAGGTGATGTGCGCGATGGCTTTCGGCGGGTACTGCTGGTCGGTGGGGGCGTGATCGCCGAGGTCGTGGACCTCGGCGCCGGGCAGCCACAGTTCGGGCATGCTGTCTCCTCCGGGTGGGGTGACGGAGTGACGGGGTGACCGCGGCGACGGGGTGACGCGGTACGGATATCGTTGCCGTTATCGGCAGGTTCATGCCCCGGGATGACCCCGCGGACCCCTGCGGCGGCCTTCGAAGCCCCTGAACCGCCCCAGCCCGCTTACCAGTTCGTAAGACTGATGAGTAATTGCATTTCCGTACGAATTTCGCGCTCCCCGGGCAGGGCCGCGGCACGGGTTCAGGCGCGTACGGCCGTCGGCGGCCGTGCCCGGGCAGCACGGGCGCAGGGCCTGGCGTCGAACGCCTCTGGTGTCGCACCGACGAGCTCGGTGAACCGGTCGCGGAGGACGCCCGGCGTGGCACAGCCGACCGCGGACCACGCCTCCGCGGCTCCGGTGCCCCCGCCCAGCAGGAGTGCGACCGCGCGCTCGACGCGGCGTGCCATCAGGTACCCGTACGGCGAGGCACCGTACGCGAGCCGGAACTCGCGGCTGAGCTGTCCGGCCGGCATCCGGGCGCCGCGGGCGAGCGCCTCGACGTCCAGCGGGCGCGCGTACTCCCGGTCGATCCGGTCGCGCACGCGGCGCAGCCGCGCGAAGTCGCTCAGGCGCTGCGCCGCGGTGCGTGCGCGCGCCCACGCGGGGTGGCACATGGGAGAACCCCCTTCGTCGACGTCCGTCGACTCTCGTCAGTGGTCGCGAACGCCCGGCCCGAGGCCCGGGATCGGGATCGGGCCCGGGCTCAGCGGATCTCCTGGATGCGGACCATGTTCCCCGCCGGGTCGCGGAAGGCGCAGTCGCGGACGCCGTACGGCTGCTGCGTCGGCTCCTGCACGACCTCGGCGTCGTGGGCCTGCACCTTCTCGAAGGTGCCGTCGAGGTCCCGGGTGGCCAGCAGGATCCAGCCGTACGTGCCCTTGGCCATCATCTCGGCGATGGTGCGGCGCTCGTCCTCGGTGATGCCGGGGTCGGCGGCCGGGGGCGCCAGCAGGATGGACGTGCCGGGCTGGCTGGCGGGTCCGACGGTGATCCAGCGCATCGTGCCCTGGCCGACGTCGCTGCGGACCTCGAAGCCGAGGACGTCGCGGTAGAAGGCCACGGACGCGTCCGGGTCGACGTGCGGAAGGACGGTGGTGTGAATGGTGAGGTCCATGGCGACGATGCTAGGGGCGGCCCGTGGACCGCGCTTCTCGATTCCTGACCGGTTGCCGGGCCGCACCGCCCCGGCGCACCCCGCGCGCGCACGACGCGGGTGCGCCCCCACACGTCCCGGGCGCGTCCGAAAGCCGTCGCGGTTCCGTCCCCGTTCGCGTCGACGGGGTCCGGAATCGCGCGGATTCCGCAATGGTGGTGTCAACGACTCGCGCGGCTGGGGGAGTTGTCATGGGGGACGGCCAGGAACTGGTGACCACGACCGTCGACGCGCTGATCCGGGCGCCCGGGACGGCGGTGGCGGATCTCGTGCGCACGCGGCTGCGGGCGGCGCCCGGGGGCGGTGAAGCGGTGGCCGCGGCCGAGGCGGACCCGGCGGACCCGCGGGCGCGGGAGGCGCTCACCACCGCGGTCGGCCGACTGCTCGCCGAGGATCCGGCGTTCGCCCGCTACCTGCTCACCACGGAGCTGGGCCCGCCCGCGAACCCCTCGACGGTCCACCTCCGGATGAAGCCGGCCGACCCACCGACCGTCCACCTCCGGGTGGAACCCGCGGACGCCCCGACCGTCCACCTCCGGGTGAAGCCGACGTCCACCCGCCGCGCCACCGGCGGCATCCTGGTGACGCTCGCGCTCGTGGTGGTCGCCGCCCTGGTCGCCCTCGGGATCAACCTCGGCAACCGGCCGCTCCTCCAGCCCGGGGTGCGTGGCCTCGCCCACGCCGCCCCGGTGCTGCGCGACCCCGCCCAGGCCCAGGGCATCCTGCCCGACCTCGGGGCGATGCCGGGCGGCTGGCGGATCGAGAGCGGCCCGCGCTCCGGCACCGGCGTCGACGACGACGTCCCGTGCTTCGTCCAGGACGGCTGCGACCAGCAACTCGCCTACGCCACCGTGACGTTCCGTACCGCCTCCGGGCACAGCGCGCAGTTCACCGTGGTCACGTTCACCTCCGCCGAGACGGCCGGCCGGGCCTTCGACGCGATGCTGAAGAACGTGGGCGGCGCCGACGCCGCCGCGGGCGTCCCCCTCCCCTCGATCGGCGACCAGAGCGCCGCCCGGTCACACGGCGCGCAGGGGATGGAGGCCCTCGTACGGGTCGGCACCACGCTCCTCCACGTCGGCGACTCCGCGAACGTGAACGTCGGCGACGCGCCCGCCGTCACCGCCTTCGCCCGCCTCCTCGCCGCCCGCGCCCAGCAGGCCCAGGACGGCCGCACCCCCGACGCCGCCGCCCCCGGCTCGACCTCCTGAATCCCCACCACCCTCGGCCGCGCGCTTGCGGCCCCGCGGGCCGCGTATGAGCGTTTCGCAACAACGTGCGATAGGTTTCGCAACAACCTGCCGCCCACCCCGCGCCACGGTTCGATGCATGCCTGACCAGCGCCGATACTGGCAGACATGCCACGAGTACTACTGATCGAGGACGACCCGTCGGTGCGCGACGCGCTCGCGCTGGGCCTGCGCCGCCAGGGCCACGCCGTGCGCACCGCCGCGTCGGGCGAGGAGGGGCTGGCCGAGGCCCACCGGGAGCCGCCCGAGGTCGTGGTGCTCGACCTGATGCTGCCGGGCATCGACGGCCTGGAGGTGTGCCGCCGCCTGCGCGCGGAGGGCCCGACCCCGGTGATCATGCTGACCGCCCTCGGGGGTGACGTCGACACCGTGCTCGGCCTGGAGGCGGGCGCCGACGACTACGTGGTCAAGCCCGCGCAGTCCCGCGTCCTGGACGCCCGGATCCGCGCCGTGCTGCACCGCGGCGGCACCCCCGGCCCCGAGCCGGTCCGCGAGACGCACGGCGACCTCGTCCTCGACCGGGCCGCGCTGACCGTCACCAAGCGCGGCACCCCGCTGCTCCTCGCCCCGGACGAACTGCGCCTGCTGCTGGAGCTCGCCGCCGCGCCCGGGCGCGTGTTCAGCCGCGAGCAGCTCCTGGAGTCGGTGTGGGGGCTCGGCCGCCAGGACGACGTCCGCCTCGTCGACGCCGCGGTGGACCGGCTGCGCGCCGAGATCGAGGACAGCCCGGCCGCGCCCCGCCACGTCCAGACCGTCCGCGGTTTCGGCTACCGCTTCGGACCGCTGTGAGCACCGCCCGCCGGAACCCGCCGGCCGACGACCCCTCCGGCAGACGGCCGTCCGCCGGGGCGCCCTCCGAGAACCCCGCGCCGGCACGGCCTGCCGACCCCCGACGGCGCCGCCTGCTCCGCCTGCGCCGCGCCGTCGCCGGGCTGCGCCCGCGCATGCTCGCCGCGTTCGTCGCCGTCGCCGCCCTCAGCGCGCTCGCCACCGCCGCCCTCACCTACCGGGCCGCGACCAACTCCACCCTCGACCTCACCCAGGACACCACCCTCGACGAGCTGCGCCGACGCATCGACGTCCTCTCCCCCGCCCTGCCCTTCCCACCGACTCAGGCCGAACTCGACCGCCTCGCCGGACAGTTGTCCGGCACCGGCGGCTTCCGCGACTGGCGCGTCCTGGCCTCGTACGGGACGATCCACTCCGAGTGGACCCAGCCCGTCGCCGTCCCACCCACCCTGCAGGCCACCGTCGGCGCCGGCCACGCCGCGTTCCAGCGCTTCGCCGCCGACGGCCACCCGTGGCTCGCCGCCGGCGTGCCCGTCACCTACGCCCCGTCCGGCACGAGCACCGGCGTCCCCGGCAGGACCCCGCCCGGCCCCGGTACCCCCTCCGGGCTCACCGTCTACGCGATCCTCCCCCTCGACCGCGAACAGGGCGCCGCCGACGAGGTGCTCGCCGGGGCCGCCGGGGCCGGCGCGTTCGCCGCCGTCCTCGCCGCCGGTCTCGCCCTGCTCGCCGCCCGGCAGGTGCTGCGCCCGGTCCGGGCCCTCGGCGACGCCGCCCGCGCCCTCGCCCAGGGCCGGCTCGACACCCGCCTCACCGTCACCGGCCACGACGAACTCGCCCAGCTCTCCAAGACGTTCAACCACACCGCCCGCACCCTCCAGGGCACCATCGAGGAACTGCGCGCCATCGAGAGCCAGGGCCGCCGGTTCGCCGCCGACGTCTCCCACGAACTGCGCACCCCGCTGGCCGCCATGCTCGCCGTCACCGACATCCTCGACGAGGACGCCGAGCAGCTGCCGCCCGACACCGGCACCGCGCTGCGCATGATCAGCAACGAGACCAACCGCCTCACCCGGCTCGTCAACGACCTCATCGAAATCTCCCGCCTCGACGCGGGCGCCGCCCCGCTGCGCGCCGAGGACGTCGACGCGGCCGCGGCCGTGCGCGAGACCCTCGACCTGCGCGGCTGGACCGAACGGATCGAGGTCGACCTGCCCGCCGCCCTGCCGGTGCGGCTCGACCCGCGCCGCTTCGACGTCATCGTCGCCAACCTCGCCGGCAACGCGCTGCGCCACGGCCGCCCGCCGGTGCGGCTGATCCTGCGGGAGGCCGACGGCGAGCTCGTGCTCACCGTCACCGACCGCGGCCCGGGCATCCCGCCCGCCGAACTCCCGCACCTGTTCGACCGGTTCTACAAGGCCGACAAGTCCCGCGCCCGCTCCGAGGGCAGCGGGCTCGGCCTCGCCATCGCCCAGGAGAACGCCCGCCTGCACGGCGGCGTCATCGAGGCCGCCAACTCCCCTGCGGGCGGTGCGGTGTTCACCCTCGTCCTGCCCCGCGGCACCACATCGGAGGACCAGTGACGACCACCGGAGGGCCACGGCACACCACCGGACGGCCGATGACGACCGCCCGCCGCCTGGCCGCCGCCACGGCGCTGCTCCTGCTCGCGTGCGGCTGCTCGATCCCGAGCACCGACCCGGTCCGCAGCGGCCTGCCCGCCACCGGCATCGAACCGGGCACCCGCCTCTACTTCCCCGGCCCGCAGGGCATCCGGCTCGCCATCCGCCCGGGCGCCCGGCGCGAGGACCTCCAGCGGACCCTCGACACCCTGCTCGCGGGCCCCGACCCGACCGAGCGGCACGGCGGCCTCTACAGCAACCTCCCCACCACCGGCCGCGTCGAGGCCACCGCCACGCCCGGCGCCGTCACCCTCCGTCTCTCCTGGCCCACCGCCTCGCTCAGCACCACCGCGATCCAGCAGCTCGTCTGCACCACCGAGGACGCCCCCGCCGACGGCCCGACGCCGCACGTCTCCATCGTGAGCAGCGACGCCCCCAGCGCGATCCAGCAGCAGTGCGACCTCCACCGCAACGGCTGAGCGCACCGGCGTGGACCTCGCCGAGGGCCCCGGTCAGCCCAGCGAGGCGAAGAACGCGATCAACTGCTCGTTGACGGCGGCGGGTTGGTCGACGTGGGTGGTGTGACCGGCGTCGGGGATGACGGCGGCGGCGGCGCGGAGGTTGAGGGCGGCGGTGGCCTCGGCGTGGGCGCTGGGCCAGAACTGGCTGTCGGCGCCGGCGATGACGAGGACGGGGACCCGGGCGCGGGTGACCTCGTCGCGCCAGTCCTGACGGGAGTGGTCGAGGAGGAGGGCGTGCGTGTCAAGAGTGATGAGGCTCTCGGCGCCGCGTCCGCCGGCGGCCTTGAGCCGGGCGTCGAGTTCGGCGGGGTCGGGCCAGGGGCGGCCGTGGCCGGTGGCGAAGGCCTCGGGGGTGGCGAAGAGGGTGCCGAGGTTCTGCTCGGTCAGGCCGTAGAAGCCGTGGGGCCAGTCGGGGGTGTTGAGCATCTTCGGGGTCTGGTCGATGGTGGCGATCCCGGCGAGGCGTCCGGTGCCGCAGAGACTGGTGTAGGCCCAGATGGTGCTGGCGCCCATGGACTGGCCGACGGCGATCACGTCGTACAGGTCGAGCCGGGTGAGGAGTTCGTCGAGGTCCTTGCCGTGACGGGCGATGCGCTGGCCCCACCAGGGGCGGTCGGACTGGCCGCTCCAGCGGCGGTCGAGCGAGATGACGCGATGTCCGGCGGCGCGCAGGGGCTCCCACTGCAGGGCCCAGTCGTCGGCCGAGGCGCCGTAGCCCGGGACGAGGACGACGGGCTGCCCGACCCCGTCGTCGTAGTAGTGCAGCGAGACGCCGTCGTCGGTGGTGATCCTGGGCATGGCGGCACTCCTGGTGACCGGGTGACGTGGGGACCGCCTCATGCTCCCGGCGCGGCGGCGGCCGGACCGGGGCGCCACGCCTGGCACCTCACCCGGTCAGCGGACTCCGGCGCTGGTGGCCCGGAGGTGGCGGACGGGTGCGGCTGAGCGCGCGGGCGTCCCCGGCGCGGGCGATATTCGAGTGAATGTTCGAATCGAGGCGTACGCTGGAACCATGCCCGGCACCGTTCACCTCCAGCCCTCGCTGTTCGACGACCTCGGCGACGACGTCCGCCTCGGGCCGCTCGGCGGGATGCGGCGGTTGGTGCTCGGGGACGGGGCGTGGCTCGATGTGCTGCCGGGGTGGCTGCACGGGGCGGACCGGGTGTTCGAACAGCTGGCGGCGGAGGTGCCCTGGCGGGCGGAACGCCGGGAGATGTACGAGCGCATGGTGGACGTCCCGCGGCTGCTCGCGTCGTACCCCGAGGGGGCCGAGGCCCCGCACCCCGTGCTCGCGGAGGCCCGCGAGGCGCTGAGCGCGCACTACGCCGAGGAGCTGGGCGAGCCGTTCCGGACGCTGGGCCTGTGCTACTACCGCGACGGACGGGACAGCGTGGCCTGGCACGGCGACCGGATCGGGCGCGGGAACCGCGAGGACACCATGGTCGCGATCCTGTCCGTCGGAGAGCCGCGCGCGCTCCTGCTGCGGCCGCGGCACGGCGCCGGGGCGGTGGTCCGGCACCGGGTCGGGCACGGGGACCTGGTGGTGATGGGCGGCTCCTGTCAGCGGACCTGGGAGCACGCGATCCCGAAGACCGCGCGACCGGTGGGCCCGCGGATCAGCATCCAGTTCCGGCCGCGCGGCGTGGCCTGAAACCCCCGGTTGCCGTCGGCGGAGCGGTCGTGGACGCTGGCCGGAGGGGACGGGCGCGACGGGGGGCGAGCGCAGGAGGCGGCATGCCGAAGGCTGGCAGGTACCGCGAGGGCGTCCCGTGCTGGGTGGCGCTCGCGGTGCCGGACGTCGAGCGGGCCCGGCGCTTCTACGGCGGGTTGTTCGGATGGGACTTCGTCGCGACCGGCCCGGCCGAGGCGGTGGCCACGCTGTACGGCGCGCAGGTCGCGGCCGTCGGGCCGCCGTCCGAACCCCCCGCCTGGCTCACCTGCCTCGCCACCCCGGACGTCCGCCGGAGCACCGCCGCGATCCGGGCGGCGGGCGGGCGGCTCGTCCGCGAGCCGTACGACGTGCCGGACCAGGGCCGGGCGGCGCTGGCCGCCGACCCGCTGGGCGCGGTGTTCGGGCTCTGGCAGGGCGGGCCGGTCCCGGGCGCGGGGCTGGTCAACGAGCCGGGCACGTTCACCTGGAACGAGCACCTCTCCCCTGATCCGGACGCCGCCCGCGCCTTCTACCGGCAGGTGTTCGGCTTCACCTACGACCGGCCGCGGGACGGCTACTCCGTCTTCCGCGCCCAGGGCCTCCCGGCCGGCGGGATCGGGCCCGCGGAGGCCACCGGCGCCGTGTGGCGGACCACCTTCGCGACCGACGACGCCGACCGCGCCGCCGCACGCCTGCGCACCCTCGGCGGCACCGTCCTCACCGGGCCCGAGCCGACGCCGTTCGGCCGCTCGATGCTGGTCCGGGACGACAGCGGGGCGGTGTTCACCCTGATCGCCGTCCCACCCGACGAATCCGCGGAGGCGGCCTGACCCGCATCGCCCCGCTTCAGTCCTTCACCGTGCCCGCGAGCCCGGACACCAGCCGCCATGACCCCGCGAACGCGAACGAGGTCCGGCACCCGGATGGGTGCCGGACCTCGCCCGACAATGGAGCGCCAGGCCCGGGTTGCACGGACTCTCCCTACTGAAAGTAGGACGTGCTCTGGTAGCACCGCTGACGCCTGACGAGAGATCATCTCCCTCGCGACGAGAAGTACAGTACCAGGTCAGCGGCCAGGCACCGAACCGGAGGGGAACACCGCATGACCAGTACGCAATCCGACGCCCCCGACGTCGTCGAGTACGCCGACGGACGGCCGATGGACGTCCACCTCCCGCCGGCCGGGACGGCCGGGCCGGTCCCCGTCGTGCTGCTGTGGCACGGCCGCGGGCCCGACGAGCGGGACGTCCTGCGGCCGCTCGCGCGGGAGACCGCCCGGCACGGGCTGCTCGTGCTCGTCCCCGACTGGCGCTCGGACCGGGAGGACGGCGGCCGCGCCGAGCTGCTCGCCTCCCTCGCCCACACCCGCCGCGCCGCCGTGCGGTTCGGCGGCGACCCGGACCGGCTCGTCCTGGCCGGCTGGTCGATGGGCGGCCGGGAGGCCGTCGCCGTGGCGATCGACCCCGGCACGCCCGCCGAACTGCGGCCGGCCGCGGCGGTCGGCATCTCTTCCAGCTACGCCCGCCCGGCCGTCGCCAACGGCGTCGTACCGGTCGAGTTCCTGGCGCGGACGCCGTCCCCCGTCCCGCTCTGGCTGATCCACGGCACGGAGGACACGGTGATGGGGCCCGAGCACACCCGGTTGCTGGCCACCGCGGCCACCTCGGCCGAGCTGTACGAGCTCCCCACCGACCACGCGGGCGTGGTGATGACGGAGTACAGCCCCGAGGCACAGCGCTGCGTTCCCGCGACGTCCGAGAGCGCCCTGGACGCCGGCCGCCGCGTCGCCGCGGTCCTCGCCGAGGCGGCCGGGCTGTCGTAGGGCTGTGGCACGCTCTTCGCCATGGACTCCCCCTCGCTCGCCGGGTGGCCCGCCGACCGGCTCGACGGCCGCGCGTGGTGGGAGGAGCACGTCGTGGACGAGCGGGACGGCGAGGTGCTCCCGCCCTGGCCGGGCGCCGCCGCCCGGATCGCCGTACCCGGCTGATACCCCACCGGCATTGGCCGGCTCCGGCCGACTCCGGCCTACTGTCCGGCCGGCGCGAAGCTCACGCCGTGGCTTCGCTCCAGCGCCTCCAACTCCCGCTGCAGCGGCGGCCTGGGCACGGCCAGCACCGGGCACGACGCGTGCCGCACGCAGTAGGCGGTGACGGACGGGCGCAGCAGGCGGGTGAGAGGGCCGCGGCTGCCCGCGCCGAGGACGAGGAGGTCGCCGGGGCGGTCGGCGCAGCGCACCAGCGTGTGGCCGGTCTCGCCGCGGACGGCCTGGCAGCGCAGCCGCACACCGGCGTAGCCGCCGCCGAACGCCTCGTCGAGGGCCCGCCGGAGGCGGGCGACGGCGGCGTCGCGGCCGGCGGTGAGCATCGGCGGGCACGGGGTGCGGCGGTGGCCGGCGTCGCCACCGGCCGGGGTCCAGCAGAGGACGGCGAGCACCTCGGCGTCGGTGCGGCGGGCTTCGGCGACGGCGTGGTGGAGGGCGGCGAGGCTGCCGAGGGAGCCGCTGAGGCCGACGACGATCCGGTCGCAGTCGTCGGCGGGTTCGCCCGCCGCCCCGGATATGCCGCTGTCCGCCATGGTCCGTCCGCCTCTCCGCTCGTGTGACGGCGCGCGCTGCGTACGCGCGCCGTCCTCCGTGTCGTCACATGCAAGACGGCCGGAGGGGTCGGCGGGCTCCCCTTTGACGGAGTCCTGACGCGCAGGTGGGCGTTCCGTATGCACTCCTGATGCCGGGAAGACCGGGAGCACCGGGAGCGCCGGGAACGCCCTTCCGGGGCAAGGGACTCCTGCCCGGGCTCGCCAACCGGCCGGGCCCGGATCGGGCGCAGTACCCGCTGAGCCCGATCCACTTCCCGGTGGAGTCGCCGCCCCGGCGGGCCGGCGGTTAGGGCGCGTCCTTCGGTTCAGGCCGGTCGGCCTCCCAGAGGTCGGCGAACATCCGGTCCAGGTGCTCCTCGCCGATCGGCGGGACGGGCAGCGGGTGGGTGGCGCGGGCGCGGAAGCCGTCGAGGAGGAGGGCGAGGTAGCGCCGCCAGAGGTCGGGGCGCAGCTCGGTGGCGGCGGGCAGGGCCCGGCACAGCGGGCCGAGCAGGAAGAGGAGGTCCATGGTGACCACGTCGCGCCGCATGGTGCCCTGTTCCTGGGCGCGGGCGATGAGGGCGCCGACGGTGGCGGCGTGCTGCCGGCCGATCTCGATCATGCCGGGGATCGTGGGGATGGCCTGGGTGACGAGGTCGTTGATGCCGCGGTCGGCGGCGACGAGCTCGAAGATCCGCTCGAAGTAGCGCTCGATGGCGGTCCAGGCGTCGGCGGCGGCCAGTGCCTCCTCGCCCGCTGCGGCGAGGGTGGCGCCGGCGTCGGCGAACACCTCGGCGATCAGCGCCTCCCGGGTGGGGAAGTGCCGGTAGAGGGTGGCGTTGCCGACGCCGGCCTCCTTGGCGATCTGGTCGAGCGGGACGTCGAGGCCGTGCCGGGAGAACATGTCGCGGGCGGCGGCGAGCAGCAGGTCACGGTTGCGCCGGGCGTCGCGCCGGAGCCGGGCCGGGGGGTTCGCGCTGCTCGGTGCCATGCCCCGAACCCTAGCAACTCGGGCGAAAAGCCCGCAGTCGACCGCGGCGAACGGTCGACTACGCTGGCCGGCAGTAACGGGGAGGGGCGGGGAAGTCATGGCCACTGTGGTGGAGTTGCGGTACTACCCGGTCAAGGGGTGCGCCGGGGTCGCGGCCGAGCGGGCGGAGCTGACCCCCGCCGGGCTCGCGCACGACCGGGCGTTCATGGTCGTGGACGAGGGCGGCGTCTTCCGCTCGCAGCGACGGGACCGTGCCCTCGCCGCCGTCCGCCCGTCCGTCTCCGCGGACGGCGGCCGGATCACCTTGGCGGCGCCGGGCGTCGAGGCGGTGACCACTGCGGTGGACACCGAGGGACCGCGGCGGCCGGTCGAGCTGTTCGGCACGCCGTTCCACGGCATCGACCAGGGCGACGCCGTGGCCGAGTGGCTGTCGGAGGTGCTCGGCACCCGCAGTCGGCTGGTCCGCGTGCCGCCCGAGCACGACCGGGTCACCGACGGGCTCACCCCGGGCACCTCCGGGTACGCCGACAGCTGCGCCGTCCACCTGCTGTCCCGCGCGTCGCTGGACGACTTCAACGCGCGCACCGGCGAACCCCCGCTCCCCATGGACCGGTTCCGCCCGAACATCGTCGTGGCCGACTGGGACGAGCCGCACACCGAGGACCTGGCCCGCCGACTCACGATCGGCGACGCCGAGTTGGGTTACGCCAAGCTCGCCGTGCGCTGCGCCGTGACGCTCGTCGACCAGTCCACCGGCGCCAAGGCCGGTCCCGAACCGCTGCGCACCCTGGCCCGCTACCGCCGGGCCGCGGGCGGCGGCGTCGCCTTCGGCGCCAAGTTCGCCGTGCTCCGCCCCGGCACGCTGCGCGTCGGGGACGAGCTCACGGTGGCCGCCTGGGGCCCGTCGGAGCTCTGAACTCCCTTACGCGGCATGGCTGCCGGCCTCGACGGCACGCCGCCGGGGCCAGCAGCCGGATCGAGGACAGGCTCAGCAGGTCTGGTCGATCAGGTAGAACGTGGCGTAGTGGTCGCCCGTGTAGTAGTCCTCCTGGGACTGCTGGCCGGTGATGATGCGTCGGGTGCCGCGGGTCGGGGCGCCCGGCGTGATGACGGTGTACTCGTGGTAGTAGCCGTAGGACTGGCTCGGGAGCACGTCCTCTCTGTTCTGGAACACCACGCCGTCCTGGGAGTACGGGAACGGACCGTTGCTGGCGATCAGGTTGAGGGTGTCGTTGGCCTCCGACGGCAGGGCGGAGAGGCAGACCGTGCCGCTCACGTCGGCGTGCGCCTCGGTGGCGACGGCGACGGGCGCGAGGGTCATCAGGGCGACGGCGGTGACGGCGGCAGCGCGGTTCTTCCACGCGCGTAGAGTGCGGGTCATGACAAACAGTGTGGCGAGCCCCCGGCCCATCCGGAAGGCCTGAACCAACTTTTTACCCATCGGTAACTTGCTTGCCCAGCAGGGGATTTGACGCGTACTCCGATCCGCATCGTGATCCCTTCGACACCCTCCGCGAGACCGTCCACGAACCGCCCGTGAACTACCGGAACCGTGCGTTCCCGTCGTACCGCTCGACTTGCTCACACCTTCGCGACGTTTCCGCCCCACCGCCGCCGCGCCCCATAGAGTGTCGATCGTTCCGGGGATCCCGATCATGGACGGGACTCCCGACGACCGCGGGACGATCACCAGTGGGGGCGGGCATGGGTACGGGAACGTCGCTGACGGCGCACCAGCTGATCGGACTGCTCGTCGACCCCGGCAGCTTCCACACCTGGGACGAGCCCGCCGACCCCCACCCCGCCGACCCCGGCTACCGCGCCTCGCTCGCCCGCGCCCGCGAGCGCACCGGCCTGGACGAGGCCGTCCTCACCGGCGCCGGCCTGATCGGCGGGCGGCCGGTGGCGATCGTCGCGTCCGAGTTCGGCTTCCTCGGCGGCTCGATCGGCGTCGGCACCGCCGAGCGGATCACCCGGGCCGTCGAGCGGGCCACCGCCGAGCGGCTGCCGCTGCTCGCCCTGCCGGTCTCCGGCGGGACGCGCATGCAGGAGGGGTCGGCGGCCTTCCTCTGCATGCTGCGCATCACCGCCGCCGTCCAGGCGCACCGGGCCGCGGGCCTCCCCTACTTCACCTACCTGCGGAACCCCACCATGGGCGGTGTCTTCGCCTCCTGGGGCACGCTCGGCCAGCTGGTGTTCGCCGAGCCCGGCGCCCGCCTCGGCTTCCTCGGCCCGCGCGTGTACGAGGAGCTGCGCGGCGTCGAGCTGCCGGCCGAGGTCCAGCGCGCCGAGACGCTGGCGGAGAGGGGGCTGGTGGACGCCGTCGTGCCGCCGGAGGAACTGCGCGAGGTGGTGCGCCGGTCGCTTGCCGTCCTGGCGGCCAGGCCCGCGCCGAGCCCCGCTCCCCCATCTGCGGCCCCTCGCTCTACGGCTCCCCTATATATGCAGAAGCCAACCAGGACGCGGGCCCCCGCCGACGCCTGGGACTCCGTCCGCCGAACCCGCCGCCCCGACCGCCCCGGCACCCGCGAACTGCTGCGCCGCACCGCCGAGGAGCTGGTGCTGCTGGACGCCCCCGGCGGCCGGGGCGGCGCACTGGTCCGCGCGCTCGCCGTCCTCGGCGGGCAGCCGGTGCTCGTCGTCGGCCAGCAGCGGCGGACGCCCGACCACGAGCGCCCCTTCACCGCGGCCGACCTGCGAGCCGTCCGCCGCAGCGCCCGACTGGCCGAGCAGCTGGGCCTGCCGCTGCTCACGGTGGTGGACACGGCCGGCGCCGAACTGTCCGCGCAGGCCGAGCTGGACGGCATCGCCGTCGAGATCGCGCACTGCCTGACCACCCTGCTCGCGCTGCGCACCCCCGTCCTGGCGGTCCTGCTCGGCCAGGGCTCGGGCGGCGGGGCACTGGCCCTGCTCCCGGCGGACCGCGTGATCGCCGCCGAGCACTCCTGGCTCGCGCCGCTGCCGCCCGAAGGCGCGTCCGCGATCGTCCACCGAGACGGCGCGCACGCGGCCGAGCTGGCCCGGGCGCAGGGCATCGGCGCGGACGACCTGGCGCGGGTGGGCCTGGTGGACGAAGTGGTCCCGGAGCGGCCGGACGCCGCCGACGAGCCGGAAACGTTCTGCGAGCGGCTCGGGGAGGCCGTCGCCGCGGCCCTCGGCGCGCTCGCGGCGGTTCCGGAGGCGCAACGGTTCGCCGCGCGGGCCGACCGGCACCGTCGGCTGGGTGATCCTCGCTCTCGGTGACGTCGGCGTGTGGCGCCGGTCTCATCGGAGGAGCGATCGTCTGTACCCAAAGTGGTGGCCGCAGGCCGCCGAGTGACGACACCCGGGGTCCAAACGGTGAGTGCGCTCACAGGGAATCCCAGGCGACGACGGGTCGTAGTAGCGCCCCCGCGGCCATTTCGCCGTTCCGGCCGATTCACACCCGAATGGACATTCGAGCAGGTCAGAACCGGTCCGCACGGCCCCCTCGATCATCCCTTCGAATCGATGGCGGTCGACGGGTGTACGACCGCGGATCGTATCGAGGGGGTCTTGGCGGCGGCCGATCCGGTCTGACAACAATGAATCTCGTCGTCAGCCGCACCGGCTCCTGTCCCGCCGGTGAACGGCTTGTCGCCGAGTCGCGCCCCGCAACCGTCGGCCCCTGTCCGGCCATGGTCCTGGACGGGACGCGACCCGGCCCAACCCGATTGAGGTCCATTTGTTCATGCCCGCTTTCAAGCTCCGTATGCGCACCTCTGCCGCCGTTCTCGCCGGCACCGCCGGTCTGACCGCCCTGAGCGCCGGCGTGATGCCCGCCACCGCCGACGCCGCGACCGCCGCCTCCCCGAAGACCGTCAAGGCCATCGCCGCCCGGATCGTCCCGGCCAACCAGCTGGCCTCCTTCAGCCAGATCATCTTCCACGAGTCCAGCTGGAACGTGACGGCGACCAACCCGAGCTCGGGTGCGTACGGTCTGGGCCAGGCGCTGCCGGCCTCCAAGATGGCCTCCGCGGGCGCCGACTGGCGGACCAACCCCACCACCCAGATCAAGTGGGCGCTGAACTACATGAACACCCGCTACGGCAGCCCGAACGCCGCCTGGGCCTTCTGGCAGACCCACCACTGGTACTAAGCCGACCCCCTCGGCAGCACCCCCCTCGGCAGCACCGTCGCATACCCGCTTCCCGCACCACCTCCCCCCTCACCCCGGGGGTCGGACAGGGACCACCCGGGTGACCCGGCAGGGCCCGTGCCCGCGCGATCCGCGTGGCACGGGCCCTGCCGCGGTTTCCGCCACCCCCGCCCACCGGTCACTCATGCACCGGCAACTCCTCCACAGGCAAGGGGACTTGACCGTCAGAGCTCCCCGGTGAGCCCCAGCAGCTCGCGCATCCGCGCGTACTTGGCGCGCAGCCGCTCGGCCGTCGCCTCGTCCAGCACGGCGAGCCGGGCCGGGTCGGAGTTGTGGGCCAGGTCGGCGCGCTTGACCAGAAGCGCCCCCGGGGTGGCCAGGATCCGGGCGGTGTACTCCTCGACCGGCTCGCCCGGCCGCTTGGTCAGCGCGTCCACGATCGCCTTGGTGGACTCCGGCAGCGCCGCATGCTCCAGCCAGTCGCGGCTCAGCCGGTCGTCCTCGACGGTGTCGTGCAGCCAGCCCGCCGCGATCTGCGCCTCGCTGCCGCCCCGCTCCGCCGTCCCCCGGGCCACCGCCGCGAGGTGCTCGCTGTACGGGTGGCCGTTCTTGTCGACCTGCCCCTCGTGCGCGCGTCGGGCGATCGTCTCCACTTCGGCCAGGCTCAGATAGTCCATCGGCTCATCGTAGGGCCCGCGCGCGAGCGCGCAGGGCCCGCCCGCCGACCATCGGGTCCGAGATCGGCCGTTTGACGTGGCTGGTTTACTGCCCCGGGCGGGCGAGCCCCGCCGACCCAGGCGACCCGTCCGAGCGATCCGAGGAACCATGCCCGACCTGCACCCCCTGCTGTCCGGATTCGCACCCATCTGGGCGCTGACCGGAGTCGGCTACCTCGTCGGGCGGTCCGGACTGCTCGGCGCGCAGGCGGAGGCGGTGCTCAGCCGGTTCGTCTTCCACGTGGCGATGCCCGCCGCGCTCTTCCTGATGATCGCCCGCACCCCGCTGGAACGTTTCGCCAACGCCTCGATGCTCGCCTTCGCGGCCGGCACCGCCGTCGCGACGGGCCTCGGGCTGCTCGCCGGCCGCCTGCTGTTCCGGCGCAGGCCCGGCGAGCTCGCCATCGGCGGCATGGCCGCCGGGTACGTCAACTCGGCCAACCTCGGCATACCCGTGGCGATGCAGGTCCTCGGCGACGCCTCGTTCGTCGCGGCGGTGGTGCTGTTCCAGATCCTGCTCGTCACCCCCACCGTGCTCGCCGTGCTCGACGGCCGCGGCGCCGGACTGCGCGCCGTGCTCACCCTCCCGCTGCGCAACCCCGTCCTGCTCGCGACCGCCCTCGGCGCCGTCACCTCCGCGACCGGCCTGCACCTGCCCGCCGAGCTGAACCACTCGTGCGAACTGCTCGGCGGCGCCGGCGTCCCGACCGCCCTCGTCGCCCTCGGCATCTCGCTGCACAACCGCCCGCCCGCCGACGCCGGCTCGCGCCGCGCCGAGGTCGGGCTGACCGTCCTGGTCAAGACGCTCGTCCAGCCGCTCGCCGCGTACGCCGTCGCCGCCTTCGCACTCCACCTGCCGCGGCACCAGTTGCTCACCGTCGTGCTCTTCTCCGCCCTGCCGACCGCGCAGAACGTGTACGTCTACGCGCGCGAGTACGGGCAGGGCACGGCGCTCGCCCGGGACGCGGTGCTGTGGTCGACGCTGGTGTCGATGGCGACGCTCTCGGTGATCAGCTGGTCCCTCGGGCCCGCCTGACCGCTCGGACACCACGGAAACCATGGGCACCACGGGCCCGTCACCGGGTCCGCAGAAATGACAACTGCCCGTACACGGCACGACGGTCGGCCCCCCGGAGCCGTACAGAACGGTGGACTCGCCGCCCGCGCCCGGGCCCGGTGGAATGCTGGCGGCCATGAGCCAACCGGACTCCTCCTCCGCCGGACACCGCCACCGCCCGGCCGTCGTCACGCTCCCGCAGGCCGACGTGGACCACTTCGACCGCGTCCCGCGCGCCGCCTTCGTGATGGAGCCGCGACTGCGCTGCGAACTCACCGACGGCCACGGCGGCCTGCGGCGGCTCAGATTCGACTGCGCCAGAAGGGAGTTCAGCAGATCGGTTGAACAGATCGGTTCAGTGGATCGGTTCAGTAGATCAGATAACCCGGCCGGTGCCCCTCGTCCTCGATCTCCCCGGTGGCCTGGACCCGCAGCTTGCGGGACAGCTCCTCCAGGGCGCGCGAGGCCGCGACCTCCTCGCCGATCCTGGCGAGCGGACGGTCGTCCGCGCTCTTCACCGACTCCCCGCGCGCGCTGAGGCCCGGTGCCCGCGCACCGGTCAGCCTCGCCTCGCACGCCGTGTGCACGCCGTCTTCCTCGAAGCTCAGCTCCACATCCCACTGGTTGTGCATGCCACACCTCCTGGCGCCGGCCCCCGTCGCGCCTGTCCTGACCGGCACGGACGGTGCCCCGTGGCGGCCGCTCACACCAGCGTGCGCCCACCGCACCCACCCCGGCAAGCGCGGGCACCCGGCCCCGGACACGCCGGGCCCCGGCGCCGCCCCGGCGGTAGGCTGACGGAAGGCGCCGCGACCGCCGCCCGACCCAGGACCGCCGACGCGGCGCAACCAGCGATCCGCCGAGCGGCGATCGGCGAAGTCGGGGCAGCGACACACCGGGTGGTCCCTCCGTGGCGGTCTTCCTCCTCGCTCTGAGCGCCGCGTGCTGCCTGGGCCTCGGGTTCGTCCTCCAGCAGCACGCCGCGCAGCGGGCCCCACGTGCCGACATGCTGCACTGGCGGCTGCTGCTCGACCTGATGCGGATGCCCGAGTGGCTGCTCGGCACCGGGTTCATGGTCAGCGGCCTGATCCTCTCCGCGCTCGCGCTCAACAAGGGCGAGGTGTCCCTCGTCGAACCGCTGCTCGCGACCAACCTCCTCTTCGCCATGGCCCTCTCCCGGGTGCTGACCCGTCAGACCCTCGGCCGCTCCGGCTGGGCCGGGGTCCTGCTGCTGGGGCTCGGGGTGACGGCGTTCATCGTGGCCGGGCAGCCCACCGGCGGCGGACCGCCCGCCGGGGAGCTGCGGCACTGGCTGGTGGTCGGTACGGTCGTCGGGCTGGTCCTGCTACTGGTGTCGCTGGCCCGGAAACTGCCGCTCTTCGAGGAGGCGACGCTGCTGGCCCTCGCCGCCGGTCTGCTCTACGGACTGCAGGACGCGCTGACCCGCACCACCACCCAGCGCCTCGACCACGACGGGCTCTCCGTCGTGCTGCGGACGTGGCAGCCGTACGCCGTGGTCGTGGCGGGCGTCGTCGGGCTGCTGCTCGTGCAGAGCGCCTTCGAGGCCGCGCCGCTGCGGATGTCCCTACCCGCGCTGACCGCCGCCCAGCCGCTCGCCGGGATCGCCTGCGCGGTCGGCTTCCTCGGCGACCGGCTGCGGGTGACCCCGGGCGCGCTGGCCTGGCAGACCGCCGGGCTGCTCGCGATCGTGATCGGCGTGGTCGTGATCGGACGCCACCCCGCGATGCCCGGCACCGTCCGCGACACGCTGGAGAGCATCGGGGCACCGCCGGACGACCGTCCCGACGACGACACCCCCGACGCCCGGCCTGGCAACGGGACGGACGACGGACGCAACGGGCAGGCGGGCCGACAGGCGAACGGACAGGCGGGGCCGTAGAGATCCAGGAACGCCTTGTGGTCCGTCGGCAGCCGCAGCCCGAGCCAGGCCTCCGAGGCCGCCCAGAGCTCCGGCCGCGCCCGACCCCAGGGCACGGGCTCGCCCAGCAGCTCCCTCAGCCGACCGAGTGCTCCGACGGTCACGGCCTCGCTTCCCTTCGAACACGCTTCGAGTACGTTCGCGCCGCATTCTGCGCCGTCCTGCTGGCAGCGCGGTTCCACTGACCGCGTCACTCCGTCGACCGCACCGCCTTCGCCTGCGCGGGCACCGGGTGTCGGCCCGGTGCGTCCGTCGCCGGGGTGTCCACTGGCAGGCCGCGGAGGCGGTCCATCTCGCGCCATTCGCGGCGGAGGCCGGCCGCGCCCGTGGTCGCGAAGTACAGGGCCCCGGACGCGATCAGGACGGGTATCAGACCGACCAGGGCGACCGCAGCGCCGGCCAGGAGGCCGCCGAGGGGGATGCCGGCCCAGGCGAGGGAGTCACCCAGGGCGTGGACGCGGCCCAGGAGCGGGCGGGGCACCCGCTCGAAGAGCACGGCGCCGAGGATCGGGTTGAGGAAGCCCGACCCGAAGCCGGCCACCGCGAAGACCGTCACCACCGCCCACATCGGGGCGCCGAACGCGAGCACCAGGAAGCGTGGTGCCCCGGCGAGCAGGAAGCCGGCGAAGAAGACCGTGCGGCGCGGCAGCCGGTGGGCGACGCCCGCCGCGATCAGGCTGCCGGCCACGGCGGCGATCCCCATGGCGCTGCCGGTGAAGCCGATCGCGGCCGGGCCGTGGCCGGAGTCCTGCGCCCAGACCGGGACCAGCACGGTCGCGAACCCGGCGTCCAGCAGGTTGGTGACGCCGACCGTCACGATCACGGTGAGGAGCAGCGGCTCGGCGTGCAGGAAGGCGAAGCCCTCGCGGAACATCCGCCAGTAGCCGCCGCCCTGTTCGGCCGCATCCGGCACGGCGGCCGGAGCCGCCGTCCGCCCCATCCCCCGCGGCAGCGCGAGGCCGATGATGAGCGAACCCAGCGCGAACGCCGCCGCGTTGACCACCAGGCCGGCCATCGGGCCCGCCGCCGCGACCAGCCCGCCGCCGACCGCCGGGCCGACGGTGGAGGCCAGCCGCTCGGTGACGCCGGAGAACCCGGTGGCGCGCTCCAGCGGCACCCGGGCCCGGTCCGCCGCCTCCGGCACCATGACCGACTTGGCCAGGTCCCCCGGGCCGCGCATCGCGCCGATCACCGCGACCATGCCGAGCAACAGCCCGAACGGCAGCAGCCCCAGCGTGTGCAACAACGGGACCAGCCCGGCCGCGACGGCGCTCACCGCGTCCGTCGTCCAGGAGACGACGCGCGGGCCGAGTCGGTCGACCAGGGGCCCGGTCAGCGCCTTGACCAGCACGTACGGCGCCATCTCGGCGAAGGCCACCAGGCCGGTCATGGTGGCGCTGCCCGTCGTGGCGAGGACGAACCAGGGCAGCGCGACGGCCGAGACCCGGGTGCCCGTCAGCGAGACGACCGACGAGGCCAGCACACCGACCAGCGGCCGGAGGCTGCGCGCGGAACTGAGGGCGACGGTCTCCATCAGTTCCCCTCCCCGGCGGCCTCCGCCGTGGCCTTCGGCTCGGGCAGCACGTGGACGACGACGGCCACCGGCTCGGCGCCCTCGGGAGCGGGCCCCTCGGCGTCCAGCCGCCGGTAGCGCGTGACCACGGCGGCCAGGTCGTCGGCCAGTTGCTCGGCCTCCGCCGGCGTGAGCCTCAGCACCATGTCGCTGAGGTCGGCCGCCTTGCGCCACTCGCGCGGCATCGTCTCGAAGGCGTTGAGCGCGCGTTGGGCGGTCAGCGTGTGGGCGGCGAGGACGGAGCGCAGGTACGACACGACCGTCTCCGGCTCCTCGTCGGCCTGGTCGTCCCCCGTCCAGACCGTGAGCGTGTGCACCGAACGCCACCACCGCTCGCGGGCGTTGCCGCGCTCCGGATCCTCCTCGACGAAGCCCGCGGCGGCGAGCTGGCGCAGGTGGTAGCTCGTGGCCCCCGAGTTCAGCCCCAGCTGTGCGGCGAGCCTGGTCGCCGTGGACGGGCCCTGCTTGCGCAGCAGCCCGACCAGCTGCATGCGCACGGGGTGGGCCATCGCGCGCATGCCCTTGGCGGTGAGTACGGCGTGCGGGTCGTCACTGTGCATCCAGCCACGGTCATCGGTCATGACTGGAGCGTAGGACCGCAAATACTTCTTTGCAAAGAGTTTTTTGCGAAGGAGTCTTTGCGGTTGGCTCGAAGCGCGAAGCCCGGCCGCGGCCGACCGTGTCAGTCGCGGGCCACCGCCAGGATCAGCACCACCGTCAGCCCGCCCCCGGGCGTCGCCTCCACCGCCACCCGTCCACCCGACGAGAGCACCAGGTCCTGCAACGCGGGGCCGACCGGCCCGTCGGCCCGGACGCCCGCGAGCAGCCACTCGCGCGCCTGCGGGAGCTCGTACGCCCCGCGGTCCGCCACCCGGATCTCCACCCGCCCACGCGGCCGCCCGTGCCCACCGGCGCCCGCGCCGACCCCCGCCGCCAGTCCCCCGAGCCCCGGCATCGCCGGGGCGCCCACCACGTCAGCCCGCACCAGCACCCGCGCGCCCAACGGGCTGCGCCGGATCGCGTGGTCGACCAGCCCGCCGAGCACCGCCTCCAGACGCCGGGCGTCCCCGGCCACCACCGGCAGGCCGAGCGGGAGTCGGACCGTCAAGGCCTCCGCCCGGCCACCGCCGTGAACCACCCGGCGCACCACCTCGGCGACCTGGACGTGTCGCGCCCGCGGCTCGCACCCGGCCTGCCGGTCCGTCCAGCGCAGGCGCGCCAGCTCCGGCCGCGACAGCATCCGCGGCGCGGCCATCGCCTCCGGGCGGGACGTTCCGGCGGTGCCGTCGCCGCCCCCGGCGCCCCGCCCCGAGCCGGCCCGCCCAGGTCCGCCCGGCCGCCCGAAGCCGGCCGAACGCCCGGAACCGTCCGCGCCGCCGAAGGCACCGAGCACCCGGGCCCCCGACGCGACGTAGCCCCAGAGCTTCCCGCGTGTCATCGCCCTGCCCCTCGCACATCACCGGCGGCCGTCGTCAACACCGCGGCCGGCCGGAGCGGGCCGCTTCCCGGGCCCTGCCGCCCAGCCTGCGCCTCCTCCACCCGGGTGACAATCCGGCCAGGGGGCGCGAATAGGGCGCATTCCCCCGCCGAGTGGCCGGTCGCGCACCCCCCGACCGGCGGGGATGCCGCAGAACGGCAGCGCCGGGGCACCCGCCCTAGACTGGCCCCATGCCCCGGCTCAACGACCAGGTGCAGGAGCTGCTCCAGGAGTACGCCGACCTGATCAACATCACCGGCGGGGACGCCTTCCGGGCCCGCGCCTACGAGAAGGCGGCGCGCGCGGTGGGCGGTCACCCCGAGGACGTCGCCGGGCTGGACGCCAAGGGCCTCCAGCAGATCCCCGGCGTCGGCAAGTCCACCGCCGAGAAGGTCGCCGAGTACCTCGCCACCGGGCGGATCGGCGCACTCGAAACCCTGCGCGCCAAAATCCCGTCCGGCGTACGGGAGATGATGGCTGTGCCCAGCGTCGGGCCGAAGCGCGCCCTCGCCCTCCACCGCGACCTCGGGATCGCCTCCGTCGACGAGCTCGCCGAGGCGATCCGCGGCGACAAGCTCAGCGGGGTGGCGGGCTTCGGCGAGCGCAGCGGCGAGAAGATCCTGCACGGCATCGAGCTGATGCGGCAGTCCGGCGGCCGCACCCTGCTCGACACCGCGACCGAGCTCGCCGAGCAGATCGTGGCCGCGATCTCCGCCGTACCCGGCTGCACCCGGTGCGCGTACGCGGGTTCGCTGCGCCGGATGCGCGAGACGGTCGGCGACATCGACGTCCTCGCGGCCGCCTCCGACTCCGCGCCCCTGATGGCCGCGCTCACCGAACTCCCCTACGTGGCCGAGGTGATGGTGAGCGGACCGACCAAGACGTCGGTGCTCACCACCGGGGGCGTGCAGGTGGACCTGCGGGTCGTCCCGGAGGAGGACTGGGGTGCCGCGCTCGTCTACTTCACCGGATCGAAGGCGCACAACATCAAGCTGCGCACGATGGCCGTCCGGGCCGGCCTGAAGCTCTCCGAGTACGGCCTGTTCGAGGTGGAGGACACCAAGGCGGACGGCGCCGAAGCAGAGGGCACCAAAGCGGACGGCGGCGCCAAGGTGGTCTCGGCGACCGAGGAGGAGGTGTACGCGGCGCTCGGCCTGCCCTGGATCGCGCCGCCGCTGCGCGAGGACCGGGGCGAGATCGAGGCGGCGCTGCGCGGCGAACTCCCGGACCTGGTCCAGGAGTCGGACCTGCGCGGCGACCTCCACTCGCACACCGACCTGACCGACGGCCTGGCCACGCTGGAGGAGATGATCGACACCGCCGCCGCCCGCGGCTACTCCTACTACGCCGTCACCGACCACGCGCCCGACCTCGTCATGCAGCGGATGACCGACGAGAAGATGCTCGCCCAGCGCGAGCAGCTGCACCGACTCGCCGACCGTCACAAGAAGCTGCGCCTGCTGCACGGCACCGAGCTGAACATCGGCCCGGACGGTGGCGTCGACTGGCCGCCCGAGTTCCTGGCCGGCTTCGACGTCTGCGTGGCCTCGGTGCACTCGCACTTCACCCTCGACCGCGCCGCCCAGACCCGCCGTCTGATCCGCGCCTGCGAGAACCCGTACGTGCACGTCATCGGCCATCTCACCACCCGCCGGATCGGGCGGCGCGGCCCGATCGAGGTCGACCTCGACGCGGTGTTCGAGGCCGCTGCGCGCACCGGCACCGCGATCGAGATCAACAGCTCCCCGCAGCGTCTCGACCTGCGCGACGAGGACGTCCTGCGGGCGAAGAAGCACGGCGTCCGCTTCAGCATCGACAGCGACGCCCACGCCACCCCGCACCTGGCCTACCCGCGGTTCGGCGTCGGCACGGCGCAGCGCGCGTGGCTCACCGCCGAGGACGTCGTCAACACCTGGACGTGGCAACGCCTGAAGCGCTTCCTCCGCAAGGACGCGCTGCGCTGAGAACTGTTCCTGATCAGTGGGCAGGAGGGGGCCTCGGACCCACCTCCCGGCACTGCGCGCATCCCGAACGGTTGTGGGTGCGCCGGTCGCCCACGCTCTCGCGGTCCCCGTTCGGGCGCGCAGCTCGTGGCTACGGTCCGTGACGGGACGGCAGGTTTCCTCACGCCCCCGGTCGCCCGTTCCAGCCTGGACGGTCCGGCCCCGGGCGGCCCTGCCGCAGCAGGGCCGCCCAAGGACGTCAGCCGAACGACGCCCCCGGCGAGGCGAGGACGCGCGCCGCGCTGCTGTGCCCCAGCCCGGCCGCCAGGTGCAGGTCGCCCGTGTCCAGGAACCCGGCGAGGAACCCCGCCGCGAAGGCGTCCCCCGCACCGGTCAGGTCGCGCACGTCGGCCACCGGCGGCACCGGCACCGTCAGCAGCGACTCGCCCGGCACGTCGACGGTGGTCGCCTCGGCGCCCGACTTGGTGACGACCGTGGTGACGGCGAGGCGGGCCCGCTCCGGCCCGGGCCTCCCGTCCACCAGCAGCCCGAGGAACTCGGACTCGGAGCGGTTGGCGAACACGAAGGTCGGCGCCAACTCGGCCACCAGGCCCAGGAACCGCTTGCGTCCGAACTGCTCCAACATCCCCGTCGACGAGGCGTCCACCGAGGTTGTGCCGCCCGCCTGCCGCACCCGGACGAGCGCGTCGACGGCGCTGCGGCCGACCGGCTCGCCGTCGAAGGAGTAGGCGGGCACGTGCAGGTGGGTCAGGCCGGCCAGCCACTCGTCCGGTACGCGGTCCAGCAGCTTGGCGGCGCCCCGGTCGGGCAGCATGGTGCGCTCGCCGTCCCGGTCGATGAGCACCACGATGCTGCCGGTCCGGCTGCGCCGCTCGATCCGGACGTCCACGCCGTGGCCGGTCAGTTCGGCGACGACGCCGTCGCCGACCGGATCGTCCCCGACGCAGCCGATGAAGCGGGCCGGGACCTGCCCGGCCGCGAAGCACGCGACGTTGGCCGCGCTGCCGCCGCGCCGGCGGAACACCCGGGCGGCGGAGTCGGTGCCGTGGCGCAGCGGGCCGTCGACCCAGACGACGATGTCCTCGACGAGGTCGCCGAGCACCCCCAGCACGGTCTACTCCCCCTTGGACGCGGCGGCGAGCGCGGTCGCGATCTCGCCCCCGAGGCGGACGTTGCCGCGGTAGACCTCGACGTTGACCTCCAGACTGCGGCCCCGGGTGTCGCGCTGGATGAAGTCGAGCAGGAACGGCGTCGAGGCGTTGCCGGTGACGCCCTGCCGGTCGGCCTCGGCCCAGGCGCGGGCGAGGATGCCGTCCAGTTCCTCCGGCGGGAGCTGCTTGGCGGGGTCGACCGGGTTGGCGATCAGGACGGCCTGGGGGAGGCCGAGGCCGTCGCGGGCGTCGATGACGCGGGCGGCCTCCTCGGGCGAGTCGACGCGGAAGGCGATCTCGTGGCCGGAGTCGGTGACGTAGAAGCCGGGGTACCTGGTGGTGCGGTAGCCGATGACCGGGATGTTGAGGGTCTCGAAGCGCTCCAGGGTGGCCCGGATGTCGAGGATCGACTTCACGCCGGCGCTGACGACGGTGACCGGGGTGGCGGCCAGCGTCGTCATGTCGGCCGACTCGTCGAAGCTCTCGCAGGCGCCGAAGTGCACGCCGCCGAGGCCGCCGGTGGAGAACACCCGGACGCCCGCGCGGTGGGCGAGGAAGGCGGTGGCGGCGACGGTGGTGCCGCCGTGCCGGCCGAGCGCGGCGACCACCGGCAGGTCGCGCAGGCTGACCTTGTCGATGCCGTCGGTGGCGGACAGTTCGGTGATCTGCCCGGCGCTCAGGCCCACCGTCGGGACGCCCGCGTACACGCCGGTGGTCGCCGGGACGACGCCCGCCTCCCGCAGCCGTTCCTCCGCCTCCAGCGCCACGGCCAGGTTGCGCGGGCGCGGCAGGCCGTGGGTGAAGATGGTCGACTCGAGGGCGACGACGGGCCTGCCCTCGGCGACCGCCCGGGCGACCTCGTCGGAGACCCGGACGGCCTCGGGGCTGGGGGTGGTGAGTCCGGTCATGGTGCGCACTCCCTGTGACATGCCACTGCGGCGGGGCAACGTGATCATCAGCCTAGGAACGGTCCACATCGGGATCCAGAATGAGTAATGCCCCTTCCCATAGGCTCTGAACTATGGGTTTCACCTTGCGTCAACTCGAGGTCTTCCTCGCCGTCGCCGACACGCTCCACTTCGGCCGCGCCGCCGAGCGGCTGCACGTCTCCCAGCCGACGGTCAGCCAGGAGGTCGCCCGGCTGGAGCGGACGGTCGGCGTCGAGCTGTTCGACCGCAGCCGCCGGTCGGTCACCCTGACCGAGGCCGGCGAGGTGATGGCCGCCGAGAGCGCCCGGCTGCTCGCACAGGCGCAGTCGCTGCTGACCCGGGTGCGGCTGCACGAGGAGTCCCGCCTGGGCACGGCCCGGATCGTCGTCTCCCCGAGCGTGGTGAACCGCCTCCTGCCGGCCGTGATCAGCCGGGCCGAGCAGGAGCTGCCCGCACTGGAGACCGCCGAACTCGCCGTCGACACCGGGCAGGTGTCCACGACCGTGGCCGCCGAGCTCGCCGACATCGGCCTCGGCCGCTTCCTCGACGAGGTGCCCGGCTACCGGCTGGAGCGGATCGCCGACGAGCCGGTCCGCGTGGCGCTCGGCCGCGAGCACCCGCTCGCCGCCCGGCACAGCGTCCGGCTCGCCGAACTGCGCGACCTGCCCCTGCTGTTGTGGCCGCGCGAGCAGCACCCGCGCTACTACGACCACGTCCTCGGCCTGTGCGCCGACCGCGGCGTCGACCCGCCGGTGCTGGTCAGCCCGCCGCGCATCGTCGGCTCCCGGCTCTACCTGCTCGCCCGCAACCGCGCGTTCTCGCTCGTGCCCGGCTCGATGACCGGCCACCTCACCGGCGACGTCGCCACCGTCCGCCTGGAGGGCCGGGCCACCCTGCCGCTGGAGATGCAGTGGCGCCTCGACGACCGCCGGCCCCGGCTCGCCACGCTGCGCGACCTGATCCGACAGGAGGCGGCGGCGCTGGAGGTCGACTGAGACCGAAGTCGCCCTGCCGAAAGGGCCGTTGACTTTGCCGAAGGGCTCTTGACGGTCACATGCCACCGCCGGAAGGATGCGCGGGTCGTCCCACCCGGTCCGCAGCACCATCCGGATCGTCCCGCCCGGTCCGCGGCACCGCCCGCGCACCGCCCGACCCGAGGACAACCGTTGGCCGTCCGCCCGCTGCTCCGCCGCGCCGCCCGACTGCTCGGCGCCGCCGTCCTGACCCTCACCGCGGCCGTCACCGCCGCCGGCCCCGCGCACGCCGACTTCGGCTCCGGCTACCACGACCCGTACACCGCCGAGAAGCCGCTCACCCGCCCCGACACCCGCTCGTGCACCGTCGACGTCATGCACGAGCGCGAGTTCCGCAACGGCTACGGCAACCCGCCGGACACGCCGTACACCGCCGCCCTCACCCCGCCCGCCGACTGCGCCGGGCCGTGGTCCGCGGTCGTGCTGGACCTCCACGGCCAGGTCGCCGGGCGGCAGTTCGACCGGATCTTCAGCGTGCGCATCGGCGGCGTCCAGGTGCTGCTGTCGTCCACCCCGGAGCCGTCCAAGGACGGGATCCGGTGGAACGTCGAGCACGACGTCACCCGCTACGGGCCGCTGTTCGCGGGCGGCCCGCAGCCGTTCTCCTTCGACCTCGCCAACGTCACCGACGCGACCTACACCGGCGTCTACACGATCTCGGCGAGCCTCACCTTCTACACCACCTCCGACCGCTGGCCGGCGGCCCGCACCGCGGACCGGCTCCTCACCACCGGACCGTTCTCGCTCACCCAGGCCGCCCCCACCGCCACCCGGGACCTCACCTTCCCGCAGAACCTCGAACGCCTCACCGCCGAGGTCCACACCCGCGGCGGCGGCGCCTGCGAGGAGTTCGCGTACGCCTCCGCGCCCGACGCCTTCGTCAGCGCCAACCCGAGCCTCGGCGCCTGCGGCAAGGGCCCGTTCCGCGAGCTGCGGCTCACCGTGGACGGCCGGGTCGCCGGCGCCGTCTGGCCCTACCCGGTGATCTACACCGGCGGCTGGGACCCGCTGCTGTGGCGGCCCGTGCCGAGCGTCTTCGCCTTCGACCTGCCCGCCTACCGGCTCGACCTCACCCCGTACGTCGGCCTGCTCCTCGACGGCCGCCCGCACAGCGTCGGCATCGCCGTCAACGCCACCGAGGCGCAGAGCAACGACGTCTGGACCGGCCAGGTCAACCTCTTCGCCGACACCGACCACGGCACCGACCGCACCACCGGGCAGCTCACCGAGTACCGCGTCGCCCCCGAGGCCGCCGTCACCACCCAGCTCGCCGACCACGGCGGCGGCAGCGGCGACTGGACGGTGACGGCCGGACGGCACGACCTCGCGCGCGGCTGGGTGCAGACCTCGCACGGGCGCGTCACCACCGAGGTCCGCGACGACCTCGTCTTCCGCTCCGCCCAGCAACTGCGCGACGGCGGGAACGACGTGACCCTGCACAACGGCACCGACCTCACCCGCTCGACCTCGACCTGGGGCGGCGGGGCGCACCGCACCACCACGGTCCACGAGGCCGAACCGCTCGACGTCACCTACCGCCTCACCCACGACACGGCCGGCAACACCGACCAGGTGACCGCCATGGACCTCGGCTACCACCGCATGACCACCGGCGCCACCGGCGGCCACGTCACCGAGCGCTCCACCGTCGACCACACGCTGCGCCCGACCGCCCACCGCCACGACGGGGACCGCACCGTCCGCAGCGGCGCCAGCACCGAGGACTACCGCAGCACCGGGCCCGACGGGCCGTACCACCGCACGATCAGCACGGTGGACGGCTGGCCGGTGTCCCAGTAGCACCTCGATCGCGAAAATTGCCCGGATTCGGATGGAAAAGCCCTGGTGTACATCGCGCGGGAGGCGCATCATTAGAAATGGACCTGCGAGGTAGAAGAGGCAGTTCGACCGCAGGAGGCAGTGGCGACAGATCGAGACGGATCAGGGTCTGCCGCTGTGTACTACCTCGGTCGACGATCGAACTACCAAGGCCGGAGGACACATGTCCGGAGGCCACCTCCGCCTCGCAGGTTCCGCGCGCGTCCACGGAGCAGCCCCTCGGCTCCGTGGACCGCTCTCCGTCCAGGGCCTTCAGTACCCAGGGCCTTCAGCGCCCCGGCTTCACCCTCACCCGTCCGCGCGGTGCCCGCGGCGGCGGCCGCGAACTCTGACGCGCCGGCGCACCGCGGCGCGGGTCTCCCCCGCGCCGCGGTCCCGTCCACAGCCTTCCTCGGCCCGCCTCAGCCCGCCTTCGGGCCCGTCGGCAGGGCCCGGAGGCGGCGGACCGGCGAGAGCACCAGGCCGACGACGACCGCCGCCGAACCGGCCGCGGCCACCGTGAGCGCCCCACGCGCGCCGAGCTGGCCGGTGAGCAGGCCCGCCGACAGGCCGCCCAGCGAGCCGCCACCGAACAGCAGCGTGCGGAACGCCGCGGTCATCCGTCCCATCATCGGCTGCGGCGTCACGGCCTGGCGCAGACTGACGATGATCACCCCGGCCACGCCGAGGCCCAGGTAGGTCGCGAAGAACGACAGCACGAACATCCCGACCATCACCGGCCGCGGCCCGGCTGCCGCCGGGATCAGCGCCGGGCCGAGCAGGAGCGCCGACTGGGCCACCAGGTAGACGCGGCCGAGCGGGAACCGCGCGATGACCCGCCGCGACACCAGCGCCCCGATCAGCCCGCCCACGGAGGCGACCGCCAGGACCGCGCCGAGCGTGGTCGAGCCGAGCCGCAGGTCGTGCGTGCCGTAGAGCAGGAACATCGTCCACACGGTGACCATCGAGAAGTTGCAGCAGAAGCCGATCAGCGCGAGCGCCCGCAGCACCCTGTCCCGCAGGACCCAGCCGAGGCCGTCCGCGAGCTCGCGCACCAGGTGCCGCCGGGCGGCCGGCTCGGGGTGCGGCTCCCGCGTGCGGATCAGCAGGAGCGAGACGACCGACACCGCGTAGGAGCACACGTCCGCGAGCAGGGCCACCGGCGCGCCCACCGCCGACACCAGGACCCCGGCCAGCCCGGGCCCGGCCACGTCCGCGGCGGACGAGCTGGCGCCCATCCGGGAACTGGCCTCCACGTACCGCTCGGGGCCGCGCACCAGCACCGGCACGTACGACATCCAGCTCACGTCGAACACCACCGACGCGATGCCGACCGCGCACGCGATCACCATCAGCA
The DNA here is from genome assembly GCF_053596725.1 of Kitasatospora sp. NPDC001660. NCBI lineage: Bacteria > Bacillati > Actinomycetota > Actinomycetes > Kitasatosporales > Streptomycetaceae > Kitasatospora > Kitasatospora sp. NPDC001660. Next base: position 47,991 of record NZ_JBSFGU010000020.1, on the reverse strand, counting down.
CGGGCAGGTTGAGCGCGTGCCACCAGTAGAGCAGCGGCACCAGGCCCAACAGGACCAGCCTGACCAGGTTGGCGCCCAGCATCACCGGCCGCCGCCGGTGGCGGTCCGACCAGACGCCGATCAACAGGGCGAGCCCGAGGTAGGGCACGAGCTGCAGGAAGCGCAGCAGCCCGACCTGCTCGTCGGTCGCACCGAAGGCGCCGATGGCGGTCAACGGGAGCGCGAGGTTGGTCACCTGGGTACCGAGCAGGGAGACCGTCTCGCCCAGCCAGAACCTGAGGAAGTCGCCGTTTCGCCACAGGCTCGGCGAGCTCGTCGGGACCGGTGTGTCCACCATGGCCGATGAGCTCACCGTGCACCGGCCGCGAGTTCGGCGACGGCACCGGCCACCGCGTCGACCTCGTCCTCGGTGTTGTAGTAGTGCGGCGACAGCCGCAGGCACCACTCGACCTCCTTGTCCGCGAAGTCGAACTGCGCGAACTCCCGGTAGCTGAGCGCCGAGTTGATGCCGCGCGCATCCATCTCCGCCTTGAACGGTCCGGCTTCCCACCCGTCGATCGCGAAGGTCACCAAAGCGGCCGGGGCCGGTCCGCCGTCCAGCGTCCGGACGCCGGGGATGCCGGCCAGCCGCTCGCGCAGGCGCCCGGCCAGGGCCGGCGTGCGCCGTGCGACCGGCGCCACCCCGACCCGCAGGGCGTAGCGGACGGCGGCCGCGCAGCCGAGCACGGTCGCGTACGGGAACTCCCACTCCTCGAAGCGGGCGGCCGTGGCGACCGGCCGGTAGTGGCCGGGGGCGACCCAGCGCGCGCCGTGCATGTCGATGTACAGCGGCTCGTATCCGGCCGCGAGCGCCCGGTCGGAGACGAACAGGAAGCCCGAACCGCGCGGCCCGCGGAGGAACTTGCGGCAGGTGGCGGTGAGGAGGTCGCAGCCGATCTCCTCGACGTCGATCGGGTACTGGCCGACCGACTGGCACGCGTCGACCAGGTAGAGCAGGTCGAGCTCCCGGCAGTGCCGACCGATCTCGGCCACCGGCTGGACCAGCCCGGAGTTGGTGGGGACGTGGGTGGCGGCCACCAGGCGGGGGCGATGGGCGCGCATCAGGCGGGCCATCGCGTCGACGTCGACCCCGCTGCCGTCCGGGCGGTCGGGCGCGTGGACGATCCGGACGCCGTGGCGCCTGCGCAGGGCGAGGAAGGCGATCTGGTTGGAGATGAAGTCGTTGCGGGTGGTGAGGATCGTGTCACCGGGCCGGAAGTCGATCGCGGAGAGGGCCTTGGTGTAGGCGTGGGTGGCGCTTCCGGCGAAGGCGACGTTGCCCGGGCGGGCGCCCACGAGTTCGGCGATCGAGGCGTGGAAGTCGGCGACCTCGGCGGCCCGGGCCGCCGAGGCCTCGTAGCCGCCGATGGCCGCTTCCAGACGCAGGTGGTCGAGCATCGCCCCGAGTACCGGAGTGGGCATCAGCCCGCTGCCGGCGTTGTTGAAGTGGATCACCGCCTCGCAGCCGGGGGTGTCGGCCCGCAGGGCGGCGAGGTCCAGGTCGGCGCCCGGGGCGGGGTCCACGGTGGGGCCCGGGAGCGGTTCCGCACTTCCGCTGAAAGCGCTATCATGATTCTTCATGTCTGACGGTAGCAGTATCGAGACCCTGGTGGCGATCCTCCGGACCGAGATCGCCCGGCTCGCCCCGGGCGACCGCCTGCCCAGCAGCCGCGACCTGATCGCCCGTCACGGCGTCGGCCCGGTCACCGTCTCCCGCGCGATCGCCCTGCTGGCCGCCGAGGGCGCGGTCGTCACCCGCCCCGGCAGCGGCACCTACGTCGCCGCCCGCCGGACGCGGCCCGCCGACGCCGAGCCGGACACCTCCTGGCAGGCCGTCGCCCTGGCCGGCGGACACGTCCCGCCGGAGCAGCCCGACGACCGGCCGGCCGGGGTGCCGCCCGGTGCCATCGCGCTGTCCGGCGGCTACCTCCACGAGAACCTCCAGCCCACCCGCCTGCTCGGCGGGGCCCTCGCCCGCGCGGCCCGTCGCCCGGACGCCTGGCACCGCGCTCCGGCGGCCGGGCTGGCGACGCTGCGCACGCTCTTCGCCCGCCAGGCGGGCGGCGACGTCGGCCCCGAGGACGTCCTGGTCACCGGGGGCGGGCAGGGCGCGCTGTCGATGCTGTTCCGCGCCGTCGCCGCGCCGGGCCACCCGGTCCTGGTCGAGTCGCCGACCTACCCCGGCGCGCTCGCCGCGGCGCGCTCCGCCGGGCTCAACCCGGTGCCCGTGCCGATGGACGACCACGGCCTGCGCCCCGACCTCCTCGCCGACGCCTTCGCCATGACCGGGGCCCGCCTGCTCTACTGCCAGCCGACCTTCCACAACCCCACGGGCATCGTCCTCTCCCCCGAACGGCGCCGCCAGGTCGTCGACGTGGCGCGCGCCGCAGGGGCCTTCCTCGTCGAGGACGACTTCGCCCGCCACCTCGGCCACGGCCGACCGGCACCACGCCCGTTGGTGGCGGACGACCGCGACGGCACCGTCATCCACCTCACCTCCCTGACCAAGCCCGCCTCGCCCAGCCTTCGGATCGGCGCCGTCGTCGCCCGCGGCCCCGTCATGCGCCGGCTGCTCGGGATGCGGAGGGTCGACGACTTCTTCATCGCGCGTCCCCTCCAGGAGGCCGCGGTCGAACTGCTCAGCACACCCGCGTGGGACCGCCATCTGCGCACGCTGGCAGGCGCATTGCGGTACCGCTGCGCCGTCCTCGCCGACGCCCTCGCCCGCGAACTGCCGCACTGGTCGCTCCACCGCGTGCCGGAGGGCGGCCTGCACCTGTGGCTCCGGCTGCCGCCCGGCCTCACGGAGACGGCCGTCGCGGACGCCGCCCTGGCCCACGGGGTGACCGTCAACCTCGGCCACCACCACTTCCCCGCCGAACCACCTGCCGCCCACCTGCGCCTCGGCTTCGCCGCCGCGGCCGAGCCCGCCGACCTCACCGAGGCGGCGGCCCGACTCGCCGCGGCCACCCGGGCGGGGGCGGGGGATCGGGCGACAGATGACAGATGACATATTTCAAAATCTGAAATCTGTCACCTGTTACCTGTTGCCTGATCCCGCGCCCGGCCCCCAGTTCCCCGGGAGGCTGCACACAATGCGCCAGCCGCCCGCGCCGCGAGCGCGGCCGGTTCAACCGGCCCCCCGCCGGGCGGAAGATCAGTACGCACACACCCGGGCCTACGGGCAGGTCTCCCGGGGGAGGCCACCTCCTCCTCGCGGTGGAGCCAACTCCACTCCCCAGCGGGAGGTTTGGCGCCGCCGCAGCGAGCACAGTGGTTCCCGACACATCCGGCCGGCCCGGACCTACCCACCACCCGAGGGAGGACGAACCGTGAACCGCCGCCTCGCCACCGCCGCAGCCGCCTTCTGCATCCTGGCCGCGACCGTCACGGCCGCCGCGCCCGCGAGCGCCACCGTCGACAAACCCTCTGGCAGCTTCGGACCGGTCAGCGTCCACGGCGCCGCGGGAACCGTCCTGACCACCACCTTCGCGGGCTTCCCGGGCGACCGCGTCCGGATCGAGCTGAACGCCCGCGCCGACGTCAACACCGACCCCCGCACCACCCGCGGGCACTTCCACGTCACCCACGTCCACACCGACGGCCGACTGGTCGCCGACTTCGCGGGCGACATCACCTGCCTGGGCGTGGGCGGCCGGGAGGCGATCGCGACCGGGGTCGTGACCAGCGGCGAGGCTCCGTGGTTCCCGGGCCGGACGCCGGTGGGCGCGAAGGTGACGCTCACCGTGCAGAAGCACGGGCGACACGCGGGCCGGGTGGGCTGGGTGTGGGGCATGTTCGGCGCGCCGGTCTCGGACTGCCAGGGCACGATAGCGTTCCTCCCCACCACCAGCGGCGGCTTCACCGTCCGGGGATGACCCCGCCGGGCCGCCCGACCGACCTCGGAGGCCCGCCCGATGACCGCCCGCACCACCCGGCCCAGCACCACCCGGCCCCACAGCACCCAGCCCGACTCCGAACTCCCCGACCAGAGCGCGGGGTTCACCGGCCACACAGGGGATGCCCGGTGAGCCCCGCGCCCGCGCCCGCGCCCGACCTCCGCCGACTCGCGGCCGTCGGCCCGTACTTCGCCCTCGACGCCGCCGCCTCCGCCGGCGACGCCCCGCCCCCGGGCTACCGGCCGCTGCACGAGCTGCACGACGGCGGGCCGGACGGGCCGCTGGCCGCGCGGGTGCACGTCGTGGCACAGCGGCTCGGCACCGCCGAACTCCGGGTCGCCGCGTCGATCCTGCACCTGGGCCTGGTCGCGCGCTTCTGGTCGGTGGGCGTGGGCGCGGCCGTCCTTCTCGGGGCGGTGCCGCCGCTGGAGCGGGCGTGGATGCGGATCCCCGATCAGGGGCCGATCGACCTGTGGACGCCGCAAAGCCCACCCGCCACCGGACCGCTCGCGGAGCAGCTCCACGAGGTCGTCCTCACGGGACAGTTGGAGCCCCTGGCCGAAGCCGTTCGGTCGATCGTCCCGCTCTCCGGGCGCCTGCTCCTCGGCAACTCCGCATCCGCTCTCGCCGGCACCCTGCGCGTGCTGGACGGGCACGCCCCGACCGCCGCCCGCACGCTGGTGGCCGAGTTGCTGGACCGCCCGCCCTTCGCCGGCACGGGCACGCTCCGCACCGGCCCGCACGGCACGGCGTTCCGGCGCCGCAGCTGCTGCCTGTACTACCGCGTGGGGCCGGGCGCCGGTGTGTGCGGCGACTGCTGCTTCACCCGCCCGCCGTCGCACACGCAGTCCCGGGGCCTTCGGACCTGAAGGTCATCACGCCTCCTCCGGCAGGCCAGTCGCACCCGCACCAGATGGTGTCAGACCGCGACCGCTTCCTCCATCTCCTCCTCGGCCTCCGCCTCCGCCCGCGGGGCCTCGACCGGACGGTGCCCACGCCGCTCGTGCATCGCCGCGGCCACCATCGCCGCCCCGCCGAGCAGCAGCCACACCACGAGGGTCACGACGTGCCCGCCGAGGCCCGCCCCGCCGTCGAAGTAGAGGATGCTGCGCGCGCCCTCCAGGAAGCCCGCACCGGTCCAGAAGCCGTGCAGGGCGCCGAAGAAGCCGTTCTGCAGCTCGGGGCGGTAAATGCCGCCGGAGGTCGTGAAGTTGAGCATCACGAACAGGACCATCATCGTCAGCGTGGTCCACTTCTTCAGGAAGGTGTGCAGACCGATCCCGACGAAGATCACGCCGGCCGAGTAGAGCCAGCCCAGCGCCCACACCGCCGCCGTGTCGTGGTCGACCACGTGGAAGAGCGGACCGGCGGTGACGATCCCGATCACGCTCACCACCAGCGAGACGGCGAGGCCGACGAGCGCCCGGATCCGCGCGCTCAGCGCCGCACCCGCCGCGCCGATCACGGCGACGCTCGCGTACGAGCCGATGCTCAGCGCCACGAGCAGGAAGAACAGGCCCTGCCCGGTCGGGTCGCCCTTGGCGGGCGTCGTGAGGTCGGTGACGTGCAGCGGCACGCCCTGCCGGTCGGTGACGTCGGTGAACACGGCGGTGGCGGCGACGACCGAGGTGTCCGAGTTGCCCTTGGCGACGATCAGCTCGGGGCTCCTGGCGTCCGGGACGAACGCGCCGACCAGGTCGCGCTCCTTCAGCTGCTGCTCGGCGGCGGCGCGGTCGGGCAGCGTGCGGACGTCGAGGGCGTCCCCGGCCTTGGCCTGGATCGTCTGCGCGAGGCCCTGCGCCTGCGGGCCGGCGCCGACGACGGCGACCTCGAGGTGGTGCGGCTCGGGCTGGTGGAAGGCGCCCTGGTAAGCGAGTGCCATGCCGAGGCACATCAGCAGCGGGGTGATCAGGTGGACGGCGAGGTGTTTGAGCGAGTGCCCCATGGTGGGCGCTGCGGCGGGGTTCCGGGGTGTGGTGCTCATGGCGTTCGTACCGTCCTCCGATGACGCTGTGCTACGTGCGTGGCAAATACAACCAATGAAGGTGGTAAATGCAACCATCTATGGATGTACCTTACAACCATCCAGCACGGATCGGAAGCCGACCCGCCCCCCCCGAGGGCTCACACCAGCTCGAACACCCCGTACCCGAATCCGTCCGCCCGCAGCTCCCCGTCCGACACGCGCACGCCCTGCACCTCCAGCGGCCGCACCGCCACACCGTCCCCCAGCGGCACCGCGCCCGGCTCGCGCCGCGGGTTGACGGCCACCAGGTACCGCCCCGCCCGCGTGTACACCAGCGGGTACCCGGCGTTCCGCACCTCCACCCCGCCCGACGCGCCCAGCCCCGGGTGCGCCCGGCGCAGCGCGATCAGGCGCCGGACGGTGTGCAACAGCGAGGTCGGGTCGGCGCGCTGGGTGAGCACGTCCGGCCGGTGCGGGTCCGGGTCGACCGGCAGGTAGAGGCGCTCGGGCGCAGCGCTGGAGAAGCCGGCGGTCGGGCCCGGGCTCCACTGCATCGGGGTGCGTGAGCCGGCCCGGTTGTAGCGCGGGCCGAGCGTGCTGCCCTCGGTGTCGGGCAGGCCGGGCACGTAGCGCATGCCGATCTCGTCGCCGTAGTAGACGGCGGGCAGGGTGGGCCAGGTGAGCAGGAACGCGAAGGCGGCCGGGAGTTGCTCAGCGGTGCGCGGGCCGGCGGCGAGACGGGAGAAGTCGTGGTTGGCGGTGGGCAGCACGACGTGGCCGCTGCCCTCGGTGAGCTCGACCGCGGAGCGCCACGCGTCGAGGAACACGCTCGGGGTGCCGCGGCCCTCGGCCGCGAAGTAGCACGCGTCCTGATTCCAGAACTCCTCGACCGTACCGCCGTTGTTGTTCCACAGGGAGCGCAGCGGCAGGCCACGGTCCGCGCCGCCGAAGTGGAGGAAGAAGTCGGCGTGGAAGCCCGCCGAGACGGCGGCGGCCGGGTCGCCCCACTCGGCGAACAGGGCGGCCTGCGGGTGGGCGCGGTCGAGCCAGTCGCGCAGCCCGGTCCAGAGCTTCCTGGTCTCGGTCCGGTCCGGGTCGTCCTTGACCAGCGAGTAGGCCATGTCGACCCGGAAGCCGGCCACGCCGAGGCCGAGCCAGTGGGACATGATGTCGCGCAGCGCCGCACGGTTGGCGCGCGGCCCGTCGGCGTCCACCGGCTGACGCCAGGGCTCGCCGGAACTCGGGCGCGCGTAGCCGAAGTTGAGGGCGGGCTGACAGTCGAAGAAGTTCGGGCGGTAGAAGCCCGGACGGCTGCCGGGCGAGGGGACGAAACCGTCCACCTGCCGGTCGGACCAGATGTAGCGGTGGTCGGCCGGGTCCTCGGCGGCGGCCAGGAACCACGGGTGGCGGTCGGAGGTGTGGCCGGCGACCAGGTCGAACAGGATCCGGATGCCCTTGCGACGGGCGGCCTCGACCAGGGCCACGAGGTCCTCGGTGCTGCCGTAGCGCGGGGCGGGGGCGAGGTAGTCGGTGATGTCGTAGCCGGCGTCGCGGAACGGCGAGGCGAAGCAGGGGTTGAGCCAGACCGTGTCGACGCCGAGCCAGGAGAGGTGGTCGAGGTGCTCGGCGATGCCGGCGAAGTCGCCGATGCCGTCGCCGTCGGAGTCGGCGAAGGTCTGCGGGTAGATCTGGTAGAGGACGGCGTCGGCCAGCCAGTCGGGGCCGGAGCGGGTCGAGGTCATGGGCTGGGTCCTCCTGCCGGGTCCGGGGGCCGGGTTCCCCCGATTCTCGCCGAATCCCGGCCGTCCCGACAGCCCGCCGCACCTGCGGCCATCGCGGCCGTCGACCTCCTGGTGACTGGCACGCGGACCGGGCCTCCCGGCAGTGGAAGGTCACCGACGCCGGCAACGGCCGCTGGTCCGTCGCGGTTCCGGGGACGGACAACGTCCTGGACGTCAACGAACGATTCCGCCGGGAATGTGCGAACGCCTCTCTTGATCTCCGCGTCAGGTGGTTCTCATCGGGGTCTCACGGTCGCGGTGGATCGTGGCCCGACGATGGACACGCACCGGGGGGAAATGGAGCCATGACGGCAAAGGGCGAAGAAAGACCGGACAGGCCACGGTGGTTCGGCCGGATGACACTCCGCGGCCGGCTCGCGCTGTTCACCGCGGCCGCCGTCTCGCTGGCGGTCGTGGCCTGCGCCGTGGCCGGCTGGTTCGTCGCACGCAATGAAATGGTCAACCAGGTCGATCGGACCCTGGCCCGCTCGTGGATGCCGGGCGACCGGCCCCCGAACGGCCAGCAGATCAAGGCCTTGACCGAGTTGTGCCACGGCACGGCCGGGCAGCCGTGGATGCCCAAGGGAGGCATCCTCCCCACGGTGATCGTCGCCGACGGCACCTCCTGCCCGCAGAACGACCCCCGCGCCGTGGCCGTCGCCCCGGAGGACCTCCAGATCGCGGGGAGCGGGAGCACCGGAGCGCACGCCGCCTCGCTGTTCCGCGACGGCCAGACCGCCGACGGCACCCCGGTGCGCGTCTACGTGGTCAGCATCGGCCCCGCGGGGTTCGGCGAGGCCGTACCCACCGCCGCCGTGGCGATCGCCCAGCCGCTCGAACCGGTGCAGGACGCGCTCACCGAACTCGCCCTGATCACCGCCGGCGCCGCGGCCGTCGTCATCGCGCTCGCCGCCGCGGGCGCCTTGTGGATCGCCCGCACCGCCCTGCGCCCGGTCGACCGCCTCACCCGCGCGGCCCAGCACATCGCCCGCACCCAGGAGCCGGGCATGACGATCGAGGTGTCCGGCCACGACGAGATCGCCCGGTTCGGCGAGGCCTTCAACGCGATGAGCACCGCCCTCGTCGGCTCGCTGGACAGCCAGGCCCGGCTCATCGCCGACGCCGGCCACGAACTGCGCACCCCACTGGCCTCCGTGCGCACCAACGTCGACCTGCTGATCCGCAGCGAGGAGTCCGGCCGCCCGCTGCCCGAGGCGACCCGCACCCGGATCCTCGGCAACATGAAGGCGCAGATGACGGAACTCTCCACCCTCATCGGCGACCTGCTCGAACTCTCCCGCCCGGCCGACGCCCGCGGCGCGAAGCCGCTGCCCCTCGTCGCCCTGCACGACGTCGCCGCCCGCGCCGTCGAACGGGCCGAACTGCGCGGCCCCGGGCTCGCCTTCACCGTCGACCTGGACCCCTGGTACGTCCGCGCCGACCCGCACGCACTGGAGCGCGCCGTGATCAACCTGCTCGACAACGCGGTGAAGTTCAGCCCGCCGGGGGGACGGATCGACGTCTCGCTGACGAACGGCGCGCTCGCCGTCCGCGACCGGGGCCCCGGCATCGCCGCCGAGGACCTCCCGCACGTCTTCGACCGCTTCTGGCGCTCCCCGTCCGCCCGCCAACTGCCCGGATCCGGCCTGGGACTGGCGATCGTCGCCCGCACCGTCCGTGCCACCGGCGGCGAGGTGACGCTCGCGCCCGACGGTGCCGCCGGCGGCACCGTCGCGACGGTCCGGCTGCCGGGCGCTCCGACACCTCCGCCGAAGACGCCCCCGCGGCACGGGTCCGGTCAGGGCTGACCCGGGGGCCGGGAGAGCCCGGAACGGCAGCGGCCGGCCCGGCTCGCGAGGAAGGTCTCGCGAGCCGGGCCGGCCTGGGCGTGTCCCGCGCCCATGTCCGCCGGTGCGGCGATCACCGGTCGAGCGGTCACCCGACATGACCATCCCGGTTGATCGTTTCGCCCCGCACCCGCGGTGGTCCGTCGCCCCGTCAGGGGCATCACCCCGTCAAGGGTCAGAGCGCGACGCCGTGCGCCCGGAGGTAGGTGACCGGGTTGATGTCCGAGCCGTACTCCGGCCCGGTGCGGATCTCGAAGTGCAGGTGCGGGCCGGTGACGTTGCCGGTCGCACCGGAGAGGCCGAGCTGCTGGCCGACGGTCACGGCCCGACCGACCGACACGCCGATCGAGGAGAGGTGCGCGTACTGCGCGTACTTGCCGTCGGCGAGCCGGATCTCGACCTCGTTGCCGTAGGCGCCGCCGTTGCCGGCCTTCACCACGACACCGCCGGCGACGGCGCGCACCGGGGTACCGGTGGAGCAGATGAAGTCCTGGCCGGTGTGGTGGCCGGAGGCCCACATCGTGCCGGCCACGCCGTACGCCTCGCCCAGCACCGGCTTGGCGAGCGGGGCGACGTAACCGGAGGTGACCGCGGCGGCCGGAGCGGCGGCGACCGCCTTGGCGGGCTGGACCACGGCGGCGGACACGACAGTGGGGGCGGCGGTGTGGGCCTGGGCGCTCATCGTGGTCACGAGGGGGAGGACGAAGGAGACCCCGGTCACGGCGGTGGCGATGCCGATGCGGGCGGCGCGGGGCAGGGTGATACGACGAGCCAGTGCAGGCATGGAAGATTCCTCTCCGACGCCTGCGAGGTGAGCTGTCGGGTTCGGGCTGGAGTTGCCCGGCCGCACGCGCGGCTTCACCCCAAGCCGGTCCTGGACTGCCGCGCCCAAAGCGCGGATTCCGGTCCGGCGTCTTACCTGTGGGTCCCCCGCTCCTGCCGTACAGAGCTCAGTTCGAGCCACCGGGCAGCGGCAGGACTCGGCGTTCCACCCGGTGGATCCGTCCGGGCTGGCCGGTCGGTCGCTGAACTAAAACTCATCCGTCCGGGTGAAGCAATGTCGATCTCTCGAACCCACGACAACCCCGCCCTCCGCGATGACGCTCCGAATGATCCGCAATACAGTACGTGCACAATCCATTCACTCCTGGCAGTCGTTCCGCCACTGTGCGCCGATGCGACCACCCCTCCGCGACCACCCGATCACCCGCCGCCATCCCCGAACGCGCCGCCGGTGACCCTTGTCACGTCCACCCCACCGGGCGGAGGATCGGGCCGTGACCACAACCAAGGCCGGCACCCTGCGCCTGGGCACCACGCAGGGACGCTGGGTCCTCCTGGCGACGGTGCTCGGCTCCAGCATGGCGTTGCTCGACAGCACCGTGGTGAACGTCGCCCTGCCCCGCATCGGGGCCGATCTCGGCGCCACCCTCGCGTCCCTGCAGTGGACGCTGAACGCCTATCTGCTGACGCTCGCCGGGCTCATCCTGCTCGGCGGCGCACTCGGCGACCGCTACGGACGGCGCCGGGTGTTCCTGCTCGGCGTGGTCTGGTTCGCCGCCGCCTCCGCGGCCTGCGCCGCCGCGCCGAACATCCAGGTGCTGATCGCCGCGCGCGCCGTCCAGGGCATCGGCGGCGCGCTGCTGACGCCCGGTTCGCTCGCCATGCTCCAGGCGGTCTTCCACCCGGACGACCGCTCGGCCGCGGTCGGACTGTGGTCCGGCCTCGGCGGCGTGTCGGCGGCCGTCGGCCCGTTCGTCGGCGGCTGGCTGGTGGACGGCCCCGGCTGGCGGTGGATCTTCCTGCTCAACCTGCCGCTCGCCGCCGCCGTCATCGCGGTCGCCTCCCGCTACGTCCCCGAGAGCCGGGACGAGAGCGCCTCCGGCCGCTTCGACGTGCTCGGCTCGCTGCTCGCCGCCCTCGCGCTCGGCACCTTCACCTACGCGCTGACGGCGGCCGGCGAGGGCCTCTCCCCCGCCGTCTGGGTCACCGGCGTGCTCGGGCTCGCCCTCGGCGCGGCCTTCCTCGCCGTCGAGCGCCGCGCCCCCGAACCGATGCTGCCGCTCGGCCTGTTCTCCTCACGGCTCTTCACGGCCGTGAACCTGGTGACCCTCTGCGTGTACGCGGCGTTCAGCGGCGTGTTCTTCCTGCTGGTCGTGCAGCTGCAGATCGTCGCCGGCTTCTCGCCGCTGGTCTCCGGTCTGGCCCTGCTCCCGATCACCGTGCTGATGCTGGCGCTGTCCTCGCGCGCCGCACGGCTCGGCAAGCGGATCGGCCCACGGATCCCGCTCACCGTCGGCCCCCTGCTGTGCGCCGCCGGGGTGCTGCTGATGCTGCGCGCCGGCGCCGGATCCTCCTACTGGGCGGACGTCCTGCCCGCCGTCACCGTGATGGGCTGCGGCATGACGCTGCTCGTCGCCCCGCTGACGGCGACCGTCCTCGCGGCCGTCGAGGTGCGGCACGCGGGCATCGCGAGCGGCGTCAACAACGCCGCCGCCCGCGCGGCCGGCCTGCTCGCGGTCGCCGCCCTCCCGGCCCTGGCGGGCCTGAGCGGCGACGCCTACCGGGTGCCGTCCGCCGTCGACGGCGCCTTCCACACCGCGATGCTGATCTGCGCCGGGCTCCTGACGGCGGGCGCGCTCACCGCCTTCGCCACCGTCCGCGGCAACGTGCTGGCCCCCGAGGACCATCCGGTCGCCGAGCCGGACACCGAGTGGTGCTGCGGTACCACCCCGCCCCTCGACCCCGGCCACGTCCACACGCACGAGGGCCCCGCCACCGGTCCTTGAGTGGCAGAGCCCTCGGCAACCTGACACTGCGTCAGGGAATGCTGCGTCAGAGAATGTCGCCCGGCGCGTACTTGGCCGCCTCCGGGTAGGCCGCGGCGACGGCCTCGACCTGGCGGACGACCTCGGCCACCTGCGCCCCGGCCGCGCCGGTGAAGGACAGCCTGTCGGCCAGCAACGCGTCCAGCGCGGCCCGGTCCAGCGGGATCCGCTCGTCGGCGGCCAGACGGTCCAGCAGCTCGTTCTCCCGGGCGCCCGCACGCATCGCGAGGGCGGAGGCGACGGCGTGCTCCTTGATGACCTCGTGGCCGGTCTCCCGGCCGACGCCCGCGCGCACCGCGCCCATCAGCACCTTGGTGGTGGCGAGGAACGGCAGGTAGCGGTCCAGCTCGGCCTCGATGACGGCCGGGAAGGCGCCGAACTCGTCGAGGACGGTCAGGAAGGTCTCCAGCAGGCCGTCGAAGGCGAAGAACGCGTCCGGCAGCGCGACCCGGCGCACCACCGAGCAGGAGACGTCGCCCTCGTTCCACTGGTCGCCGGCCAGCTCGCCGGTCATCGACGCGTAGCCGCGCAGGATGACGGCCAGGCCGTTGACGCGCTCGCAGGAGCGGGTGTTCATCTTGTGCGGCATCGCGGAGGAGCCGACCTGACCCTCCTTGAAGCCCTCCGTCACCAGCTCGTGGCCGGCCATCAGGCGGATGGTCTTGGCCAGGCTGGACGGCGCGGCGGCCAGCTGGACGAGGGCGGTGAGCACCTCGAAGTCCAGCGAGCGCGGGTAGACCTGGCCGACGCTGGTGAGCACGTTCTCGAAGCCGAGGTGCCCGGCGACCCGGCGCTCCAGCTCGGCCAGCTTCCCGGTGTCGCCCCCCAGCAGGTCCAGCATGTCCTGGGCGGTGCCGACCGGGCCCTTGATCCCGCGCAGCGGGTAGCGGGCGATCAGCTCCTCCAGTCGGCGGAAGGCGACCAGCAGCTCGTCGGCGATCGACGCGAAGCGCTTGCCCAGCGTGGTGGCCTGCGCGGCGACGTTGTGCGAGCGGCCGGCCATGACCAGCTCGGAGTGGAGCGCGGCCAGCCGGGCCAGGCGCACCAGCACGGCCACCGTGCGGTCGCGCACGTGCTCGAGCGACTGGCGGATCTGCAGCTGCTCGACGTTCTCGGTCAGATCCCGCGAGGTCATGCCCTTGTGGATCTGCTCGTGGCCGGCGAGCTCGCTGAACTCCTCGATCCGGGCCTTGACGTCGTGCCGGGTGACCCGCTCGCGGGCGGCGATCGAGCCGAGGTCGACCTGGTCGATCACCCGCTCGTAGTCGGCGACGGCGTTCGACGGCACCTCGACACCGAGGTCCTGCTGGGCCTTCAGGACGGCGAGCCACAGGTGGCGCTCGAGGACCACCTTGTGCTCGGGGGACCAGAGCTGGGCCAGGGTCGCAGAGGCGTACCGGGAGGCCAGGACATTGGGGATCTGGGGCTTCGCGCTCACGCTTCGCAAGCCTAACAGCCGAGGTCACGCCGGACGTCGGCGGATGGGGTAGGTTGGGCCAGTTGAGCGCCTTTTATATGAAGCGCTACAACCTTCTCACCGCAAGGATACCACACCGATGCATGGAACTCCAGCGGAACCGCCCCTCACCGAAGCCCCGGCCCCCGAAGACCCGGACCCGGAAACCACCCTCGCCGAGGCCCTGCGCACCGAACAGGCCCGCCTCACCCGGCTCTACGCCCGCCTGGACACCGTCCGCGAGCGGGCCCGCCGCACCCGCGACCACGCCCACGACGGGGTCGGCGCGGGCGGCACCCACCAAGCGCGGCTCGAACGCGAGGCACGCGCCCGCGAGGCCGCGCGCCGGGCCGCGCAGCTGGAGGCCGTCGAGCGCGGCCTCTGCTTCGGCCGGCTGGACGAACGCGACGGCACCGTCCACTACATCGGCCGCACCGGCCTGGCCGACGACGCCTACGAACCCCTCCTCCTCGACTGGCGCACCCCCGCCGCCCGGCCCTTCTACACCGCCACCCCCGCCGACCCCGGCGAGGTCGTCCGCCGCCGCCACCTGCACACCCGCGGCCGCGTCCTCACCGGCCTCGACGACGAGGCGCTCGACCTGGCCCGCCTGGCCGGCTCCGGGCCGGACGCGCCGCACCAGCGACCCGTCCTCGTCGGCGAGGCCGCCCTGCTCGCCGCCCTCGCCCGCGAGCGCACCGGCAAGATGGCCGGCGCCGTCGCCACCATCCAGGCCGAGCAGGACCGCGTCATCCGCGCCCCACTGCCCGGCGCGCTGGTCGTCCAGGGCGGCCCCGGCACCGGCAAGACCCTCACCGCCCTGCACCGCGCCGCCTACCTGCTGTTCACCCACCGCGCCGCGCTCGAACGCCGGGGCGTCCTCGTCATCGGCCCGGGCGCGGGCTTCCTGCGCTACATCGACGAGGTGCTGCCGGCCCTCGGCGAGGCCGAGGTCGTGCTGCGCACCGTCGGCGAGCTCCACCCCGGCGTCACCGCCAACACCGCCGACCGGGCCGCCACCGCCGTCGCCAAGGGCGGCCCGTGGATGCCCGGGCTCCTCCGCCGCGCCGTCGCCGCCCACCAGTGCGCCCCCGCCGACGGCCTGGACCTGGGCGACGGCCTGCGCCTGTCCGCCCGCGCCTGCGCCGAGGCCCGGGACGCCGCCCGCGCCCTGCGTCTCCCGCACAACCGGGCCCGCACGTTCTACCTGCGCACCCTGCTCGACGCCCTCGCCGTCTCCCAGGCGCTCGCCCTCGGCCGCCCGTACGACGACGAGGAGGCCCACTACGCCTCGCGTGAGCTGTGGGACCGCCCGGACGTCCGGGCCGCGCTCGACCCACTGTGGCCGCTGCTCACCCCGGACGTGCTCGTCGACCGGCTCCTCACCGACCCCGCCCTGATCGCCGACCCCGCCGTTCTCGCCGACGTCGACCCCGACCACGCCGCCGCCCTGCTGCGCCCGCCCGGCCGCCCGTGGACGGTCGACGACGTCCCTCTGCTCGACGAGGCCGTCGAACTCCTCGGCGAGCCCGCCCTCACTGCCCGCACCGAGGACGACCCGGACGACGAAATCGCCTACGCCGAAGGCGTGTTGACCATCACCGACCAGACCGACGACGTCCTCCTGGACGCCATCGTGCTGGCCGGCCGCTTCCACGACGACGGCCCGTACCGCTCCACCGCCGAACGCGCCGCCGCGGACCGCACCTGGGCCTACGGCCACGTCATCGTCGACGAGGCCCAGGAACTCTCCGCGATGGCCTGGCGCGCCGTGCTGCGCCGCGTCCCGGCCGCCTCGCTCACCATCGTCGGCGACCTCGACCAGACCGGATCCCCTGCGGGCGCCCGCAGTTGGGCCGAGATGCTCGACCCGCACCTGCCCGGCCGCTGGCGCGAGGAGCGGCTCACGGTCAACTACCGCACGCCCGCACCGATCATGGCCGTCGCCGAAGCCGTCCTGCGCAGCACCGACCCCGACCGGCGACCACCCGAGTCCGTCCGCCCCGGCAGCGAACGCCCGCGCGCCGCCCACGTCCCGGACGCCGACTGGGCCGCCGCCCTGGCCCGCCTGCCCGCCACCGCGGGCACGGTCGGCGTGATCGCCCCGGACGACCTGGCCGACGAGCTCGGCGTCCTGACGGTCGCCGCGTCCAAGGGGCTGGAGTTCGACACCGTCGTGGTGATCGAACCCGCCGCGATCCTCGCCCGGTCCGGCCGGGATCTCTACGTGGCGCTCACCCGCGCGACCCGCGGCCTGACCCTGCTCCACCACGCCCCGCTACCGGAGGCGATCGCCCCGCTCCTGTGACCCGGCGAGGACGGGCGGTGCTACTGCGCGCCGCCCGTCCGGCCGGCCAGCACCGGCAGCACCTGCGCGCAGATCGAGTGCAGGGAGACGCGCTGCTCGTCCGTCATCGCCTCGAACGCCTGGTGGGTGCGCGCCATCTCGCCGCGGATGCGGGTCAGGATGTCCCGGCCCTGGTCCGTGATCACGACGATCTTCACCCGCCGGTCGCCCGCCGCCGCCTCGCGGTGGGCGAGCCCGAGCGACTCCAGCCGGTCGACGATCCCGGTGACGTTGGAGGCGTCACAGCCCAGCCGCCCGGCCAGCGCCCGCATCGGCACCGGCTCCTGCACCGCGCCGAGCGCCTTGGCCTGCGAGGAGGAGAGCCCGTGCCGGGCCGCGGCCGCCGCGAAGTCCTGGAAATACGCGGCGCCGACGGCGGCCAACGCCTCCATCAGCTCGGCGTTGGTCGGTACGGTCGTCGTCGCTGTCGAACCCATGGAACCAGGGTACGGCCGAGTGCTTCAGCAACTCAAGCTTTGACCACGGCAACCGTCGTGGAATCAACCGCTCGGCGAATCGACGGCGCGCACACGGACCGCTCCGAGCGCCGTCAGAGCACCAGCTGGTCGAACAGCCGCCGCAGCTCCGCCTCCGGGTCCGCGGTCAGCCCGGTGTGCACCGGCCCCGGCTGGACGACCGCGCTGCGCGGTGCCGTCAGCCAGCGGAACCGCTGACCCGGGCTGTCCGAAGCCGCCGGACCGGCCTGCGGACCGCCCGCGCACACCGCCTCGATCCCGTGCAGCGCCCGCCGCACCCCGTGCACGTCCGCCACCGGGTCCAGGGCCAGCAGCCGGGCCTGGTCCAGGTGCGTCCGGGCGGCCAGCTGCGCGCTCTGCCGGCAGTACAGCAGCACGCCGACGTTGACGCACTCTCCGCGCTCGACCCGCGGCACGGCACGGATCACGGCGTACTCGTAGTCGTGCAGCTCGACGGTGGCCGGCAGGGCGGGCGGCATCGACGCGGTCATGCGGGAACCTCCGGCAGCCAGTCACGCGGACCGGCCAGTCGCGCGGTCAGCTGGGTGCGGTACGCGGCGCGCACCGCGTCCGGCGAGTCGAAGCCCGGCTCGTCCTCGAGCCAGACGTCCGGGATCCGCGCCACGGCCTGCGCGATCGCCGCCTCGGCGAGCGGCGCGAGGTCCTTGTCCGCCGCCGCGAGGTCCGGTCCGAAGCGCAGCAGCGCATGGTCGGAGGCGTCGTACGGACGGCGGATCCACGCGGCGGCGCCCGCCCAGTTGTGGTGGAAGATCAGGCTCGCGCCGTGGTCGATCAGCCGCAGCCCGCCGGTGGCCACCAGCAGGTTGGGATTCCGCCAGGACCGGTCGACGTTCCCGATCAGCGCGTCGAACCAGAGCACCCGCCCGGCCAGGCCCGCATCGACCTCGAAACACAGCGGATCGAAGTTCAGCGCCCCGCTGACGAACGCCATGCCGAGGTTGGTCCCGCCGCTGGCCCGCATCTGGTCCTGGATCTGCGGATCCGGCTCGCTGCGCGCGAGCACCGGGTCCAGGTCGACCGTCACCAGCTCCGGCACCGGCAGCCCGAGCCGCCGGCCCAGCTCGCCGGCCAGCACCTCCGCGACCAGCGCCTTGCGCCCCTGCGCGGCACCGACCCACTTCAGCGCGTACAGCCGCCGGTCGTCGGCCTCGACCAGGCCGGGCATCGAACCGCCTTCTCGCAGTGGCGTCACGTACCGGACCGCCGTCACCTCGGGTAGCACACCAACACCCTATCGGTGCCCCGCCAAAACCCCACCCGCCACCCACGCCCGCCCCCGACCGCCTCACCCGCCGATGGCAACCAGCCCTGCCCCCAACCCCCGAGCCCCGAGCCCCGTGCAGCGGCCCCATCCGCCCCGCCCCGGTGGCAGCCGCCGCTGCTCCGTGCGAGTGTGGCGAAGAGCAATGAGCACCCTCCCGGTACGACCTGCACGGTAAAGGGATGAGCGATGGAACGACCCCGGATCCTGATCGTGGGCGGTGGCTTCGCCGGCCTGGAGTGCGCCCGCCGCCTCGAACACAAACTGGCGCCCTCCGAGGCCGAGATATCGCTGGTCACGCCGTTCAGCTACCAGCTCTACCTGCCGCTGCTGCCGCACGTCGCCGCCGGCGTCCTGACCCCGCAGTCCGTGGCGGTCTCGCTGCGCCGCAGCCTGCGCCGGACCCACATCGTCCCCGGCGGTGCCATCGGTGTGGACCCGGTGTCCAAGGTCTGCGTCGTCCGGAAGATCACCGACGAGGTGATCGCGCTGAAGTACGACATCCTCGTGCTCGCCCCCGGCAGCGTCACCCGCACGTTCGACATCCCGGGCCTCACCGACTACGCCCGCGGCATGAAGACGCTCGCCGAGGCCGTCTACGTCCGCGACCACGTGATCGCCCAACTCGACCTCGCCTCCACCACCCTGGACCAGAACGAGCGCGAGTCCCGCCTGCAGTTCGTCGTGGTCGGCGGCGGCTACGCGGGCACCGAGACGGCCGCCTGCCTGCAGCGCCTCACCACCGCCGCGGCCCGCCGCTACCCGCGCCTGGACTCCCGCCAGATCAAGTGGCACCTGATCGACATCGCCCCGAAGCTCATGCCCGAGCTCGGCGACGTCCTCGGCACGGCCGCCCTGGAGGTGCTGCGGGGGCGCGGCATCGAGGTGTCGCTGGGCGTCTCGGTGGCCGAAGTCGGCGCCGAGTCGGTCAAGTTCACCGACGGCCGGGTGCTCCCCTGCCGGACGCTGATCTGGACGGCGGGCGTCACCGCGAGCCCGCTGATCGGCACGCTGGACGCGGAGACGGTCCGGGGCCGGGTCGCGGTGACGGCGGAGATGCGGGTGCCCCAGTTCGAGGGCGTGTTCGCGCTGGGCGACGCCGCGGCCGTCCCGGACCTCGCCAAGGGCGACGGCGCGGTGTGCCCGCCCACCGCCCAGCACTCCGCCCGGCAGGGCCGCGCGGTGGCGAACAACGTGATCGCCTTGCTCCACCACCAGCCGCTGGAGCCTTACTACCACAAGGACTTGGGCCTGGTGGTGGACCTGGGCGGCAAGGACGCGGTGTCCAAGCCGGTCGGCGTCGACCTGCGCGGGGTGCCGGCCCAACTGGTGGCCCGCGGCTACCACCTGATGGCGATGCGCACCAACGCGGCGAAGTTCCGGGTGGGCGCCAACTGGCTGCTGAACGCGACCGCCGGCGACGACTTCGTGCGCACCGGCTTCCTCGCCCGCCAGCCCGCCCGAATGCACGACTTCGAGTACACCGACGCCTACTTGACGAAGGATCAGGTCCGCGCTCACGCCCAGGCCCTGCTCGCCAAGGGCTGACACAGCCGAAGGCCCCTCGCCCCCGTTCACGCGGGAGGCGAGGGGCCGCGTCACGTCACTCGGCGGTCAGGTGCATCCCGCTCGCGTCCTGCCCCGCCGTGTTGCGGCACGCGTAGTTCCCGGTGGTCCGCGCCCACAGCTGGGCCAGGCAACTCCCCAGCGCCTGCTGCCGGTAGTAGTTCGGGTGCATCGACTCCTGCAGCGCGCCCTGGGTGGTGTTGAGCCCGCCGTCGAGGAAGCGCGCCGGCGCCGCTGGACGCGCGGAAGACGTTGTCGGTGACGGCCCCCGAGCAGGCCAGGTTGATCTGCTTGTCGGCCACCGCGGACGCGCCGATCACCTCGGCGACGTCCGAGCGGTCGCAGCCGCTCGCGGCGGTGGCGCCGTAGACGGTGCTCGGGTCGTACGAACTCCCCGTCCAAGCAAGGTCGGTGCCGGTCCGGCTGCGCGGGCCGCTACCGCCCACGCCCCGCTCGCACGAGCCGCGAGCCACAACCCGCGATCCGCCCACGCCCCGCTCACACGAGCCGCGACCCGCCCCCGCCCCCGCCCGCGCCGAGCACAGCGGCGAGGTCCTCGGCCAACTGCGGCGCCTCGGCCGGCCGGAGGTCGGCCGTGGTGATCCGGATCCCGGGCGGCGACTGGAGCCGGTACCGCGCGCCGGGCGCCGCGACCCACCCGCGCTGCACCAGCGCGGTGAGCACGGAGGTCTCGTCCGGCACCGGCACCCAGACGTTCAGCCCGCTCTCGCCGTGCGCCGCGATCCCGCGCACCGCCAGCTCGCCGAGCAGCGCGTCCCGGCGGGCCCGGTAGGCGGCGGCCACGCTGGCGACGGGCGCCGCATCGGTGCGCCAGAGCTCGGCGACGGTCCGCTGGAGCAGGTGGCTGACCCAGCCCGCGCCGAGCCGCAGCCGCCCGGAGACCCGCCCGATGGTGTCCTCGTCGCCGACCGCGACCGACAGTCGCAGGTCGGGTCCGTACGCCTTGGCAGCCGAACGCACGACCGCCCAGTGCCGCGAACCGGCGCCGGCCAGCGGGTGGTAGGGCTGGTCGACCATGCCGTGCCCGTGGTCGTCCTCGATCAGCAGCACGCCGGCGTGTCCGGCCAGCACCCCCCGCAACGCCTCGGCCCGGGCGGCGGTGAGCGCCGCCCCGGTCGGGTTCTGCGCCCGGCTAGTGACGATGACGGCGCGCGCGCCCTCGTCGAGCGCCGCGGCGAGCGACTCGGGCAGCGGGCCCTCGTCGTCCAACCGGACGGGTGCGGGCCGCAGGCCCATCGCCGGCAGCAGGTCGAGCAGGCTGCCCCAGCCCGGATCCTCGACGGCCACCGCGTCGCCGGGGCGCAGCCAGGTGCCGAGGATGCGCTCGACGGCGTCGAGGGAGCCGGAGGCGACGGCGATCGGGCCGCCGGGCAGCCCGTCGGCCTCGAAGGAGGCGCGGGCGAGGGCGAGCAGCCCGGGGTCGATGGCGGGGTGCCCGTAGAGGACGGGTTCGGGGCCCGCCGCCGCGGCCAGGAGCGCCGGGGCGAGGTCGGGCAGGAGGGCCGGGTCGGGGTTGCCGGCGGACAGGTCGCGGGCGTGCGGGGGCACGGGCACGCGGATCTGGTCGCGGGGGGTGAGGGCGGGCCGGGGAAGGATGCGGCTGCCCTTGCGGCCGGCGGTCTCGATCACGCCGCGGTCGCGGAGCAGCCGGTAGGCGGCGGCGACGGTGTTGGGGTTGACGCCGAGCTCGGCGGCGAGGTCGCGCAGCGGGGGGAGCGCGGTTCCGGGCGCGAGCTGCCCGCCGCTGACGCCCCGTTCGATGTGGGCCGCGATTTCGCTGGCGCGTCGCCCTTCCAGCGGATAGTCTCCTAGCACAAAGCAAATTATGCACTAATACATAGGGGTCTGTCATGTCGGTCGCCGCAGAGAATGTCACAGCCGAGACTCCCGAGAGCTACGCCCGCACCCCGCGCACCACCCCCACCCGCTACAAGGACCGCGCCACCTGGGAGCGGGACGCCATCCACGCGATCCTCGACAGCACCTACCTCTGCCACCTCGGCTTCGTCGCCGACGGCGCGCCGGTCGTCCTGCCCACCGTCTACGCCCGCGTCGGCGACCGCCTCTACATCCACGGCTCCACCGGCAGCCGCCCGATGCGCCGCGCCGGCGACGACGGGGGCCTTCGGGTCTGCGTCACCGTCACGCTGGTCGACGCGCTCGTGCTCACCAAGTCCGCGTTCAACCACTCGGTCAACTTCCGCTCGGTGGTCGCCCACGGCACCGCCCACCAGGTCACCGACCCGGAAGAGCTGAACGTCGCGCTGGACGCGCTGGTCGACCAGACCGTCCCGGGCCGCTCCGCCGAGGTCCGCCCGGCCAACGCCAAGGAGCTCGCCGCCACCGCCGTGATCCGCCTCGACCTGGACGAGGTCTCCGCGAAGACCCGCGACGACGGCGCCACCGACGACCCCGACGACGTCGACCTGCCCCACTGGGCCGGTGTCATACCCGTCACCAGCGGCTTCGGCACGCCCGCCCCGACCGCCTCCACCACCGTCGCGATGCCCGCGCACATCCGCGACCTGACCCGCTGACGAAGGCGAACCGGCCATGCTGATCCGCTCATGGGACCGCGGCGACGAGACCGAATGGCGCGCCTGGCTCGCCGAGGGCCGGGACTTCGGCCTGCTCGCCGCGAACGGCGGGCAGGCCGAGGGCCCGGTCCTGGTCCCGACGCACTTCCTCCTCGACGCCGACCGCGGCGAGATCCTGCTCCACCTCGCCGCGCCCAACCCGCTGCTGGCCGCCGTCCGGGCCGACCCGCACGTCACCCTCGCGGTCACCGACGGCTACGCCTTCGCGCCCGGCCACTGGCGCGGCGCACCCGGCACGCCCACCAGCTACTACGCGTCCGTCCACTTCCACTGCACCGCGGAGATCGTGGAGTCGGCCGCGGGCAAGGCGGAGATCCTCAACCGCCAGCTGGCCCACTTCCAGCCCGAGACCCCCGACACCCGGGTCGTCCCGGGCGAGGGCGAGTTCGCCAGGCTGCTCCCGGGCCTGCGCGGGCTGCGCCTGACGGTCCTCCAGGTGCGCGCCAAGTTCAAGTACGACGACAAGAAGCCGGCCGACGCGCAGTACGCGATCGCCGAACGCCTCGCCGAACGCGGCGGCGGCCAGGACGCCCTGGCCCGCACCCAGCTGCTGCGCCGCCACCAGCGACGCACCGTCTGACCATCCAGCACCCTGACACCGGGCCACCACCGCCCGACCGGGACGACCGCGGTCTGACACCGCATCACCCGATCGGCCCGCGAAACCGGGCCTTCGGCCCCCGCCGCTGGTCGAATGTGAGACGAACCCTGCCCGCTCGACGGAACCGGCGCTCCGCGCACCGCCACCCCCGCCGGCCGGGTCCGTCCACTCGGGGAGCGCGCGTGTCCACACTCAACACCCGGTCCGCCCCCGGAGATGCCCACCTCGGACACGTCGTGTTCATCTCCGCGGCCGCGGCGATGGGCGGCTTCCTGTTCGGCTACGACAGCGCCGTGATCAACGGCGCGGTCACCGGCATCCAGAAGCACTTCGGGGTGGGCAACGGCGAGACGGCCTTCGTCGTGGCCATCGCGCTGCTCGGCTCGGCCGCCGGCGCGGTGGCCGCCGGCCGGCTCGCCGACCACCTCGGCCGGGTGCGGACGATGCTGCTGGCCGCGACCCTCTTCGCGATCAGCGGCGTCGGCTCGATGTTCCCGCCGACCATCCAGCTGCTCGCCGCCTGGCGCGTGGTCGGCGGTGTCGCGATCGGCATCGCCTCCGTCATCGCCCCCGCCTACATCGCCGAGGTCGCCCCCACCGCCTACCGCGGCCGGCTCGCGTCGTTCCAGCAGATGGCGATCGTGCTCGGCATCACCGTCTCCCAGCTCGCCAACTGGGCGCTCAACCAGGCCGCCGGCGGCGAGTCCACCGGCCACCTCGGCGGCGTCCAGGCCTGGCAGTGGATGCTCGGCGTGGAGGCCGTCCCGGCGCTGGTGTACGGGCTGATGGCGCTCGCCATCCCGGAGTCGCCGCGCTACCTGATCGCCGACCACCGCGAGGCGCAGGCCCGCAAGGTGCTGCAGGAGGTCGAGGGCGAGGGGGTCGACCTGGACGCCCGGGTCGCGGAGATCCGCGCGGTGCTGGAGTCGACGCGCAAGCCGCGCGCGGAGGACCTGCTCGGCGGCCGCTTCGGCCTGCTGCCGATCGTGTGGGTGGGCATCGGCGCCTCGGTGTTCCAGCAGTTCGTCGGCATCAACGTGATCTTCTACTACTCGTCCTTCCTGTGGCAGTCGGTCGGCATCAACGAGTCCAACTCGCTGCTGATCAGCCTCTCCACCTCGATCATCAACGTGATCGGCACGGTCATCGCGATGGTGCTGGTGGACCGGATCGGCCGCAGGCCGCTCGCTCTCGCCGGCTCGGCCGGCATGGCGCTCGCGCTCGCCGCCGCCGCCTGGGCGTTCTCCTACCGGCACGGCACCGGCGACACCGCGACCCTCGACAACGCCCACGCCACCGTCGCCCTGGTCGCCGCGCACGTCTTCGTGCTCTGCTTCGCGTTCTCCTGGGGCGTCGTGGTCTGGGTGCTGCTCGGCGAGATGTTCCCCAACCGGATCCGCGCCCTCGCCCTGTCCGTCGCCGCCTCGGCCCAGTGGATCGCCAACTGGGCCATCACCGTGAGCTTCCCCGACCTCGCCGACTGGAACCTCTCGGCGACGTACGCCATCTACGCGGCCTTCGCCCTGCTCTCCATCCCGTTCGTGGCCTTCTGCATCAAGGAGACCAAGGGCCGCGCCCTGGAGGAGATGGGCTGACGCACCCTCCGGCCCGACGTCCCCCTCCCGATGCCCCCGTCCCAACGACCGCCGCGCGCGGCCCCGACCCACTGAGAGGAAGCCATGCCTGACCAGGGCGGCTCCCGGCAGAACGTCACCTTCCCGAGCAACGGCCGCACCGCGCACGGCTACCTGGCCCGCCCGCCCCAGGGCGTCGGCCCGGGCCTGGTGGTGGTGCAGGAGTGGTGGGGCCTCACCTCCCACATCGCCACGATGGCCGACCGCTTCGCCGCCGAGGGGTTCACCGTCCTCGCGCCCGACCTGTTCGGCGGCGCCACGACCCACGACAGCGCCGAAGCCGCCCGCCTCAAGCGCGAACTGCCCGTCGAGCGCGCCGTGGCGGACCTCTCGGGCGCCGTCGACCACCTGCTCTCGCTGGACGGCGTCATCGGCGACGCGGTCGGCGTGGTCGGCTTCTGCATGGGCGGCGGCTTCGCGCTGCTCCTGGCCGCCCGCGCGGGCGACAAGGTGGCCGCCGCCGTCCCCTTCTACGGGCTCCCGCCCGACCCGGACTTCGACTACCGCGGCCTCACCGCCCACGTCCTCGGCCACTTCGGCGAACACGACCGCTCCATCCCGATGACCGCCGTCGACGAGGCCGCGACCCGCATCGGCGAGGCCACCGACATCCGCCCCGAGATCCACTTCTACCCCGCCGGACACGCCTTCATGAACGACGAGAACCCGCTCGGCACCTACGACCCCCTCCAGGCCCGCACCGCCTGGCGCCGCACCCTCACCTTCCTCCGGGGCCACCTCGGGTAGGGCTCGACCTCGAATGAGCGCCCCATGCGCCCCGCGTGCGCCCGCCGGTACGCAACCACCGGTGTGCGCGGTTCGTCCGACGAGTCGAGTCGATCACCGCCACCTGGGGGGCCACTGGTGCCGAAGCCGCTGCTGTTCCTGGACGTCGACGGCGTCCTCAACCCGGTCTGCCCCCACCCGGACGCCGGGTTCGACGCCCACACCCTGGTCGGCTACTCCGTCCTGCTCTCCGCCCGCCACGGCGACTGGCTGCGCGAACTCGCCGACACGTACGAGCTGGTGTGGGCCACCACCTGGGAGGAGCACGCCAACACCCACATCGCCCCCGCGATCGGCCTGCCCGAGCTCCCGTTCGTCCGCTTCACCGGCTACGTCCCGCAGGCCGGCGACCCGCGCGTCCCCCTCATGGAGCTGTTCTCCGCCCGCAAGTGGGCCCCACTGCTGCGGTACGCCGGAGGCCGCCCGTTCGCCTGGGTGGACGATGTCATCCCCCGGCGCCTGGTCCGCAGTTCCTTCTGGCGCCGCGACCGCCTCCTCATGCCGGTCGACCCCGGCCAGGGCCTGGAACGCCACCACGTCGACCGCCTCCTCACCCGCCCGCCCCGCACCCAGGTCAGGCTCCCCCTCAACCCCGTCAAGGGGTCGGCAGCCAACCGACCCGCCCGGCCAGCAGCGCGTACCCGACGAAGGCCACCGTGTCGATCAGCGCGTGCGCCACCACCAGCGGCATCACCCGCCCCCACCGCCGGTACGCCAGGCAGAACACCGCGCCCATGACCATGTTGCCGACCAGCCCGCCCACCCCCTGGTACAGGTGGTACGTGCCGCGCAGCACCGAACTCGCCACCACCGCCGCCGGCCACGACCACCCCAACTGCCCGAGCCGGCGCAGCAGGTAGCCGAGGACGACGACCTCCTCCAGGATCGCGTTCTGCCACGCGGACAGGACGAGCACCGGCACCCGCCACCACACGTCCGGCAGCCCCGACGGCGCCACCTTCAGGTTGAACCCGGCCGCCTGCGAGGCCAGGTACAGCAGCAGCCCGGACCCGCCGATCGCGGCGGCGACGGCCGCGCCCCGCCCGAGGTCGCGCAGCTTCTGCCGCAGGTCGAAGCCCAGTATCCGCAGCGCGGCGCCCTCGCGCACCAGCAGGTGGCCGACCAGCACGACCGGCATCAGCCCGCGCCCGATGTAGTACAGCTGCCACACCAGGTCGAGCCACGGCCGCCCGGGCGCCCGCGAACCGTTCAGCGTCGCGACCTGTCGGCCGAGCGCGAGCGGCGCCGTGAGCGAGCCCGCGAAGTCGATCACCGCGCTGATGCCGCTGGCCCCGAGCGACAGCCCGAGGACGATCAGCAGCTCGGCGCCGAGCAGGCGGCGCGTGGGCAGCACGGTCTGCGGTTCGGTCGGGACGGTGGTCACGGGCGAGCTCCAGCCCAGCGGTCGGCGCTCCGGTGGTCGGCCGACCACCGGAGCGCTCATCCTGACACAGCCACCACGTCACCCGACCAGGGCCGGCCCTGCGGGCGGACTCACCCCACCGGCCACGTGTGCACCGGCTCGCCGCCCCGCATGTGCTCGATGTACCGCCGGGTCATCGCCGCGAGCGCCGCCGACCGGTCCATCCCGTACTGCTCCCGCAACCGGTGGAAGGTCGCGCTCTGCCAGGCCGCGCCGTTGGTCCGCCGCAGACACCGCTGCTCGATGATCCCCAGGTAGCGGTCCCGATCGGCCGGCTCCACGCCCCACTCGTCCAGCCCCTGGTACGCCATCGGCAGCAGCTCGCCCAGCACCAGGTCGACGGCGGAGACCGTGGTCAGCCCGCCGCCGCGCCCGGCCCGGCCCGACCGCGGCCACTGGAGGACGGCGTCGATGCCGTACCGCGCCGCCTGCCGGAAGTTCTCGTCCGCCCGCTCGAACGGCAGCCTGTTCCACACCGGCCGCGGCTGCTCGGCCAGCACCCGGACGAGCCCGTAGTAGAAGGCCGCGTTCGCCAGCGTGTCGGCCACCGTCGGCCCGGCCGGCAGCGCCCGGTTCTCCACCCGCAGGTGCGGCACACCGCCGCTCACGTCGTACACCGGCCGGTTCCACCGGTAGATCGTCCCGTTGTGCAGCCGCATCTCCGCCAGCCGCGGCGCGCCGCCGGAGGCCAGCACCTTCAGCGGGTCCTCGTCGTCGCAGATCGGCAGCAGTGCCGGGAAGTACCGCAGGTTCTCCTCGAACAGGTCGTACGCCGAGTCCACCCACCGCTCGCCGAACCACGTGATCGGCCGTACGCCCTGCGCCTTGAGCTCCGCCGAACGGGTGTCGCAGGCCTGCTGGAACAACACCGGCCGGGTCTCGCGCCACAGCTCCCGCCCGAACAGGAACGGCGAGTTCGCGCCTAGCGCGAGCTGCGGCCCGCAGATCGCCTGGGCCGCGTTCCACACGGAGGAGAACCGCTGCGGCGTCACCTGGAGGTGCAGCTGCAGCGAGGTCGCCGCCGCCTCCGCCACCATGGTGATCGAGTCCAGCTGGAGGCGCTCGACACCCTCGATGTCCAGCGAGATGTCCTCACCGCGGGCGGCCAGGATCTGGTCGCTCAGCAGGCTGTACCGCTGGTTGTGGGACATCGCGTCCAGCCCGGTGTGGTCGTGCTCCAGGGTCGGCAGGATGCCCACCATGACGATCCGCGCGCCCGCCTCGGCCGCCCGCCGGTCGGCGTAGCGCAGCCCGGTGTCGATCTCCTCGCGCAGTTCCTCGAAGACGTGCCCGCACAAGCGGTGCGGTGCGATGTTCACCTCGATGTTGAACCGGCCCAGCTCGGTCTGGAAGTCGCTGGAGCCGATCGAGCTCAGCACCTGCGCGTTGCGCATCACCGGCAGGCCCTGCTCGTCGGCCAGGTTGAGCTCGATCTCCACGCCCATCACCGCGCGCGGCCGGTCGAAGCGGTCCTCGCGCAGCATCCGCCCCAGCGCGTCGAGGCAGGCCTGGAGCTTTCGTCGGTACAGCTGCCGGTCCGCCAGATCCGCGCGCGTCGCCACGACCTTCTCGCCCATGGTCCCCTCCTCCTGAGCCACCGGCCGACCGACCGTGCCAGACATCATGCCCACCCGGAAGATCGATACCCGAAGGCGTGTACGGGCTTGCAATGCAAGGAAACTGACGACTATTCATCGCATCTGCCGACTTGCCCGGCGCCACCGCCTGTGATAAACAGGTCACCCTGCGCACCTGTTCGATAGAATTCGCACTGCGCTCCGGCCGGTCCGCTCCCCGCCCCGAGGCCCCGTCCAGGGCGGCGACCGCGCCGGCACCGCGATCCTGCACAACCGGACACGGCCAGGTCCCGTCACCGATGACACACCGCGCCACGCCGGTATGCCGCACTCGCACGCCGATCTCGCACGGAGAGGCGACCTCGCCATGACTCTGCAGACCCCGCAACCCCCACCCAGCGCCCTGCGCGCGGTCCTCGCCGCACTCGACTCGGAGACCGCGCTGCGCCAGCCCGCCGCCGCAGCGCTGCGCCACCCGGCCGGCCCCCTGCTGCCCGCGCACCCGCTCGCCGTCCACGT
The DNA here is from genome assembly GCF_053596725.1 of Kitasatospora sp. NPDC001660. NCBI lineage: Bacteria > Bacillati > Actinomycetota > Actinomycetes > Kitasatosporales > Streptomycetaceae > Kitasatospora > Kitasatospora sp. NPDC001660. The sequence continues at coordinate 19,346 of NZ_JBSFGU010000020.1, read as the reverse complement.
CCTGGACGGCCCGCGCCCCGAGCTCACCGCCGCCCGGCGGACGGGCTGGCGCTTCCTGATCAAGGACGGCGCCGACGTGGCCGCCGCGGCCGAGGTGGTGCTGGACATCGAGGGCCACACGTTCTCCCACTTCACCGCCGGCCCCTACCTGGACTCCACCGTCCGGGCGCTGCGCCAGGCCTGGCAGCTGGCGCAGGGCTCCCGGGTCCGCCACCAGCCCAGACTGCTGACCTTCCCGGGCCAGTACGCGACGGCGCTCTGGCTGCACAGCGCCGACGCCGGCCCGAGCGCCGACCTGCTGATCCCGCTCGCCCCGGCCCCCCTCGGCGTCACCGCGCACCGCGCGTACCCGGCCGCCGAGCTCCTCCCCCTGCTCGCCCGCGCCCCGCTCGTCAAGCCGCTGCTCCTCGGCACCCCCTGATCCGCGATCCCGCCCCCGCGGCCCCTCACTCACCCGAACAGGTCACCGTCCATGGCCCTGACGGGTCACCTTGCGCCTGACCCGCCTGTGCGCGATTCCCGGCCAGGCCCACCTGAACGGGTGATCTCTGCCCGGGAGTTGTGGCGCATGTCACGAAATTGCTGCGCGCACGTCCGCGGATGCCGACACTGGGAACCAGCGTGGAAGGACCACCTGTCCTACCCACTTGAGCGCCGCTCAACACCTGGTCGGCGCGCGGACAGGATCCGACTCACGCCGCGGTTCCCGACGGTTCGCCGTCGGCGACCGCACCACGGGGAGGATCGCAGAGCGAAGCGAGGGTACGCGTATGTGCCAGCACCGTCCTGAGTGCCCGTCGGCCGAGTCCGAGGACCGCGAGGCGGCCGTGCCGGTGGCCTGCCACCCGGAGCAGGGCTGGAGCCTGCTCTGCAACGGCGTCGTCCTGTTCGAGGACACCGGAGAGCTGCTGCCCGACGGCCGGGTGATCGCCCCGCGCCGCCCGGTCGCCCGCGCGGCCTGACCTCGCGGTCCGACCGCACCAACGAGGCCGCACCAACGCGGCCGCACCAACGCGGCCGCACCAGCGCGGCAGTTCCGGCGGGGCAGCCGCCACCGAACGAAACGGGCAGGGCCCCGGCCGAACTCCCCCGGCCTTCGGCCGGGAGGTTCCCCATCGCCGGGGCCCTGCCACACACACCTACCGCGAACGGCTCAGACGCCGTACTCGTCCAGCGGCGGGCACGAGCAGACAAGGTTGCGGTCGCCGTACGCGCCGTCGATCCGGCTGACCGGCGGCCAGTACTTGTCCGCCGGGTTCACGCCCGCCGGGAACGCGGCCTCCTGCCGCGAGTAGCCGTGCGCCCAGTCGCCGGCCAGCGTGCCGGCGGTGTGCGGGGCGTTGCACAGCGGGTTGTCGTCGGCCGCCCACTCGCCCGAACCGACCTTGTCGATCTCGGCGCGGATGGCGATCATCGCGTCGCAGAACCGGTCGATCTCGTGCAGGTCCTCGGACTCGGTCGGCTCGATCATCAGCGTGCCGGCCACCGGGAACGACATCGTCGGCGCGTGGAAGCCGTAGTCGATCAGGCGCTTGGCGATGTCGTCCACCGTCACGCCCGTCTCCTTGGTGAGCGGACGCAGGTCGATGATGCACTCGTGCGCGACCAGCCCGCCCGGGCCGGTGTAGAGCACCGGGAAGTGCGGGGCCAGGCGCTTGGCGATGTAGTTGGCGTTCAGCACCGCGACCTGGGTCGCGTGCTTGAGGCCCTCGCCGCCCATCAGCCGGACGTACGCCCAGGAGATCGGCAGGATCGCGGCCGAGCCCCAGGGCGCGGCCGAGATCGGGCCGACGCCGGTGGCCGGACCGGCCTGCGCCTGCAGCGGGTGGTTCGGCAGGTACGGCGCCAGGTGGGCGCGCACCGCGACCGGGCCGACGCCCGGACCGCCACCGCCGTGCGGGATGCAGAAGGTCTTGTGCAGGTTCAGGTGCGAGACGTCCGCGCCGAACTTGCCCGGCTTCGCGAGGCCGACCAGGGCGTTCAGGTTGGCGCCGTCCACGTACACCTGGCCGCCGGCCTCGTGCACCAGGCGGCAGATCTCGGTGATCTCGGTCTCGTACACGCCGTGGGTGGACGGGTAGGTGACCATCAGCACCGACAGGCTGTCGCGGTGCTGCTCGATCTTGGCCTTCAGGTCCTCGACGTCCACGTCGCCGTCGACGAGGGTCTTCACCACGACGACCCGCATGCCGGCCATCACGGCGGAGGCCGCGTTGGTGCCGTGCGCGGAGGACGGGATCAGGCAGACGTCGCGCTGGGTGTCGCCGTTGGCGTGGTGGTAGGCGCGGACGGCCAGCAGGCCGGCCAGCTCGCCCTGCGAGCCGGCGTTCGGCTGGATCGAGACGGCGTCGTAGCCGGTCACCTCGACCAGCTGCCGCTCCAGCTGGCGGATCAGGGTGAGGAAGCCCTGGGCCTGGTCGATCGGCGCGAACGGGTGCAGCTGGCCGAACTCCGGCCAGGTCACCGGCTCCATCTCGGTGGTCGCGTTGAGCTTCATGGTGCAGGAGCCCAGCGGGATCATGCCGCGGTCCAGCGCGTAGTCCCGGTCCGACAGACGGCGCAGGTAGCGCAGCATGGCGGTCTCCGAGCGGTGGCTGTGGAAGACCGGGTGGGTGAGGTACTCGTCCTCGCGCAGCAGCGCGGCGGGCAGCGCCTCGGCGGTCTCGGCAACCTCGACGGCGGGCACGCCGAACGCGGCCCAGACGCCGGCCAGGTGCTCGCGGGTGGTGGTCTCGTCGGTGGAGACCGAGATCCGGTCCTCGCCGTCCTGGTACACGTTGATGCCGTTGGCGCGGGCGGCGGCGGCGATCTCGGCGGCGCGGCCCGGGACGACGGCGGTGACGGTGTCGAAGAACTCGCCGTGCAGCAGCTCGACGTCGCCGGCCCGCAGGCCCTCGGCGAGGGCGGCGGCGTAGCGGTGGGTGCGGCGGGCGATGTCGGCCAGGCCGTCCGGGCCGTGGTAGACGGCGTACATCGAGGCCATGACGGCCAGCAGCACCTGGGCGGTGCAGATGTTGCTGGTGGCCTTCTCACGGCGGATGTGCTGCTCGCGGGTCTGCAGCGCCAGGCGGTAGGCGCGGTTGCCGTCCGCGTCGACGGAGACACCGACCAGGCGGCCGGGCAGCGAGCGGGCGTACTCGGCGCGCACCGACAGGTAGCCGGCGTGCGGGCCGCCGAAGCCCATCGGCACGCCGAAGCGCTGCGAGGTGCCGCAGGCGATGTCGGCGCCGAGCGAGCCCGGCGACTTGAGCAGGGTCAGCGCCAGCAGGTCGGCGGCGACCGCGACGATCGCGCCGAGGCCGTGGGCCTGCTCGATGACGGGGACGAGGTCGCGCACGACACCGGTGGCGCCCGGGTACTGGAGCAGCACGCCGAAGACGCCGCGCTCGGCGATCTCGGCCGGGATGCCCTCGGACAGGTCGGCGACGACGACCTCGACACCGGTCGGCACGGCCCGGGTGTTGATCACCGCGACGGTCTGCGGCAGGGTCTCGGCGTCGACCAGGAAGACGCCGCCCTTGACCTTGGTCACGCGGCGGGCCAGCGCCATCGCCTCGGCGGCGGCGGTGCCCTCGTCGAGCAGCGAGGAGCCCGAGGTGGGCAGGCCGGTCAGGTCGGAGACCAGGGTCTGGAAGTTGAGCAGCGCCTCCAGGCGGCCCTGCGAGATCTCCGGCTGGTACGGGGTGTACGCGGTGTACCAGGCCGGGTTCTCCAGGACGTTGCGCAGGATCACCGGCGGGGTGAAGGTGCCGTAGTAGCCCAGGCCGATCATCGGCTGGAGCACCTGGTTGCGGCCGGCCAGCTCGCGCAGCTCGGCGAGGACCTGGGCCTCGCTGCGGCCGGCGGGCAGGTCCAGGCCCGTGATGGAACGGATCGCCTCGGGCACGGCGGTGGTGGCGAGCTCGTCCAGCGAGCCGTAGCCGACCTGGGCCAGCATCTTCTCCTGCGCGGCGGCATCGGGGCCGATGTGGCGGCTCTCGAAGGGGCTGGCCTGCTCGAGCTCGGTGAGGGTGACGGCGCCGCTCGGGCGTCCCGCGTTCGACTGGGCGTTCATGGTGGTCGAGGCCTCCTGGTCACGGACCGGCGGGGGTACGCGCGCCGGCCGGCCGTCGCCGCTGCGGACAGCGGATGAGCCTGCGGCGGGCGGACCCGACAGGCCTCCCCCTCTGTCATCGGGACCTGAGAGCTTCGCCCGCGCGGTGCGCCGTGGGGCGCCCCGCCGGCTTGCACCGTCGGTGAGGGTGGTGGCCGTCGGCTCCCTCGCCGGCGGTCCTGCCCTGCTTTCCAGAGTGACCTACCCCACACGGTACGGATGCCTGAGAGATTCCGGGGAGGAGTTGCTCCTTCGGCGCCCCGACCAGCGGCTTTCGCCTTCGGGGACTCTCCCGAGCGGGCTCGGCGGTCGCCGCCCAGGGTACCAGCGGGAGCCCGTTCGATCACGGGTGTGTCTGGTCACGCGAGGTCTACGCGCGTCCCCCTGACGGCCCACCGCACAGCCCGTCCGGACGCGCCCCGCTCGCGCCCGTCCGGTTGATGGCTTTTGGTGTGAAGTGGCGGACGGCACGGGTGCTCCGGCCGTCCTGCGGGAGTTCCGCAGGCGCAGCGCACTGGAGGAAAGAGTGCAAACCGATATCGACCCCCAGGACCTCATCGGCCACAAGGCGGTCGACCGCAACGGAGACAAGATCGGCACGGTCGACGAGGTGTACCTGGACGACGCCACCGGCCTGCCCGAGTGGGCCGCCGTCCGCACCGGCATCTTCGGCCGGGACGCCTTCGTCCCGCTCACCACGAGCGAGTTCTCCGGCGACGAGCTCCGCGTGCCGTACGACAAGTCGCTGGTCAAGGACTCGCCGGACTTCGGCGTCGGCCAGCACCTGTCGCCGGCCCAGGAGCTGCAGCTCTACCGCTACTACGGCCTCGACGCCCCCGCGAACGGCCGTCCGGTGGGCGACGAGGCCGGATCCCGGAAGCCTGACCTCGACTTCGGCACCACCACGGCGGCCACCACCCCCATGACCACGCCCCCTTTCACCGCCGCTCCCACCTCGACTGCCCCGGAGGCCAACGTGCGGACCCTCGGCACCCCCGCGCCCGCCGCCGCCCCGACGGCGGCCACGAGCATGACCACGAGCACCCCCGCCCCGATGGTCGAGCCGAAGCCCCAGACCCCTCCGGCCCCCACCGCCGGCCCGGCCACCCCACCCCCCGCCCCGATGGTCGAGCCGAAGCCCCAGACCCCTCCGGCCCCCACCGCCGGCCCGGCCACCCCACCCCCCGCCGCCCCGGTCGAGATCACCTGCCGCGAGGAGCGAGTGGACATCACCACCGAGTGGCACGCCGTGGGCACGGCGAGGCTGCGCAAGTACGTGACGAGCGAGCAGGTCGAGCGCCGCGTCACGGTCGTCCGTGAGCGCGTCCGGGTGGAGCGGATGCCGGTCAGCGATGCCGAGCGCGCCTCACTCACCGCGAAGGACATCGCCGAGTCGGTCGAGTCGGTCACTCTCCGCGAGGAGCGCCCGGTGGTCCGCAAGTACCTTGCCCCGATCGAGCGCGTCCGCCTGGTCGTCGAGCGCTACACCGCCGAAGAGGTCATCAAGGACGAACTCCGCCGCGAACACGTCGAGGTCCACGACAACACCCCCACCGGCAACGGCACCAACGGCGCCAACGGCACCCCCACCCCCAACGGCACCCCCTTCCGCCCCCTCTCCTGAGCACCCCGCCCCGAAGGCTCCCGGCCCCACCGGGAGCCTTCGCCATGCCCGATCCCCACCCCCCAGCCCGCCACAGGCACCCCTTTGCCAAACCTTAACCACTCGATATTTGACACTCTGAAGTATCTCCCTGCATGGTTATTTCAGTTCATTCACTATGTACGGGAGGAAGCAACCGTGAGTGAGGCACCACAGCCCACCACCGCGGCCGAGAAGCAGAGCAGCGCCCGGGTCCTGCCGGCCCTCATCCTGGCGATGCTGTCGTTCAGCGTGGTGCAGACCGCGGTCGTCCCGATCCTGCCCTCGCTGGCCAAGGAACTGGACGTCTCCGGGTCCAACATCACCTGGCTGATGACGGCCAACCTGCTCTCCGCCGCCGTGCTGACTCCCCTCCTGGGCCGCTTCGGCGACCTCCGGGGCCGCAAGCCGATGCTGCTGATCTCGCTGGCCGGCCTGGTCGCCGGTTCGGCCCTGGCCGTCAGCACCCACTCGTTCAGCCTGCTGGTCGTCGCCCGCGTCCTCCAGGGCGCCGGCGGTGGCGTGATGCCGCTGGCGATCAGCATCGTCCGCGACGAGCTGCCCAAGCAGAAGGTGACCGGCGGCGTCGCCGCCATCAGCGCCTCGATGGGCGTCGGCTCCGGCCTCGGCCTGGTCGCCACCGGTCTCCTGCTGGAGCACTGGAACTACAAGTCGATCTTCTGGATGGGCCTGGTCTTCGGTCTGATCGCGGTCGCCCTGGTCGCCATCCGCGTCCCGTCCGACCCGGTCATCGACAAGGAGGGCGGCGCCGACCCGCTCGGCGCGCTCACCCTGGCCGGCTGGCTGTCCGCCCTGCTGGTCGCGGTCAGCCAGGGCAACCACTGGGGCTGGACCTCCACGAAGACCCTCGGCCTGTTCGCCGTCGCCGCCGTGGTCGCCCTGATCTGGGGCGTCATCGAGGTCAAGGTCGCGCACCCGCTGGTGGACCTGACCATGATGTCCCGCCCGGCCGTGGCCTTCACCAACCTGGCCGGCCTGCTGATCGGCTTCGGCATGTACGGCTCGTTCATGGTGATCAGCAACTTCGCCCAGACCCCGGAGAAGCTGGCCCACTACGGCTTCACCGCCACCGTGCTGCACGCCGGTGTCATGCTGCTGCCGTCCGCCATCGGCTCGATGGTGGCCGCCCCGCTCGGCGCCCTGCTGATCGCCCGCCGCGGCCCCCGTCTGCCGCTGGTCCTCGGCGGGGTCCTCGGTGCCGTCGCGATGGCCTACCTGGCCCTGCGCCACAGCCACGAGGGCGACATCTACACCGCCTCCGCCATCTTCGGCCTCGGCATCGGCCTCGCCTTCGCCGCGATGCCGGCCTACATCAACGGCGCCGTCCCGGTCGAGCAGAGCGGCATCGCCAACGGCATGAACTCCGTGCTGCGCACCGTCGGTGGCGCGATCGGCACCGCCGTCATGACCGCCATCCTCACCGGCGACACCATGAAGCTCCCGATCAAGATCCCGGTGCTGCTGCCCACCCTGGACGCCTACAAGCACGCCTTCTGGACCACGGCCGTGGTCTGCATCATCGCCGGTGTCGTCCCGTTCCTGATCCGCACCGCCAGGCCGGCCGCCGCGGTCACCGTCTCCGGTGCCCGGGCCGAGCAGAACCCCAGCGACAAGCTGGTCAAGACCGACGCCTGACGAGGCGTCCGCCCCCGCGCTCAGGGACAGGGCGCGGGAGCCCGGACCTCACGCGGTCGGGAGGGCATCGCGACCGCCCGAGGCCCGGCAACGGAACGCGGCCCCACCTGGTACTCCCCTTCCCGGTGGGGCCGCAACGCGTCCAGCCCCTTCAGTCGGCTTCCTCCCCGCCCACCTCGCCGTCGTCCCCGCCGCCCCAGTCCGCACCCTCGACCAGCGGCAGCGGCCGGGCCGGCGCCAGTCGAGGATCGTCCACCGAGAAGGTCCGCACCCGCCCCGGCTCGCTCCACGGCGTCTCGAACCGCACGGTCACCCGCCCGACCCCGCTCCCCTGCACCCACCCGGGCCCGTACTCCGCGTGGTGGACGTCCTGCCCGGGCAGCCAGCGCCGCAGGACGGGCGCCTCCGGCTCGTCTCCGGCCCCCGCGCCCTCGTCCCCGGCGTGCTCAAGCGCGGCCTCCTCCCGGACGGCCTGGGCGAACAGGTCCTCCTGCGTGTAGTCGGCCAGCTGCGAGACTCCGACGCCGAGCAGCCGCACCCCACCGGTGATGTCCACCTGGGAGGCCAGCCGGCGCGCCGTCTCGGTGATCACCGTCTCGTCGTCCGTCGGCCCGCGCAGCGTCTCCGAACGGGTCAGCGTCGAGAAGTCGAAGCGGCGGACCTTGAGCACCACCGTCCGTCCCGAGCGCCCGGCCGCCCGCAGCCGCCGCACGCACCGGGCGGCCAGCATCTCGACCTCGCGCAGCACGCGGTCCCGGTCAGCGAGGTCCACCTCGAAGGTGTCCTCCACCGACACCGACTTCGCGTCCTGGTCGGCCACCACGGGCCGGTCGTCCAGCCCTATCGACATGGCGTGGATGCCGGCGCCGTGCGCCTTCCCCAGCAGCTGGACGAGTTCCGCCTCCCCCGCGTCCGCGAGGTCGGCCACCGTGTTCAGCCCGGCCCGCCGCAGCACCTGCTCGGTGGCCGGCCCGATCCCGGGCAGCGCCCGCACCGGCATCGGGCCGAGCACGGCCCGCTCCTGCCCGGGCTCGATCAGCACCAGCCCGTCCGGCTTGGCCCGCTCGGAGGCGATCTTCGCCATCAGCTTGGACCCGGCCGCCCCGACCGACCCGGTCACCCCGGTGCGCCGACGGATGTCGGCCCGCAGGTCCTCCGCCAGCGCGAGCACCAGCCGTTCCCCGGTCCCGTGGTCCGCTCCGGCCAGCGCCGGTCCGTACGGGCCGGCCTCCAGGTCGACGAACGCCTCGTCCAGGCTCAGCGGCTGCACCAGCGGCGACAGCTCCCGCAGCAGGCCCATGACAATGTCGCTCACCTGCCGGTAGGCCTCGAACCGCCCGGTCAGGAAGGCCGCGTTCGGGCAGAGCCGACGGGCCTGCGCCATCGGCATCGCCGAGTGCACCCCGAACTTCCGTGCCTCGTACGAGGCGGTGGAGACCACCCCGCGCCCGCCGAGCCCGCCCACGATCACCGGCTTGCCGCGCAGGCTCGGCTTGGCCGCCTGCTCCACCGCCGCGAAGAAGGCGTCCATGTCGAGGTGGATGATGCTCGGCAGTGATCGCACGCGCCCGATCATGCCGCACGGGTCCGACAGTGCGTACGAACCGGGCCGCGCCCCGCCGCCACCGCAGGACGGACCCGCGCCCCGCCGCTACCGCCTGGCGGCCTGCGCCAGCGCCTTCGGGATGCCGTCCTCCTTGGGCCCGAGGAACACCGGGTCGGGCCGCAGCCAGGCGCTCAGCGCCGCCTTGCCCGCCCCCGGGACCTCCCGCAGGCCGCCGTACAGCCACGTCACGTCGTGCAGCTCCGGCACCCCGACGGCGTACGACCGGATCCCGGCCGCCTCGCACAGCGCCAGCGCCCGCCGGACGTGGAAGTCCTGGCTCACCAGCACCGCGCGGTCCACCCCGAAGATCCGGTGCGCCCGGGCGCAGGAGTCCCACGTGGTGAAGCCCGCGTAGTCCCGGACCACCCGACCCTCCGGGACCCCGTGTTCGACCAGGTAACGGAACATCGCGTCGGGCTCGCTGTACTCCACCCGCCCGTTGTCGCCGGTCACCAGGATCGCCTGGACCTTGCCCTCCCGGTACAGGTCCAGCGCCCCGACCAGCCGGTGCTCCAGGTAGGGCGTCGGCTTGCCCTGGTCCAGCCCGGCCCCGAAGACGATCGCCACCGGCGCCGACGGCGCGGACTCCACCGTGCCCACCCGGTCCCCCGCCGACAGCCACAGCCAGGAGATCGGCGCCAGCGCCACCGCGCAGCAGAGGACGGCCAGCTGGTAGATCCTGCGCTGCGTCCGCCGCTGCCGCAGCCGTACGCCCCACTGCCCGGCCCGGCGCCGCAGCAGGCCCGCTATCCCGGAGCCGATCCTCACGTGCCCTCCCTAGATCGTTTCACCAGGCACCACGACGAGGCCGCGGGCCCGGACGGTTCCCCGTCCGGGCCCGCGGCCTCGTCAGTCCGGTTGTCAGACCGCCCGATTGCGGCGCTGGGCGAGTTCGTCCGCCGGGTCGTGCCCGAGCAGCGTCTCACCGGTGTCCGTCCGCTCGGCGTGCAGGCGCCCGAGGGTGAGCTCCAGCTCCTGGCAGACCGCCCCCACCGCGATGCCGAACACACCCTGACCGCCCTTCAGCAGGTCGACGACCTGCTGCGGCGTGGTGCACTCGTAGACCGTCGCACCGTCGCACATGAGTGTCAGCCCGGCGAGGTCGCCCTGGTCGGCCGACTGCAGGTGCGCGACGGCCACCCGGATGTTCTGCAGCGAGACGCCCACGTCGAGCAGCCGCTTGACGATCTTGAGCAGCAGGATGTCGCGGAAGCTGTAGAGCCGCTGACTGGTCGCCGGGTACGCCGAACGGACGCTGGGCTCCAGCAGCCCCGTCCGGGCCCAGTAGTCCAGCTGGCGGTACGTGATGCCGGCCGCCGCACAGGCCGTCGGGCCCCGGTAGCCGATGAGTTCGGAGGTCGGCGCCAGCCGCTCGATGGCCGGCTGGCCGGGCTGCACGGCCGGGAACCGGCCCACCCGGGGCAGGTCCGTCACGCTGCGAGCGGTGCGCGGCATGTGCACGGCGCACAGGCCTCCCACGGCCGCGTCATCGCCGGTGCTGCTCATGCCTACCTCCGTCCACTCGTGTTGCGGGCAACCCAGACTGCGGGCTTCGGGCACCCGGGCAGCCACTCCTGACGGTAGGCAGTCCTCTATGGCCCGTCAACGATCGCCACGCCGGGCCGGGCAAACCACGTCACTCAGGAGAGTGGTTTTTCGTGCCCCTAGTGTGGGTAGGTGGACGGTTTTTGGCAAAACGACAGCACGGCCAGTAGGCCGGCCCGTCCGCGCTACTGCGGACCACTGCCCCCGAAGTCCTCGGGCGACACCTGGTCGAGGAACTCGCGGAACTTCTCGACCTCGTCCTCCTGCTCGTCCGGGATCGCGATGCCCGCCTCCGCGAGCACCTCCTCGCTCCCGAAGATCGGCGTGCCGGTGCGCAGCGCGAGCGCTATCGCATCGGACGGCCGGGCGCTCACCTCGACCCCGCCGTCGAAGACCAGCTCGGCGTAGAACACGCCCTCCCGCAGGTCGGTGATCCGCACCTCGGTCAGCTGCTGGCCGAGCGCCTCCAGGACGTCCTTGAAGAGGTCGTGCGTCAGTGGGCGCACCGGGGTCATGCCCTGCTGCGCGAAGGCGATCGCGGTCGCCTCGCCGGGACCGATCCAGATCGGCAGGTACCTATCGCCCCCGACCTCCCGCAGCAGCACGATCGGCTGGTTGGAAGGCATCTCCACCCGGACACCCACGACGTCGAGCTCATTCACACAGCAACCCTATGGCTCTGGACCCGGATATGAAAGCGCAGACCCGACACCGCTGGTCAGCGGGGTGGGGTCGTCACGGGCGGGCCCGCAGACCGGCCTGGACCATGGCCGCGTGCAGCCGAACGGCCAGCGTGGCGAGCTCCCGGGCGGTGGCCTCGGCATGGGCTCTGGTCTGCGGGTTCCGGTGCCGGCGCAGCGGCGCCACCACCTGCTCGACGAGGGAGACCTCCCGGTCGGCGGCGGCCTTCATGGCCCGCAGGTGCCGCGGTTCCAGCCCGTACCGGCCGAGCTCCGCGACCAGCCGGGCCACCTGCAGCGCCTCGCCGTCGTACCCGCCGTCCGGCCCGGGCGCGACCAGCCCGTAGGCCTCCCACTCGGCCAGGTCGCCCTCGCCCGCCCCGGCGGCGGCCAGCAGCTCGGCCCGGCCCAGCCGGACACCGGACGACGCCTCGGCGGCGGCCACCAACTCCCGGTCCGCCTCCTCCAGCGGCCCGGGCCGGGCGTCGGCCGAGGGCGGCAGCGCGGGCGGTGCCTCCCCGCGCTCCATCGCGTCCAGGTGCTCGCGGATCACCCGCAGCGGCAGGTAGTGGTCACGCTGCATCCGCAGCACGTAGGCCAGCCGCTCGACGTCGGCCGGGCTGAACTTGCGGTACCCCGAGGGCGTGCGCTGCGGCTCGACCAGGCCCTCCGCCTCCAGGAACCTGATCTTGGAGATGGTGACCTCGGGGAACTCGTCGCGCAGGTGGGCCAGCACCGAGCCGATGCTGAGCAGTTCGTCGCCGCGGCGCCGTCCGCCCGGCCGCTCCGGCCGGACCGGCTGCCTGGGGCCCGCGACCACCCCGCGCCCGTCCCGGTCCGTCTGCGGACCGAAGGACGCGGGCCTGGCCGCCCCGAGAGATGAATCGGAGGTATTCGTACTCACTCGGGCTCCTGCCGACGTTGGGTTCAGTACCCCCGGTTGTGACCGGCGAAGAAGACCAGCCGGTACTTCCCGATCTGCACCTCGTCGCCGTTGTTCAGCGACACCTCGTCGATCCGCTCCCGGTTGACGTAGGTGCCGTTGAGGCTGCCCACGTCCGCGACGCTGAAGCCGGCCGGCGTGCGGCGGAACTCCACGTGCCGCCGCGAGACCGTCACGTCGTCCAGGAAGATGTCGCCCTGCGGGTGGCGGCCCGCGGTGGTGACGTCGGCGTCCAGCAGGAACCGGCTGCCCGAGTTCGGGCCGCGCTGCACGATCAGCAGCGCCGAGCCCGGCGGCAGCGCGTCGATCGCCGCCAGCACCTCGGCCGACAGGGCCGGCGTGGTGCCGGTGCCAGTCGTGGTGTTCGGGTCGTACGACTCCAGGCCGGAGATGGAGATGGTCGACGTGGTCTCCGCCGCGCCCTCCGGCAGTGCGCCACCGCGCAGTGCCGTACCGCAGTTGGAACAGAAGCGGGCCGCGGCCGGGTTCTGGTTACCGCACCGCGGGCACGGAGTGGGGCCAGCCATGTTCACAGCCTCCTGGCGCGGCACACCCGACGGGTTGTGCCCGGCGTACGGGTCCGGGGCAAACCCTCCACCAAAGGTTGAGGGTCCTGACTGGAAACCTATGCGCGGGTCGTCGGAAGGGTCAACCGACGCGCCGTAGCCCGTCGGATTCCCCGCGTACTGGGCGCCGCCGTCCCGGTACAGCTGCCGTTCCGCGTACTCCGCCGTCTCGGGGGCGGGGCGCATGCCGGGCACGGCGGGCTCGTCGTCAGACCGGCGATGGCGCGCGGTCGGCGCCTCGACGGCCGCGTCGTGGCCCTTGTTACGACCGAACAACTTCGAGAAGAAACTCACGGGCGAATCCCCTTGCGTGTGACAGACCCGCCCGCGGGGCAGGGTGAGAACCTCGGACAGGCTGCGGGCCCGGTCGTGGATCGGGCCGGCTGGAGTGGTACTCCGACGGTTGGTGCGGCGGTTCTTGCTCCGATGCGTGCTGGTACGACCCAGTCTCGCCCACGCCACGACGGCGCCCCGCACCGGGTGCCGCCCGCACGTGACGGGCCGTTCGCCAGGTGCCCCGTCACTTCGAAGCCGGCTTGGCGTACTGCGGCGTCTTGAGATCGACGATCGCGTCGACGACGACCTTCTGCGGGGTGGTGATCGTCGCCCGGGCCTGATGGCTCTCCAGCGTGCGGACGACACCTCCCGGAATGTTCAGCGCGGGCGTCAGGTCCTGCGGGTTCCCCACGACCGTGAAGCGGTACGGCTGCGACACCTTCTTGCCGTCGATCTGCACACCGCCGCCCGTCACGTCCGTGAAGTTGGTGTTGACCACCACGCGAACATCGTTGATCTGAATCGCCTCCGCCCCCGCTGCTCGGAGTTCCTGCAGGGTGTCCAGCAGCATATCTGCCTTCACCTGCCCTTGGGGATCATCGACAGTGAGTACGATGCCCGGACCTGTGGCTTTGACGGTCCCGGCGAGCACGCCGAGCTCCGTCTCCTTCTTCCTGGTCTGCTCCTGGGCCTCCTTGGCCTGGTTGGAGCTGTTCTCCAACTTGGCCAGGGACTGTTCCAGCTCCGCCTTCTCCTGCTGGAGACGCTGCTGACGGCTGTCCAGTTCGTCGAGGATCCGGACCAGGTCCTCCTGACGGGCGCCGCGCAGCTGGTTGTGGTGGTCGTTGGTCGAGCGCACCTGGATCGCCAGCGCCAGGCCGAGCGAGAAGAGCAGCAGCGCCACCACGAGCTGCCCGCGCGACAGCCGCGGCGGCCAGAGCGCGGCTTTCAGCCGCCGCCGCCCGGCGCTCCGGTCCGCCACCACGGGAGCGGGAGCGGGCTCGGACTCCGGCGCGGCGACGGGCTCCTCGGCCGGCTCTTCGTCGGGCTCAGGCGCGTGCTCCCGCCCCTCCTTCACCGCGGGCGCCGGCACCGGTTCCGGCTTGGCCTCGGGCTCCGGCGCGGACTCCTCGACGGGCGCCGCCTCGGACTCGCCCTCAAGCTCGGAATTCGCCGGCCGCTCCTCATCAGCGGACGGCTTCTCAGCACGCTCCGCGGCCTTCCCCTCGTCGACGGCCTTCTCGACAGCCTTCTCGACGGCCTCGGCGGCAGCTTCCTCGGAAACCTTCCAGGCTGGCTTCTCCTGCCCCGCCTTCGCCGCGCCGTCCATGTTCTCCTCCGCCGCCGTCCCGCGGCCCGGCTCAGGCACGGAAGACATGGCGCCGGATCGCCGCCGCGTTGGAGAAGATGCGGATGCCGAGGACGACGACCACACCCGTGGACAGCTGCGAACCGACGCCCAACTGGTCACCGAGGAACACGATCAGCGCCGCGACCACCACGTTCGACAGGAACGACACGATGAACACCTTGTCGTCGAAGATCCCGTCCAGCATCGCCCGGACACCGCCGAACACCGCGTCGAGCGCCGCCACCACCGCGATCGGCAGGTACGGCACGACGGCGTCCGGCACCTCGGGCTGGACGAAGAGACCGACGACCACCCCGATCACGAGACCCAGTACGGCAATCACGGTCTAGCTGCTCCTGTCGCTGTCGTGGTCCTGGTGGTGCTCCCGCCCGGCGGGCGCCGTTTCGCGTTCGCACCAGTCGCGGACGGTGAAACGGACGCGCTGGGGCTCTCCGAGGTTCCGGCCGTGGCCGACGGATTCGGGGTCGGGGTTGGTACGGCCGACGGCGTCGCCGTCGGCGAGGGCTCGGGAGTCACCGGCTGCGCCGTCCGCAGCGTCACACCCACCGCCGCGGGCAGCGTCAGGTTCTTCTGCGCCGACAGCGTCGACTTGATGCCGTACTTCTCCTGGAGCAGCCGCAGGTACTCCCCCGCCATGTCCTTCTCGAAGGCGTTGAGGAGCTTCGGCCCGTCCCCGATCGCCTGGATGGTGTACGGCGGCACCAGCGGCCGGTTGTCCACCAGCACGGCCTCACCCGCGGCCCGGATCGCCGACAGCGCCGTCAGCCGCTGCCCGTTGATCGAGACGGCCTCCGCGCCGTTCCCCCAGAGCCCGTTCACCACGAGCTGGAGGTCGCGGTCCCGCAGCCGGCCGCTGTTGGAGAAGCCCTGCCCGGCCCGCGGGTCGACGTTCCCCCCGCCGCCCGTCCCGGTGGCGTCCTCCAGGACGAGCTTCACACCCGGCCCGGTGACCTCTCCCAGGCCCACCAGGCCGGTCAGCCCGTCCGCGCCGGCGTCACCCGCGGGGAGCGCCTGGCGCTGCGCGCTGTCGACCCTCTGCCGGAGGTCCTGGACCTGCTGCTGGAGTTGGTCGGCCGCGGTGTTGCTGTCGTTGACCCGGTGGATCAGCGCGTCCCGCTCCTTGGCGAGCGTCGGCTCCGCCTTGTGCGCGTTCACCGCGCCGACCGTCAGCACGGTCCCCACCAGCGCCAGCCCCGCGCCCAGTGTGACCAGCCCCCGGAGCGTCACGGGTATCCGGCTGTCGCGCTCACCACCCCGCGCCGCGGCCGCTTCCGCGTAGCCCTCGTCCAGGCTGTGGTCCATCACGTTGGTCAGCAGGGACATCGAGGCGTCCGGACGGTTGTACCGTCCGTTGGTGGCACTCGGCGTCGCTGGCATGCGGACCATCGTCCCATGTCGGCGAAGGCCCTCATGCACAGCCCCTGACCGGCGCACACGACAGAAGGCGGCGGATCGCATCGAATGGTGTGAAAAGGGACAGCGGGGGCGTGCGAACCACTCCGCACACCCCCACCGTCACGCTACGGCGCCATCCGCCGCCCGGCTACCGCCCGGCGCCGTCGACCACCGCCGCCCACTCGTCCAGCAGCGCCTCGGTCGCCTCGTCGTCCGGACCCTCCGCCCACAGGTGGGTGATCGCCTCCGCCGGGTCCGGCAGCACCAGCGTCCAGCGCCCGTCCGCCTCGACGACGCGCACACCGTCCGTGGTGTCCAGCCGCCGGCTGCCCGCCGCCTCCACGACCGAGCGCATCACCATGCCCTTGGCCGCCCAGGGGGTCGCGATGTCCCGCCGCCGGATGTGCGCCTGCGGGATGCGTGCGTCGATCTGGCTCAGGGTGAGCTGCGTCCGCGCCACCAGCCCGACCAGCCGGACGAAGGCCGCGGCCCCGTCCAGCACCCCGCTGAACTCCGGCACGACGAACCCGCCGCGCCCGTCCCCGCCGAACACCGTGCCCTCGGCCGACGCCGCCTTCGCGAGGTCGTCCGGCGTCGTCGTGGTCCAGATGACCTGGGTGCCGTGGTACGCGGCGACCTGCTCGGCGATCCGGGTCGTCGTCACCGGCAGCGCCACCTGCCCGCTGCGCCGCTCGGCGGCCACCAGGTCCAGCAGTACCAGCAGCGCCCGGTCGTCGTCGATCACGCGCCCCAACTCGTCGACGAACGCGACGCGCTCACCGACCGGGTCGAAGCGGACCCCGAACGCCGCCCGGGACGACGCCACCAGCTCGCCGAGCCTGGCCAGCCCGGCCCGCCGCTCCTCCGCGTCCTCCGTCGGCCGCGCCTCGTCGAGCCCGCTGGAGACGGTGAGGGCCTCCACGCCGAGCCGACCGAGGATGCTCGGCAGAACGAGCCCCGCGCTGCCGTGCGCGGTGTCGACGACCACCTTCAGACCGGCCTCGCGGACCCCCGTGGTGTCGACGGTCCGCAGCAGGTTGCCCGCGTAGGAGTCGAAGACGCTGGACGGGAAGGTCAGGTCCCCGATCTCACCGGGGAAGGCCCGCCGGTACTCCTGGCGCGCGTACACACGGTCCAACTTGCGCTGCCCGGCCTGGGACAGGTCCGCCCCGCGCTCGTCGAAGAAAAGGATGTCCAGCGAGTCCGGCACCCCCGGCGTTGTCCGCAGGAAGATCCCGCCCGCACTCCCGCGCGCCGTGTGCTGCCGGGCGACCGGCATGGGCACGTTCTCCAGGTCGCGGACGTCGATCGCGGACGTCTGGAGCGCCGAGATCATCGCCCGTTTGAGCGCACGCGCACCACGCGAGTGGTCACGCGCAATGGTGACGGTCGCCCCCTTCTTCAGAGTCGTGGCGTACGCTCCGGCCAATCGAACGGCGAGCTCCGGGGTGATCTCGACGTTGAGGATTCCCGACACGCCCCGCACGCCGAACAGGTGCTCCTGCCCACGGGACTCCCAGATCACCGAAGTGTTGACGACGGCTCCGGCCTCGATCGTCTTGAACGGATAGACCCGGACGTTCGCCGCGATGATCGACTCCTCGCCGATCAGGCACTCGTCCCCGATCACCGCGCCGTCCTCGATCCGCGCGGCCCGCATCACGTCGGTGTTCTTGCCGACCACACAGCCGCGGAGGTTGCTCTGCGGCCCGACGTAGACGTTGTCGTGGACAACAGCACGGTGGAGGAAGGCACCGCGCTTGACGACCACGTTGCTGCCGAGCACGGTGTGCTCGCGGATCTCGACGCCGGCCTCGACCTTGGCGTAGTCCCCGATGTACAGCGGCCCGCGCAGCACCGCCTCGGGGTCCACCTCGGCGCCCTCGGCCACCCAGACACCCGGCGAGATCTCGAACCCGTCGATCTCGACGTCGACCTTGCCCTCCAGAACGTCCGCCTGGGCCTTGCCATAGCTCTCGTGGGTGCCCACGTCCTCCCAGTAGCCCTCGGCGACGTACCCGTAAACCCGCTTGCCCTCCTTCAGCAGCTGCGGGAAGACGTCACTCGACCAGTCCACCGACTCCCCCGCCGCGACGTAGTCGAAGACCTCGGGCTCCATCACGTAGATACCGGTGTTCACCGTGTCGGAGAAGACCTGCCCCCAGGTCGGCTTCTCCAGGAACCGCTCGACCCGCCCGTCGTCGTCGGTGATCGTGATACCGAACTCCAGGGGATTCGGCACCCTGGTGAGACAGACGGTGACCAGCGCGTTCTTGCTCCGGTGAAAGTCGATCAATTCGGAGAGGTTGAAGTCGGTCAGCGCGTCACCGGAGATCACCAGAAAGGAATCGTCCTTCAACGCGTCCTCGGCGTTCTTGACACTTCCCGCAGTGCCGAGTGGCGTCTCCTCGTGGGCATAGGTGAGGTGCATGCCCAGTTCCTCGCCGTCACCGAAGTAGTTCTTGACCAGTGACGCCAGGAACTGGACGGTGACGACGGTGTCGGAGAGGCCGTGCCGCTTCAGCAGCCGAAGCACGTGCTCCATGATCGGCCTATTGGCCACCGGAAGCAGCGGCTTCGGCATGCTGGAGGTCATCGGGCGGAGTCGGGTGCCTTCGCCCCCTGCCATTACAACGGCTTTCATTACGGGTGCGTCCTCCTTCGCGGTGCTGGACCTGCAGGCCCATCAAACCGTTCCAGAGGGTTCTCTACCCGGAAGGTATCGTCCGACGCACCGAGGCGCCGTGGCACTTCTCTCAGATCACGTCTCAGACCGTGGACGCGGAGCCCTTCGAGCTCGCCCGGACGATCCGTCGCGCCTGAACCGCGTAGAGAATAGCGGCCCACCAGTACAGCGTGGTCCCCCACCAGATGAAGGCCCAGCTCACCACCTCGGCCGGCCGCGCGATCCAGTTGTCGCCGCTGCCGAGGAGGAGAAGCGGAAACGCGTACATCAGATTGAAGGTCGCGGCCTTCCCCAGGAAACTCACCTGGAGCGGCCCGTATCCGTGCCGGTTGAGAATGGGCAGCAGCGCGGCGATGAAGAGCTCACGGGCGAGCAGAATGCCCGTCACCCACAACGGCAGAATCCCACGCCACGTCAAACCGAGCAGGGTGGACAGCACATAGAGCCGGTCGGCCAGCGGATCGAGCAGCTGCCCCACCCGGCTGATCTGTCCCCATCGCCGAGCGAGCTTTCCGTCCAGGTAGTCACTGACCCCGCTCAGCGCCAGGATGAGCAACGCCCAAAGGTCGTTGTTCGGCCCGCCGAACTTCGGCCAGAGAATGAGCCAGAGGAAGAGCGGAACGCCCACCAGCCGGCCCATGCTCAGCAAGTTGGGGATGGTGAGGACGCGATCGGTCTGGACCCGCGTCTCCTGGACCTCCACCCGGGGGCCTCCTGTCCCGTGCGATGACAATGCACATTGACCTTACAACAGAGAAGCCCCCGACCGGTCACCGGCGGGGGCTTCTCTCGAATGATTGTTCGGCGGCGTCCTACTCTCCCACAGGGTCCCCCCTGCAGTACCATCGGCGCTGTGAGGCTTAGCTTCCGGGTTCGGAATGTAACC